>JAWLHX010000014.1:0-66617 GCA_041690105.1 Phycisphaerae bacterium
GCGGCTACGCCTACGGCTCCGCCTCCGCACGGCCACATGACAACCACAACCACACCAACAGCACCCACAGCAAATTACACACAAGACATTACACTACTACTCAACGTCGGCCGTCGACAATCTTCAGCCGGGCGGCACTGGCCACAAACTTTTTCTCGCCCGAGTGCGGGAATCGCACGGTGATGCGGGCGGCGCCACCGGAGCCGCTCACCTCCACCACGCTGCCCAGGCCGTAGGTTTCGTGCATCACTATCTGCCCTTGGCTGAAGCCCGTTCTTGATGCCGCAGCACCGGCCAGCGCCCGATTCTCCGCCACCTCTTTGGAGCGGTTGCCCGCGGCGGCCGAGCCCTGCCCGGCATAGCCGCGACGGGTATCGTCGCCTCGCGGCACCCAGCTTCTGTTCTGGCCGCCGGTTGTCCTGCCGGAGGCCTGTTTTCCGCCACCATTGCGCCAACCACCGCCGCCGGCACCGGCGCGATTGGCGGAATTGTAACCGCCATTGCCGTATTGGGCCTCGTAGCCGGTGGCTTCATCAGGCGAGTCGTAAAAGCTGGCCTCCGACACATGGCGGTCGATGCCATCTTCGCCAAGCTCTCGCAGGAAGATGCTGGGAATCTGCCGCTGCGTCTGGCCGCGATGCATGCGATAGCGGGCGTAGGTCATGGTAAGTTGCTGCATGGACCGGGTCATGCCGACAAAGCATAGCCGCCGCTCTTCTTCGATATCGCGAGCGTCCTGCCCCGCCATCTCGTGAGGCAGAATGCCCTGCTCCAGGGCGACCATGAATACCTTCTCGAATTCCAGCCCCTTGGCTGCGTGCAGAGTCATCAGGTGCACGCGTTCCAGATTCTCGTGAACGGCATCCTGATCGCTGGTAAGCGAGACACGTTCCAGGAACCGCATGAGCGGCGTCTGCACGAGGTCGGCATCTTCGTCCTCGGGCATCTCCTCGGCCAGTTGCTTTTCGAAGTCGGCGGCCAGGGTGACAAATTCATCAACGTTTTCTTTGCGGTCCAGAGTGCCATCGCTGAGCTTCTGCACGTAATCTTCAAATCGCGTAATGTCGATCAGCGTGCTCACCAGAAGTCGCAATTCGGATTGGCCGAGTTCCAGCAGATCGTCAATCATGGTGACGAAAGCCGCCATGCTCTTGACGGCGCGCGAGCCGAGTTCCTTGATCTCCTCGACCCGTCGGCAGGCATCAAGCAGGCTGAGACGATTGTAGGCGGCAAACTGTCGCACCCTCTTAAGCGTTGTCTCGCCAAGGCCGCGGGGCGGCGTATTGATTACCTGTTCGAGGGCCAGGTCGTCGCGCGGATTCACCAGCACCCGCAGATAACCAACCAGGGCCCGGACCTCCTGTCGCTCGTAAAAGCTCATGCCACGGACAATCTCGTAAGCAATGTTGTGGCGACGCAATTCGTCTTCCAGCACACGGCTCAGGGAGTTGACGCGATAGAAGATGGCCACCGAGGACAACCCCTTGCCGTCGGGACAGGCGGATCTTATTTGCTCGGCAATAATCCGGGCCTCCTCCTCGGCCGTATCAACCTCCATTACGGTAACATTTGCCCCGGCCGGGTTAGCTGTCAGCAGACTTTTCTCTTTGCGCTTGCGGTTGAAGCGTATCAGATGATCGGCGGCCTGCAGAATCTGCGGAGTCGAGCGATAATTCTGCTCCAGCCTGATGACCTTGCAGCCGCGGAAGTCCTTTTCAAAGTCGAGGATATTGTTGATGTCGGCCCCGCGCCAGCCGTAAATGGCCTGGTCCGGGTCGCCGGTGGCACAGATATTCTGGTGCTGCTCGGCTATCAGGCGGGCAATCATGTACTGGGCCTGGTTGGTGTCCTGGTACTCGTCAATGAGAATGTAGCGGTAACGCTCCTGCAGCGCTTCGCGGAATTCCTGATTGTCGCGCAGTCCGACCGCCACCCGCATCAGCAGATCGTCGAAATCCAAGGCGTTATTCTCGCGCAGCAACTCCTCGTAAATCGGGTAAATCTTGGCCACATTGCGACTTATAACGTCGAAGGCATTCTGCGGATTGGACGACGGCTTCTGCAACTTGCCCTTCAGGTCGCTGATGCGCTCGGCAACCTTGTCGGGCGTCCAGTAGGAGGGATCGAGTCCGGCCCGCTCGATGGCCTTCTTCACCGTCCGCTTGGTGTCGCTGGTGGTGTAGATGGTGAAATTCGGATCGAGCCCCAGCATCTCGGCATGCATACGCAGCACGCGGGCACAAAAGGAATGGAATGTGCAGATTGTGGCTCCGCGGGCCGGCAACAGGGACTGGACGCGTTCGCGCATTTCGCCGGCGGCCTTGTTGGTGAAGGTGATGGCCAGAATCTGCCAGGCGGGCACGCCCTGGAGTATCAGGTAGGCAATGCGGCGGGTAATAACTCGCGTCTTGCCGCTGCCTGCGGCCGCCAGAATGAGCAGCGGGCCGTCAACATGCATGGCGGCCTCGCGCTGTGGTGGAGTAAGGTCGGAGAGTACATCTTTCATTGTAGGGACGATTCCTTCCGTCGATTCTGTCTGGGGTTGGGATTGAGCGGCGCAGTATAACAGGCTCGGGCCGACCATCCAAGCGGCTGAGGACGAATTTCGTTGAAATGGCGTGGGCGGCAACCTATTTTCTAGTCGGAAAACTTGTCGGAGACAAACAAGCGATGGCAATAGTCGGGCATGGCGTGGACATTATCGAAGTGCAGCGGATCGGCCGCATGCTGGAGGACCATGGTCAGCATTTTCTGGCCCGCGTCTTTACGCCCGCCGAGGTGGCCTACAGCCATAAGCACAAGCGCAATGGGCGACAGATGGAGGCTTATGCCGGCCGATTCGCCGCCAAGGAGGCGGTAATGAAGGCCCTTGGCACCGGCTGGCGCAAGGGCGTGGCCTTCAGCGAGATAGAGATTCTGCAGAAGCCGAGCGGCGAGCCCTTTGTGGTGCTGCACGGCAAGACCGCCGACATCGGCCGCGAACGTGGCATAGCCCGCATCTGGATCAGCATCAGCCATATAGAGGCCACGGCCATGGCCAGTGCCATTGCGGTTGACGAAGCCGGCTGACCGGAGCCGCGGCAAGGCATCAGTTGCGCCCGGCATGACCAGGCCTCCGCCCCTGCCGCGGGGCATCTCCCGCAACTTGAAGCCCCCGCAGAGCTACAGACTAAGGGCTCGGCTGACGAATTCGCTCACGCTTGTCTGGTTCTGATCGGGCAACTTGTCCAGGAGCGGAACAGGCTCGGAGAGCATTTGCAGGTGCTTGATTTCCTTGGCCTTCTGGTGTTTGCCCACCAGAATTCCGCCGCGTACCATCCCCTGCTCTTCCAGCAGAGCGGCATAACCACCCTCGTCGCCGTGGAACCCTACGAAGCGGGCCTTCGGGAAGGCCTGCCGGGGCGAGCCGAACAGGGTGAACTTTTTCTCGCCGACACGGGTTGTGTAGTCGCTGGGGACATCGTAAGCCTCCTGCCCGCCGGCCATATTTTTGCCGGCCGTTTTGCCGGCCGCAGTAGCGTTGCCCCAGCTTGCCTGCATCAGTTCTTTGCCACGCACGTGGTATTCGGTGCCGCTGCCAGCCGAGTAGACGTCCGGCAGATTCGTGCGCAGCTGGCTGTCGACGACAATGCCCCTGTTGACGCGCAAACCGCTGGACTCCAGCCAACCGGCGTTCGGCATGGCTCCGATGGCGAAAAAGATCGCCTGGCACGATAGCTCCGACCCGCTGCTGAGCGTTACTCCGGTCATCCGCCCGTTCTGCCCGACAATGATCTTCACCTCGGTCGATTTACGTATCTCGGCACCCATTCGCCGCAACTCGTCTTCAACCATGCCGCCGCTGACCGTGTCGAATTGCGGAAAGCCGACGAAATCTTCGCGCACCAGCAGGGTTACCCGACGGCCGGCGTTGCAGAGGGCTTGGGTCATGTCCTGACCCAGCAGCCCGCCACCGACTACAACCGTCAGCTCGGCCTGCTCGACGGCCGCTCGCACGCGGTCGGCCTGCTCGAGGTAATGCATATGGCAGACGCCCTTGAGGTTGGCCCCGGGAATCGGAACAGGCCGCGGCGTGATGCCCACCGACAGCAGGCAATGGTCGTAACAGATGCGCTGCCCGTTGACTAGTTTAACCTCGTGGCCCAGCGGGTCGAGCGACTTGGCAGGCGTCTCCAGCAGCAACTCGATCTGCCGCTCCCGGAACCACTCGGCGTCCTTCGTCTCAAGCTCTTCGGCAGCAATCTGACCGGAGGCATATTCAACCAGCCGCGGACGGGCCACGACGCGCAGTCGCTCGTGCGACAACATGGTGATGGTGGCCTTGGGGTCGGCCTTGCGTATTTCTTCGGCGGCATTGGTGCCGGTCGGCCCACAGCCAATTATCAGATATCGCGACATGCTGCTACCCCCCAATATGCTTAAAGGCTGTCAAAAATAAGTTGAGCCAGCTTGCCTTGGTACACGTACGCTACCAGAACCGGCGCCACCACGACAATGGCCGCCAGAATCAGCCACATGGCTCCGGCAACCTTTCTGTCGGCCGGCACGTGTCGCCACGGTTTCTGCTGAGCGGCGTAAACCAGCATCATCCTGGCAGCGGCTATGGTCAGGCCGGCTGAAATCAGCCAGTACCAGATGGCCTTGCCCGCCGGCGCAGGCGCTTCGGCTACTGCGATTACTGCCCCGATGAGAAGCAGCAGGCCGATAATAAAAGCAGTGCCGCCCGCCACCATTCGGGAGACAATCGTGCTGACGGCCGGCAGGGACGAGGAGTCTTCGCTGAAACGGCCTAGCGTTCCGGCAAGAATGCCAAGAGCCAGCAGCATGCTCGTGCTGAAGGCCAGCGACATGACCAGCATCATGCTGTCATTGCGTTCGATAATCGGCTCGGTGCTGAACCATCCGACCGCCAGGAACAGGGCCGCCACGACCACGGCTGCAACGTATCCGCTGGCCCGCCTGGAAGAACTCTGGGCCCAGGACAGCAGCGCGGCCAGGACAATCGTCAGCACGGCCAGAGCCACAATCATCATCCGCAATGCTTCGGCTCCGGGGCTGAGCGGAGCGGCCAGAAGGCGGGTCAGCACCACCAGACTGGCCAGCGGCGGCAACATGGCTATGTAGGGCGCCGTCGGAGCGGGGGCCGCCTGGTACAGGTCGGGCAGATGCATGTGCATGGGCACCAGGCCTAGCTGCCAGGCAAAGCCGGCCATAATCAGCCCGAGCCCCAGCACCATTATCCCGAGTTGCGACTCGCCGGCGCGCTGCAGCCCGTCGGTAACCCCCTGGTATTGCGTATCGCCGCTGGCGGCATAAACAAGAGCCATGCCGAACAGCAACAGTGCACTGGCCACCAGGCTGGTAATGAAATATTTGAGTGATACCTCGGTGCCGGGCAGATCGCGATGCTGCATGCCAAGCAAGATGAAGTTACAGGTCACCACAAGAGCAATGCCGGTAAACAGGGTCAGAAAGTCGATACTGATGACGATTATGGCCAGGCCCGAGACGGCAAAGGCGAAGACTACCAGAAACTCGCCACTGCGCTCGCCCATCACCTTGAGCATGGGCAGGGCTATGATAAGGGCGACAAGCGCGCCGCCAAAAATTACCGCCTGGGCCAGGGCGCCCAGCGGATCGAGTTGCAGCAGGCCCATCAGCGGGTGCCAGTCGACCGGGTTGGGCGAAAGGTAATAAAGTGCTGCCGCAAATGCGCCCAGCAGGCCCAGCACAACCAGCACCAGGGCGGGAATACCGGCCCGCTCGCGCCAGATCATTTTGGCAATGAGGCCCAGAACGCCGGCTCCGGCCAGCACGAAAACCGGGTATGCGGCCACAAGGTCAATGTCGTGACCATTCTCAGCAGCCAGTGTTATGGCAGAGGGCAACACTTTTCTTGAGACCTCACTTCCGAAAATTGCACTGTTGATGTCGTCGCAGCGATTGGCTGCGCACTAGACGCCCGTGCTACCTCAGTTCACGTCTGCGAAACTTATGCCGGAGGCCAGCATGCCGACAGCGATCAGCAGAACGGCTCCGGCTATCATCCATATAACATACATTCGCACATCGCCAGTGTGCATCCGCGATAACAGTCGCGAAGGGATGCCGAAAAGGCTACCGATAGTGCTCGCGGCCCGCTCTTTTTTCGTTCGGGGCGACAGTGCCCGGAGGATGGCCGGCACCAGCAGCAGCAGAAAACCGGCTGCGACAAGCGCCACGCCAAGAGGGTTGCGGCCAAGGTAATCCATTGCTTCCGATAGCATTAATCAGCCCTTCAATGCCGTCCAATGAGCAGTCGAGATGCTCCGCCGATGCCGATAAAGGCTGACCACAATGGCCACGCCCACAGCCGCCTGTGCTGCGGTTATCATAATGATGAATATGGCGAAAATCTGCCCGTTGTAGGTACGCATGTGGTTGCTCAGAGCAATAAACAGAGTCACGGGAGCCTGCAGCATCAGTTCGACCGACATCAGCACAAACAGCATGTTTCGCCGACGCATCAGGCCGATAAGCCCAAGGGCCAGCAGCAGGACCGAAAACATGGCTGCAACCTGCGGCGAAAAGTCATTCAGCGGTTCTATCGTCATGGCCTGTTGTCTCCCTCTCGACCGCCGGTCCCGGTGCCCGACGCAGCCTTGGTATAGGTACCGGATTTTTTGCTTTCGCCGCTTGCCCTCTGGCGGCCAACGCACACTGCCCCGACCACGGCAACCGTCAGAATGAGCGAGGCCACCTCGAATGGAACGGTGTAGCGCGTGTAAAGCTCCCAGCCCACGTGCTGAGTAAAACCGGTTATGGGCCGCAAGGGGTGCACGTCGCCAGCCGATATGGCCCGGGCCTCCTCCTCGCTCATCTCGCCCATACGTGTATCCATACCCTCGCCCACGCCATAGGCGTAGCGCGAGGTAATCTCGAAGTACCTCGGTGGCGGCGAGGCGGCAACCTGACCACTGGAGCCGCTTACCACAGCCAATAATCCGACGGCCAGCAGAAAGCCTGCAACAACCGCCCCCCATGTCCAGCGCGCAGCAACCGGGCGTGGCCCTTCCATGCGGAGATCGATCAGCATCAGGATGAACAGGAAGGTAACAATGACGCCGCCAGCGTTAATTGCCAGCGTAATGACACCGAGAAACTCGGCCTGGTAGGCAACGAAGATGCCAGCCAGCGAAAGAAACACGGCCAGCAGCGACAGGGCGCATTGCACCGGGCGCTGCCCGAAGACGACGTGTACGGCCGAAACAAGGGCCGTCACCGACAGCACGAAGCGCAGCAGATGGCTGACGCGGTCGATGCCTCGGCCAAAGTACCAGGCGCTGCCCACCACTATGATGGCTCCGAGCAGCATCAGCACGATTTGCGCCGGCCGTTGCCTGACGGCCAGACCGCCGCGAAAGATATAGAAGCCGCCCACGATGATTATCCAGAACAGAAGCGCAGTCAAGCCCCGCGCCCTCCTCTCCATTTTTATTACCAGCGCTGCGGGTGTTTCTCGTCCCGCGTCAGGTCGAAAATCTCCAGCAACTGCTCTTTGTTGTAAATCATCTCGTCGCGAGTCGTACCCACAAAACTGTAGATGCGGGTCAGTTCGATGGCATCTTCCGGGCAGGCTTCCTCGCACATGCCGCAATAGATGCAACGCAACTCGTTCAGGTCGAACCGTACGGGGTACTTCTCCCGGTCGGGCCACGGCGCCTTGGCCCCTTCGATGCGTATGCAATTGGCCGGACACGCGGTCTGGCAGAGAAAGCAGGCCACGCACTTCGGGCGACCCTTTTCGTCCTTGTTCAACCGATGCACAAAGCGGTAATTAGGGCTGACCTCGCGCACCTCTTCCGGCCACTGAACGGTAAACTTTTTCTGCCAGATGTGCGTGATGCCGGTCCAGACGGTTTTGATCAGGCCAGGCAGCATCAGCTTTTGCCACCACTGATCGACCCGGCCCAGTCGCACCGACTTCTGTGGCCCACGCTTGGGCGTATCGTAAGTTGGCCGCGGCAACTTGCTGCGCACGTAGTCGGGCGGCGGAACCTTGAATTGTGGTGATGGCAGATGCGACACGTTACTTCTCCCCTAATCTTTCGTCATCGGGCAACTCTCGCTGCGGCCCGGTTTGTTCAGCCCGGATGGCGTCCGCTTAAATCAGCGGAACAGCGGCATCAGCGCCCCGGTCAACAGTATGTTCAGGAAGGCTATGGGCAGCATCACCTTCCAGCCCAGCCGCATGACCTGGTCGTACCTGAATCGCGACACAGTCCAGCGCACAGCAATAAATACGAAGCAGACCAGCAGCGTCTTGAACATGAAGGTAAGCGCCTGGATTATCGGCAACCAGGTCGGGCCCACAAGGTCGGATGTCAGCCCCGGCCAGCCGTATCCGCCAAGGAAAATTGTGGCGATAAGGGCGCTGAGGGTGAAGACGGCCGCATATTCGGCGATGAAGAACATGACGAACTTCATACTCGAATACTCGGTGTGATAGCCGCCAACAAGCTCCTGCTCGCTCTCGGGCAGATCGAACGGCATGCGGTTGGTTTCGGCAAAGGCGGCCACACAGAAGACCAGAAAACCGAGCGGCTGGCGAAAGATGTTCCAGGCCGGCAGGAAGCCGAAAAGCAGATGATCGTTCTGCTGCTGCACAATGTCCACCAGCCTGAGCGAGCCCGTGAGCATTATCACGCCGATGATCGAGGCCCCCAGGAAGAGCTCGTAAGAAAGCATCTGGGCGGCGCTGCGGATGCCGCCCAACAGACTGTATTTGTTGTTCGAGGCCCAGGCACCGAAAATGATGCCGTAAATCTCCAGCGAGGCCACGGCAATGAAGAACAGTATGCCCAGCTCCAGGTTCGAGTCGCCCAGACCGGCCACCTGCATCAGCACGCGACGACCGTCAATTTCTATCGGGTCGCCGAAGGGCACAATGGAAAAAGCCAGAATGGCCGGCACGAGAGTCATGGCCGGGGCAATGTAGTAGAGCAACTTGTCCACATTGCGCGGCGTGATGTCCTCTTTGAATATCAGCTTGATGGTATCGGCCAGCGGCTGCATGAGACCCATCGGACCCACCCGATTCGGGCCCCAGCGATCCTGCATCAACCCGCTTATGCGCCGCTCGCTCCACAGCAGCAGTCCGGCCATCAGGTTGATGATGCCGAAGACGATCAGCACTCTTATAACGGCGATGAGTATGTCGGTCATCATAACTTTTACTCGTTCTCGCTATTGCCGCGCGTATATTTCCAGCGTCGCCCGGGTCGCTCAGGCGGGGCTGTGCCGGCCATGGCCGCCTGGCCACCAGCCACGTGCTGGGCCAGGTCGCGCAGAATTTCCCAATCGCTGCGGGCCTGGCCGATGGGCTCCAGGGCCTGGTTAACTTCCTGCTCTACGCCATCCTCGTTAATCACAGTGCCGCTCTTTTCGTACGGCGAGGCACCGGCCAGCACCACCGCGGCATGCTGGGTGAACTCGCCGCGCGGGAAGCAGTCCTGCACGATCAACTGTCGCAACCGACCGGCAGGGAAATCCTCTGGTACAAAGCTCTGGCTGAAAGCCGCACCACCCGTGGCGTAAAACGTGGTGACGCGGCCTTCATTTATCATGCCCGCCAGCCTGCCCGGTTTGATAATGCTCAGGCCAACATCGCCGAGGGCCTTCTCGACGCCGCGGCGGTTCCATGCCTTTTCCTGGCTGATGGCAAAACCGTTGAATTGCAGCCGCTCATGCTGTGGCGCGTCCCAGATGGTGAACGTTGTGACGCCGAAGCTGGTCATCAGCTTGCCAAGCAACAGAGCCTCTTCGCAGGTCAGCCAAGGCGATGCGGCAACGGCCACGGTGGATGGCCCGTCCTGGTCCAGGGCCATTCTCAGGGCATTGCCGGCCGCCTGCAGGGACTCGTCCCAACTGGTGCCGATCAACTGGCCATCCCGCCGCACCGCCGGGCCGGCCAGGCGCTGGTCGTGCTGCCAGTCCTTAAAGGCAAATCGCCCGTAGTCGCAGATCCAAGTGCCGTTCACGGAGGCATTTTCGCGAGGCTTCAACCGCATTATCTGACCGCTGTTGGTGTCCACGCTGATACTGCAGGCCCGGGCGCAAAGGGCGCAGGTCGAAGCCGTCGACTTGAGCCACCAGACCCGACACTTGAACAGGAAATCCCTGCTCAGCAGCGCTCCCACGGGACAGATGTCGACCACGTTGCCGGCCAGCGGATTATCAACCGGCTTGTCTGCATCGGCATGAATTTCGTTATACACGCCGCGCTTGATAACCGACAATTCGCGTGTGCCGGTTATTTCGCGAAGAAATCGGACACAGCGCGTGCACATGATGCACCGGTCCTGGTACAGCACGATGTCCGGCCCCACCTCTTTGTATTCCTGCTTGACCTTTACATCCTCGAAACGGCTGGCGGCCGAGCCGAAGGCCCAACTGTAATTCTGCAACACACACTCGCCCGACTGATCGCACACCGGGCAGTCCAGCGGATGATTCGTCAGGTAGAACTCCATTACGCTGCGATGGCTTTCCAACACCCGCGGCGTGTTGGAGCGTACGACCATGCCGTCCTTAACCACCATCATGCAGGAGGGAACCAGCTTTGGCGCCCCCTCAACCTCAACCAGGCACATGCGACAGTTCGCCGGCCGCGACAGCAGAGGATGACTGCAGAAGTGCGGAATATAGATGCCGGCCGCAAGGGCCACGTCCAGCAGTATGGCACCCTCGGCGGCCTTCAGTTCGCGGCCATCAATGTTAATGCTGACTTCGCTCACGCCATCTGCTCCTTGGCCGGTTGCCATGCCTCGTACTTGCAGCGGCCCAGTCGGATATGCTCCTGGAACTCATCGCGGAACTTCTCGACAATACTGCCCAGGCCCCAGGTTACGGCCTCGCCAAAGGGGCAGATGGTCTGCCCCTCGATGGCCGCCAGTCGGTCGCTCATCAGGTCGATGTCGCCCTCCATCCCGCGGCCATTCTCGATGCGGTCCAGAATCTGCCGCATCCAGTGGCAGCCTTCCCGACACGGCGTGCACTCTCCGCAGGTTTCATGATCGAAAAAATGGGCCGTGTTCTGCGCTGCCCGCACCATGCAGACCGTCTCGTCCATTACTATGATGGCCGCCGAGCCAAGCATGCTGCCGATTTTGGCCAGCGATTCGAAGTTGGCCGGCACATCTATCTCATCCGGCCGCAGCACCGGGGCACTGGAACCGCCGGGGATTACCGCCTTCAAAACCCGGTCGCCGCGAATGCCGCCGCCAAATCGGGGATCGTAAATCAGCTCTTTCAGCGTCACCGTCATCGGCGCCTCGTACAGTCCGGGCCGCTTGACATGACCCGAAACACAGTAGAGCTTGGGTCCCGTGCTCTTGCCGGAGCCCATGGCCGCGAACTCATCGACCCCAGCAGCTATCACCAGCGGCACGCAAGCCAGGGTCTCAACATTATTTACCGTCGTCGGACGACCAAAGACGCCGCGCTGGGCGGGAAACGGCGGCTTCTGCCGGGGCCAGGCCCGGTTACCTTCAACCGTCTCCAGCAGGGCCATTTCTTCGCCGGATATGTATGTGCCCGCGCCCAACCGGATTACCACCTCCAGCGACCAGTCGGTACCCATCAACCCCTGCCCCAGCAGCCCTGCCTCGCGAGCTTCGTCGATGGCCTGCTGCAGAATTCGCCGACAGTTCGGATACTCGTAGCGCAGCAGGATGAAAGCACGTTCGGCCCGCATGGCCCAGGCGGCAAGGATGATGCCTTCGAGTACAAGGTGCGGCACGCGCTCCATCAGGTGACGATCTTTAAAGGTGCCGGGCTCGCTCTCGTCGGCATTGACGCACAGGTAGCTTGGCCCGCTCGGTTCGGCCGGCATGAAGGACCACTTCATGGCCGCCGAGAAGCCCGCCCCGCCGCGCCCACTGAGACCGCTGCGTTTCACCTCATCCAGCATCCATTTCCGGTCGTTTCGCCCGAGCACCTGCTCCAGCGCACTGTAACCGCCGCGCTTGCGGTAGGCCTCGAGCATCTCGGGCGACTGCACGGTGTACTGCGGAGGAATTAGCTGTAGCTGCATCGTCACGAGCTGCGCCTCCTATAATCCTGCAGAATTTCGCTGACGCGCTGCAGCGTCAGTTTGCCGTATGGCTGATCGTCCACCAGCATGGCCGGCGCCTGCTCGCACAGGCCGAGACACTCGACCTGATGCAAGGTGAACAGGCCGTCGCTGGTCGTGCCGCCGGGCTCCACTCCAAGCTCGCGCGAGAGGTGCTCCACCAGCCCGTCGGAACCAGCCATGGCACAAGGTAGCGTGCCGCAAACACGTATGACATGCCTGCCGACCGGCGCCCGATGCAGCACCGTGTAGAAGGTCAGCACGTCTTCCATATCGGCCTGAGTCATGCCGAAGCGCTCGGCCAGCGAGGCCGCCAGTTCGGGGCTGATATAGTTGCATTCCTTCTGGGCAAGCTCCAGGGCCACCAGCAACACCTCGCGCGGCCGGACAGCCTGGGCCAGCAGTGCATCAATTCGCTGCGATGTTTGCTCCGATAACTTCACGCCGCCCCTGCTCCTCAAAAAAGCTATGGTGGATTGCCTACCGGTCCAGTTCGGCCGCAATTATGTTCAAGGTGGACAGCACACTTATGACATCCGACAGCAACCGCCCTTCGACCAGGTCGGGCAGAATCGAAAAATGGATGAACGATGGCGGCCTGACGCGAACGCGATACGGAAACTTCGTGCCATCGCTGATGATGTAAAAACCCAGTTCGCCATTGGCCGTCTCGTTGGCCGCATACACTTCGCCCACGGGCGGGGCCCCGCCGGTGTTGGGCATGATAAGCTCGAAATGGTGGATCATCTCCTCCATCTTGCTGTAAACCCGATGCTTGGGAGGCAAGGTCACCTTGTAGTCCGGATCCACGTTCATCTGCGGAGTCTTTTTGGGCAACTCCTTCAGGGCCTGCTTCAGAATGCGGGCCGATTGCCGCATCTCTTCGTAACGCAGAAAGTAACGGTCGAAAGAATCGCCCACTGTGCCGATTGGAATGTCGAAATCAAAAGCCTCGTAACCCAGGTATGGCTGGTCGCGCCGCAAATCCCGATCAATCCCGCTGGCCCGGGCAATGGGGCCCGTGAGGCCGTAATCGACAACCATCTCCTTCGAAATGATGCCGATGTCGCGCATGCGGCTGCGGAACATGGGGTTGTGCAGCACCAGGTCCTCCATGTCCTTCAGTTCCGGCGGGGTGCGGTCGGCCACGTAGCTGACCCGCTCATGGAAATCGGGCGGAATATCCCACAACAGGCCCCCGGTGCGCGTGTAGCTGGTCATGTAGCGGGAGCCGGTTACAAATTCGAACACGTCGTAGCACTCTTCGCGGCCGATGAAGCTCCACAGAAACGGCGTTACGCCGCCAAGCTCCAGCGGCGAGGTGCCGATGAAGAAGCTATGGTCCTGCAGCCGGGCAACCTCGGCCAGAATGAGCCGCACCAGCTTTGTGTAATCGGTGCACTCGATGCCGTAAAGCTTCTCCACCGCGGTGTGCCAGGCCAGGTTGTTGGCGTACGGCGACATGTAATTCATGCGGTCGGTAACTGTTACGTACTGGTTGTAGGTATGATGCTCGCCCAGCTTCTCGAACCCGGAGTGCAGATAGCCGATGTGCGGCGTGCACTTGACCACGCGCTCGCCCTCCAGTTCCAGAATGAGGCGCAATGTGCCGTGCGTGGCCGGGTGCTGCGGGCCGAAGTTAAGAACCATCCGCTCGCCGGCCGGAGTATCGCCAGCGACGGGTTCGTCAACAGTATGGCCAGCAGCGGCTTTTGTCGGGGCGATATCAGCCATTTGCCTTCCGCTCGTCAAGTTTTCGACCTACGCTCTCATCAAGCTTCTGATCAACAGGAGACGTCTGCAGCCGGCGGCTCTCGGCCGCCTGTGGGAAATCATCGGCAACCCGGTCAAAGTTGGACCGCTCGCCCAGTCCCTTCAGCGGGTAGTCCTTGCGCAGCGGATGGCTCTGGAAGCCTTCCCACATCAGAATGCGCCGTAAATCCGGATGACCCTCAAAATGAATGCCGAACAGGTCGTATATCTCGCGCTCGGTCCAGTTGGCCAGGCTCCAGAGAGCAGTGACCGAGGGTACCGAGGCATCGTCCTCAGGCACCGGGGCCTGCACTCGCACGCGTTCCTCGCTCGCCCAGCTGAGCAGGTGATAGCTGATTGCAAAGCGTTCGGCAAAGGGCGGATGCGGATGTTTCAGGTAATCGACCCCGGCCACATCCACCGGAAAGTTAAAGCCCAGCCCGGCTCCGTCGCGCAAAGCCCGCAAAACCTCCAGAATCAGCCTGCGCTCGGCGACAATGGTCAACTCGCCCCGGTGCAGGCGCCAGTCGCGCACGCCGTGCGGCACCGCCTGGCGAATCCGGCCAACAATCTCTTCGGCACGATGCTCTTTCACCGGTCGACCTCCGCACGTCTCTCGGCCCACCGCTGCTGCAACTCGGACCGCCCGGCCCGACCGTCGCCAGGGGCTGATGCAATCGGCTCGGCTTTGTCCTTGTGATAATCCCCGAACTTCTCCTTCTCGATCTGTTCCTGGATCCGCATCACCGCTTCAAGCAGCCCCTCGGGCCGCGGCGGGCAACCCGGAATGTAGACATCGACCGGCAGAAACTGGTCGACGCCCTGGATGACCGCGTAGGTATCAAAAACGCCGCCCGAACTGGCACAGGCGCCCATGGATATAACCCACTTCGGCTCGGGCATCTGCCGGTAAACCGTCTGCAGCACAGGCATCATCTTGGCCACTACACGGCCGCCGACAATCAACAAATCGCTTTGCCGCGGGCTGAAGCGCACCACCTCGGCCCCGAAACGGGCCAGGTCGTAGCGTGCAACCATTGTGCTCATCAGTTCGATGGCGCAGCAGGCTGTGCCGAAGGCCAGCGGCCAAAGGCTGTTTTTGCGTGCCCAGTTCAGGAAATCAGCGGCCCGGGTTGTCAGGTAACCCTCGCCCAGATGGCCCTCTAGCCCCATTCATACGCCCCTTCGCGCCAACCGTAGAAGTAGCCTGCCAGCAACACCAGGAAAAAGACGAGCATCTCCAGCAGGATGAAATATCCCAGGTTCAGGCTCCAACCGTAAATCAGCGACCACGGAAAGAGGAACAGCACCTCGACATCGAAGGCCAGAAAGATGATGGCCATCAGGTAGTACTCGATGGACAGCCTCAGGCGCCCGCCCCCAAGGGCAGGCATACCCGACTCGTAAGGCTGCTCCTTGACCAGGTCGCGCCGTCGCGGGCCCATCACGGCCGATATGGTTACCGTGCCTATGGCCATCAGCACAGCCAGAATCGTCAGCAGCAGAATCGGCAGATACGGACTCAGGTTGACCGTCAGATCGTCCTGCATTGAACTCACCTTCTCCTAACGCGACTGTAACTTCTGCAAGGCCTCGGCGATGGCCCGCTCGGCCGATTCCTGGCTCAGCCCCATCTCCACTCCGCGGCCACCAAACTTGACGCGCACGTCCTGGTAACGCTCCGACTCGGCCCCCGCACCCACAACCCGTTCGGACTCCTCGGCAAGCTCTTCCTCGGCCTCCTGGGGGACCTGGGTGCTGGTTACGCGGCCCGGCTGTTCCATCTGAGATTCGGTAGCCTCAACCGCTTCGGCAGCACCCTCATCCGGCGGCGTCTGCTCGCTCAGTTCCCGCTGAGCCTGGGCACGCCCACCAGGCTTTTCGCCCTCGGCCGGCTTCTTCTGCTCAGGCTTTTCGGCCTCGGCTGGCTTCTTCGCAGGTTTTGCCGCCGGTGGCTCGGCCTTTTCGGCCTTCTGCTCCCCCTTCGCTCGGGCAGCAGACTTTGCCTCCGCTGCAGGCGCTTTCGATTTCTCCTCCGCCTCCGGGGCTTCACCCTCTGCTGCGGGCGCTTTCTTCGGAGCTTCAGGCTCAGCAGCCTGCGGCTTTTTTGCCTCGGGCTTGGCCTGCGGTTTTTCCGGCTCGGCCTTCTTATTTGCTGCTTTGCGACCCTTGGCGGCCTCGGCGCCGCCAGCGCCCGCACCGGCTTCGGCCAGATCGTCCGAAATATCTTCGTCTTCCTCGGCAATCAAAGCAATAGGCTGACCAACCGGAACCTTCTCGCCCTCATTCACCAGAATTTTCCGCAGAGTGCCCGGGGCGTAGGCCTCGAAATCAATCGTCGCCTTGTCGCTCTCGATCTCGGCCAGCAACTCGCCGGCCTCCACGGCGTCACCCTCCTGCTTCAGCCAGCGCACAATGGTGCCTTCCTTCATCGTGTCGCTCAGTTGAGGCATAACAACCTGTGTCGCCATCGCCAATTCCCCTTTTTACATGCAGCTCAAAACCGCCCCTGCTGCCGGCTAATCAGCCGCCTTTCGTCCCAGGGTCAGATTAACCGCCTCTATGACCTGCTCGGCCGATGGTATGCAGGCCTGCTCGAGTTCCTTGTTATAGGGCATCGGAACTTCGCGCCCGCTCACCCGCCTGATGGGAGCATCGAGATAATCCATGCCGAATTCCTGAATCTGGGCCGCCACCTCGGCCATCACCCCGCATGTTCGCCAGCACTCCTCCACACATACCAGGCGGCCGGTCTTGACCACGCTCTTCAGGACAAGCTCGGTATCCATCGGCTTCAGGCAGCGCAGGTCGATTACCTCGCAGTCGACGCCCTGCCCCTCGAGTTTCCGGGCCGCCTCCAGCGAAACGTGCAGCATGCGCGAATAGCTGACAATCGTCACGTCGGCCCCGGGGCGTTTGATGTCGCCCACGCCAACCGGCAGCAGATACTCTTCCTCGGGCACCTCGCCCTCCAGCGAGTAAAGCCCCTCGTGCTCCAGGAAGATGACCGGATCTTCCATCCGCAGGGCCGTCTTCAGCAGACCCTTGGCATCGTACGGCGTGGAGGGCATCATGACGAACAGGCCCGGGGCATGCACGAACCAGGTTTCCAGGCTCTGCGAGTGCTGGGCCCCGAGTTGCTGGCCTCCGCCCCCGGGAGCCCGGAAGACGGCCGGCACCGGCAGAATGTTGCCCGACATGTAACGCCATTTGGAGGCATGGTTTACCAGTTGGTCCATGGCCAGCATCATGAAATTGACCGTCATGAACTCGATGCAGGGACGCAGTCCGGCCATGGCCGAGCCGACGCCCAGGCCGGCAATGACCTGCTCGCTGATCGGCGTGTCGAGCACCCGTTGCTGGCCGAATTCTTCCAGCAACCCCTGCGTCACCTTGAACGAGCCCTGATATTCTCCCACATCCTCGCCAGCAATAAAGATGCGCATGTCGCGCCGCATCTCCTCCCTGAGGGCCTGGTTCAGGGCTTCTCGCATGCTGATTTTCTGCATTGCCAGTGGTCTCCCGCCTGGTACATGAAGCAGACCGCCCTTTGGGCAGGGCCGGTCTGCAGGACTATTGATCCGGGGCCTTGTAATCGGCAAAAGCAAATTCGGTCAAACGATCGAGCGGCGGCTTCGGGCTATCCTCGGCAAAGGCCACAATATCTTTAACCTGCTGCTCAATTTCGCTGCGAATGGCCTTGAAATCTTCCTCGGCCGCCTGTCCGGCGTCTATCATCCGCTGCTGCAGTCGTTTGATCGGGTCGCGCTCGCGCCAGGTGGCTACGTCTTCGCGGGTTCGGTAACGCTGCGGATCGCTCATCGAATGGCCGCGGAAGCGATACGTGCGGGCTTCGATGAAAGTGGGCCGCTGTTCGCTCTTGACATACCTGACGGCCCGGTCGATGACCTCGATCACGGCCAATACGTCCATGCCGTTTACTTTGTCGATACGCATGTTGTAGCCCAGGGCCCGTTTTGAAAGATCGACGAACGAACTGGCCCTGCTGACAGCCGTGCCCATGCCGAATTCGTTATTCTCGCAGATGAAGACGATCGGCAGATTCCACAGACTGGCCAGGTTCAGCCCCTCGTGAAAAGTGCCCTCATTGACGGCTCCGTCGCCGAAGGCACAAACCACGACCGCGTCTTCCTGACGATACTTGACCGCAAAGCCCAGACCGGTGGACACTGCTATCTGGCCGCCGACGATAGCGTCGCCGCCAAAGAACTTCAGTTCGCGACTGTACATGTGCATAGACCCGCCACGCCCCCTGGCCACGCCATCGGAGCGCCCGTAGAGTTCGGCCATGACCTGCTTCGGATCCATGCCACGGGCAATGGCATAGCCATGATCGCGGTAGGCATCGATGACATAATCCTTGTTTGTCAGCACGTGCTCCAGCCCGACAGCCACGGCTTCTTCGCCGATATACAGGTGGCAGAAGCCGGCAATTCTGCCGCGCTGGTACATCTCGGCCGTCTTTTCCTCAAACCGCCTGATCAGTTGCATCTGCCGGTAAAGCGACAACAATTCCTTGCGCGTCAACCGGCTGGTTACGCTCAGATCGCGGCCGTCTTTCTCAGCCATAACGCTGCTCCTGTACGTTCTTTGCGGTCCGCCACCCGGGGGCAGCCCCCGCCCCGCCCCGTCAGTTGATGCTCACCGTCAGGCCCAGGTCGTATTGCTCCTTGCAGCCCGGGCACTGCAGCAACATCATCAGGCGGCCCCGCTCGCCACTTTTCTTGAAATATACGTGCCAGCCGCCCTTGTAATCGCAGCTCGGGCAGTCGTGCCACTGATTATCCACCCCCAGAGAATGCCTCTGCATTGCCATTGGCGGCTCCTTCACCCGACTTGCGGCGTCAAACCAATGTCTGCTATCAACAGCCAGCCTGCAAAACCTGCCCATAGTGCAGCACAGGTTGGGTTAAATGTCAGCAAAACCACCTAGAATCAGGTTTACCCTCAATGCCGTAATAAAACAATAGCCTAATTGACGCAAATTGAGGATAAGACGGACCATTATTCTCCACTTTGTCCTCTATAGCGGCCCGGGCAACACCTGGCCGGCCCTGCGGTGCCGCCGCCTGCGTCCGACCCCATTTTTCGCTGGATTGCAGACGCCCGGGGCCAATTGAGCCCGATTGCCTCACTCTACTGCGCGCCATTGCGTTTATTATGAGGATAGACGCTGTGCTGACTGCGATTCGCTCAACTGGTGGGCCAGCCGATAAAGCACTGGAGCCGCGAAGGTTACGATGTTTGCGGCTACTTCAATAACGATGCTGAAGGCCATGCTCCGCACAACGCCCATCAGTTGCGACAACTGCTCGGGCAGACCGACCAACCTCTACAGGAGCAGCAGCGGTCGCAGGAGCTTTGGGAACAGTAAGGCAATCAGGTTTCTTCAGGTGAGGGAAAAGTGTCATGGCATCATTCAAACTTACCAGCAGCGCTTTTAACAACGGCCAGCCCATTCCGCGCAAGTACACGCAGGAGGGACAGAACGCCTCGCCCCCGCTCTCCTGGAGCAACCTGCCACAGGACACGCGGGAACTGGCCCTTATCTGCGACGACCCCGATGCCCCCCGCCCGCAACCATGGGTGCACTGGCTGATTTACGGCATCAGTCCCGCGCTGGCCGAACTGAACGAACGGATAGAAAAGGGCGAGCACGTGGACATCGACAACGGAGGAGCCCTCCAGGGTCGCAATACATCCGACTCGGTCGGCTATGACGGACCCATGCCGCCGCCGGGGCACGGCGTGCATCATTACCACTTCAGGCTGTACGCCCTGGACGAGGCTCTGCAACTGAGGCCCTCGCTGACAAAGGAGGAGTTGCTCGAGGAGATGGAAGATCACGTTATCGATCAGGCCGAACTCATCGGCACCTACGAGCGCTGATTTCCGGCCGCATCCCGTCAGCAAGGGCTGCATTTGATAAAGGATGGCGAAATGTTTGGAAAGCGTATCAAACTTTTTACCCTGTTCGGCTTTACGGTTCATATGGACCTGAGCTGGCTGATAATAATGGCCCTGATTACCTGGTCGCTGGCCGAGGGCGTTTTTCGCATGGCCTTTCCGGATACCGAGGCCTGGGTCCGCTGGCTGATGGGCTTTTCCGGAGCAATCGGGCTGCTGCTGTCGATTGTGGTGCACGAGCTTATGCACTCGCTGGTGGCCAGGCAGTACGGCCTGCCGATGAAGGGCATAACCCTTTTTGTCTTCGGCGGTGTGGCCGAGATGACCGACGAGCCGCCCAGCCCTAAAGCCGAGTTCCTGATGGCCCTGGCCGGCCCCGCAGCCAGCCTGGTGGTAGCCATTGTGCTGGGGCTGACGGCCTTGGGATTGCGGGCCTTCGATCTGTCGCCCTATGCCTTCGCGGTGGTGGCCAACCTGGCTCTTCTCAACGTGCTGCTGCTGATATTCAACCTGATTCCGGCCTTCCCGCTGGATGGCGGTCGAGCTCTCAGGGCGGCACTCTGGCACTTCAAGGGCAACATCCGCTGGGCCACGCGGGTGACCAGCAAGATCGGCGCGGGCTTCGGGATTCTGCTGGTCGTCCTTGGCGTGCTCAGCTTCTTCACCGGGAATTTCATCGGCGGACTCTGGCTCTTCCTCATCGGCCTCTTCGTCCGCAATGCCGCCCAGTCTTCGTTCCAGCAACTGCTTGTGCGCCAGGCCTTGGCCGGCGAGCATGTGAGCCGCTTCATGAGTTCCGAGGTGGTCACCGTGCCGCCCGATGCGACAGTGAAGGAACTGGTTGAGGATTACGTTTACCGCTACCACTTCAAGCTGTATCCGGTGGCCAGCAACGGCACTTTGGAAGGCTGCATCTCGACGCGGGAACTGACCGATATTCCTCGCGAGAAATGGCCCGAGCTGCGCGTAAACGAGATAATCCGCCAGTGCTCGCGCGAAAACACCACGCAGCCCGATGCCGATGCCATGAAGGCCCTGACGCAGATGGCCCAGAACAACATCAGCCGCCTGCTGGTAGTGGAAGGCCAGCACCTGGCCGGCATCATCACCATGAAGGACATGATGCGTTTCCTCAGCATGAAGCTGGAACTTGAGGCGGACGATACCGTGCCGGCGGCCAAGATAGCGGGCAAGTACACCGCCCCCAATCAGCCGCCTGCCGACAGGCAGTAAAGGCCTGCGCGGTGCCACGGTCTGATCGATGCCACGGTCTGATCGGTGTTTTGGTCTGACGAAGTCAGGCCATGATAACGCCTGGAATTCACCTTGGGATGCCGCGGGCACACAGTCATGGCGCCTGCCATACGCCGCCGCTCAGGCCACTCCCGGGGCGGATCGCGAGGAGAATCGGACGAAAAGGGATTGCCTTTCCGGCGGGAGGTGTCATATTGGTATCTGATGAGCCCAGCAGTGTTGCCGGGCAAGGCCGCATGGAAACGCCGGCAAGGAGAGCAGGATGGCGAAGATGACACCTCGTACACTGATTGTTCTGATGCTTCTGGCGGGTCTGGCCCTGGGGCCTGTAGCCGCGGAGGAGCCCGCCGCCCAGCCGACCGAAGCGCCGGCCGGCGGCGCTGTGGCCGCGGAGGAGCCGGCCGTTCAGTCGACGGAAGAGCCGGCCGGCGGCGACGCTGTGGCCGAGACAGCCGATGCCGCCGCGCCATGGTCTCCTGCACCCCAGCGGGAGCTGACGCAAGAGGAGTTTCCGTTTCCGCCCCACGACCCTCGCCCGCTGATGCAGGCCCTCATCAAGCGTAAGCAGCCCACCGACACTACGCCCTTTACCTTTGTGGCGGTCAGCGATTGGCACGGTCGCCGGGGTGTGGACCTCTTCGGCCTGCTGCAGAGGCTCAATCCGGACTTTGCCCTGACGATGGGCGACTTGGTCAACAACGGCATCGGCCCAGGAGGGCTGGCCGAATACCGAAATCTGGAGCGGGCAGCTGGCGAATTCTTTCGTAAGTACCCGACTTGGTCGGCCCCGGGCAATCACGAGGTGGGCAAAGGAGGCGCGGGAGGCAAACCGGCCGAGCAACAGGCCGAGGCCCGCCGGCGATTCTCGGCCTACTTCGGCCAGCCGCACGACGACTTGTTCAGCTTCACCTACGCCAACGCCAAGTTCATCGGCCTGCCGTTCGAGTTCTATGAGAGCGACGATCGGCTGAAAAAGCTGGAGGCGGAACTGGCCTCAGCCGAAGGCAAGCACATCTTCGTCTTCAGCCACCATGCTTACTATACGGGGCTGTGGAGGCGGCAGAATGCGGTTCGCGAGGCCGCCGCGGAGTTGTTCAAAAAGCACAAGGTGGTTGCGGTGCTGGGCGGCGGCACCCACCTCTACTACCGGCAACGGAAGGATGGGGTCAACTACATTCTCAACGGCACCGGCGGCATGCTCGGACCGATTCAGGCCAATCGCAATCATCCCACCTTGCGCAACACCCTGCCCGGCGATGCCTGGTACGGCCGCAATCCGGACGATGGCAGCAAGAGTCATTTCGTCCGTCCGGACCTGGAGGAACCGATCCGGGTGGAGGGGCAACGAAACTTTGCCGTGCTGATCAGCGTGGAGGGGCCGCGCGTCACGCTTCGCCTGGTTGATATCGACGGCAAAGAGTGGGATCGCAGCACGCTGGCCGGCCCGGCAACCGAAGAGGCCGCCCCCGCCACCCGCTGACGGGACGCAGTTGGGTGCCGGCCGTCCTTGGGCCAGTGGTTTAAAGGCATGTAATAAGGAGGCAGCAGATTATGCCCAGATCACAGATCAAGGACGAACGCAAGTACCGTGCCCTGCGACGCGAGGGCCAAAGCAAGGAGAAGGCTGCCCGCATAGCCAACGCCGGCCGACCGGCCTCGCAGAAGGGCGGCAAGGGCTCAAAATACGAAGAGCGTAGCCGCCAGGAGCTTTGCGAAAAGGCCCGCTAGGTTGGCATCGGGGGGCGCAGCAAAATGAACAAGCAGGAACTGATAGACGCCCTGCGACATCATTAGTGCCATACAGGTTTGTCACCTCTGCTCGCGTATTTCAGGAACCAGTGGCGGTCCGTTCCAATCATCAAACGGTCTTGCCGGAAGCATTCCCATTTGGAAACCGCTGATGAGCCATTCTGATCGCCTGGACGATGCTCCATCACGCCAGAAGCGCCAGTCGCCTGTCGGCCGCCAGACCAGGTCTCCTACGTCGAAGCTCATGGCCTCGTCCTGTTCCAGCAACCATTTGTGCCAAGTGTTGAATCGGCTGCCCAGTTGGTTGGCCTCGACACCTTCGAGAAGATCGGTACGATCCGTAGCACAGGCCAGGAGAGCAAAAGTCCAAGCGGAATCCCAGTAGCTGTCCTGATCTGCAGCAGCAAAACCACGAGCCGTGACCTCGGCTGTGTCCTGCAGGTGAAAGAAAATGTTTGGCCAGACAGTTACACCCCACCATAGGGCCGCACGATAGTACCTTTTCAGCAGTTCTTTATCCTCCAAGAACATAATTACCTGCTCGCGCTTCACAGCGGTTACCACACCTCTCCATTGCCTGATCGTCATGCCAGGGGCGAACTCTTCATTCTGCTTTTCAGCATTCATGCCAGGAGGGCAGAGCATAGGAAAGGGCCCGAACAGAAGTCTCGCATCAGCTTCGGCCCCATCCTTGCCGAAACGACGGACGAGATACCTGATGCCTTCATCCGATGCGTCTGGCCTGATGTACTCGAAAAAAATGTCGGAAGACTCATTAAGCACGACTTGCCAGTGCCTGATAAGATCCTGTCGGGCATCAGCAAGATCACTGATGCTCCTGCTGGCTTTTAACTCCAGTTCGTGGGCATCACCTCTTCCAGTGTTACGCATTCGCTCCCAGCAAGCGACAGCCTTCACTGGCCGTGAAGCCTCGTTGTTGGGCGAATTGCATCCAATTAGAACCAGCGATAGAAGCATCATCACCAGCCCAATATTCATCGTGCCCCTTACTGCTGCACTCCTCGCGCAAGCGTGTTTATAATCCGCCAGCATCTTCCCCTCCTCTGGTATCTAAATCCGCGTGAACGTCGGGCTCGTCTATGTCGAATTCGTCAAATCCACGGCAGGGCTGGAAGATCACCACATTATTGGCCACTAGTTTGCTTGGGTGTCTTCGCCCTTGTCGAAAACCATGGTTCCGATAATTGCCTTCGATTCTTAGTCGACAGTAGTGCCAACAGTGGCAGTGAAAACCAGATAACCCCAGCGTAAAGTTCCTGCATATATGCTTTTCTCTGCATCGCCAGAATTGCAACTGCAACAGCCCATGAAAAAAGGATTAAAAAAGGCAAGGAGGCACGCACCCTGCGCAGCAGAAGAATGAGAATAAAACCGTATGCGATTGCCGCGAAATACCACAGTTGTGATAACCCAGCCGGGCCAGTAACCAGCCCTAGTGATGCCGACATAACCATCGAAATTGCTGCATACAGGACCGCAACTCGCTTATTCATTCCGTGGTCCTTCTGTGCCGTGTAATTGCAGCATCCGCTCTATCAGGTGACAAAACTGCTTCGGCACCACAAACTCAGACTCGAAAATGCTGCCAGGATTTACGTTGATTCTGCCAAAGGGGCGTACGTGCAACACCGTGGAATCGCCACTGCTGTTAATGGCCGTGAGCCGATAGTACCCCATATTAGGACTATCATATGACGAGTATGGGGACAGTCCAGTCTCGACCGCAGACCTAGCTGCAGCAGCCAGTTCGGCGATTGCTTCCGCGTCGCGCAACATGGCTGTATCAGTACGAACCACATCCGCAAAATAAATCGGCCCCGCCCTCTCAGCCTTCAACGCCTTCGCCCTCAACTCCTGCAGGGAGTCGACGTCAACGAATACGGGGACAATTTGAACTTCTACGGCACTACTAATAACCTCATCTGGTGTTGCCTGGTTCCATCGGTACCAGGCAACCATGCATAACACGACCGCCGTAACAATGACCAACCCCACAAATATCTTTTTCATGATACTCTCCGAGGCAGTGTCGCGTGCCCTTCCGACCGCGTCAACCTACATTACTCACTCATACTCAGGATTTTATTGTTATGCAGCAAAAGGCACAACAATGAAAACCAGCTCGGGCCGGCCTGAACCCATTCAACCGCTAACTGCAACTCTTGGTGCGTATCATCCGGCCGCGTTTCGCCGCTTCTCTGCACGCGGGGGCCTCGCCCGGCGTTTTGGCCCGCTTCCGTAGAATATCACATCAATTCCCCCGCCCTTCATTCTTGCAGAGCGGGCAAAATTGTTTAGAATGCATACTTTTGCGGCAATTGGCCCGCCATCGTGCATGGCATGCAACACAGGCGGACCTTGCCCACCATCATCTACAACTTTGAGAGAAGAAGAGGAGATGTGATGGCTGACAAAGTTCCTCCCAGTGTTATTGAAGAACTCGCCGCCAGCGGCCCCGGTATGGAAGTCTGGTTCGACTCCAGCCCGCTGATTTTCGCCGGCTGGGTCGATGAAGTATGCCAGCAGGCCGAGGCCGGGCATTGCGACAAGCTGCGGGCCCAGCTCAAGCGGCTGTATGTCGCCGAAGACCCCACCGAGAGCGTCTTTGTCGGCTGCACCACCAACCCCCCGCTCTCGTGGCAGGTCATTCAGAAGGATCCCGAAACCTGGGGTCCCTGGATCCAGGCCGAATACAAGAAGCACCCGCAGATGACCCGCTCCGAGCTCTTCTGGCACACCTACCGCTCGGTGGTCAAGGCCGGTGCCCGGGCCTTCCATCCAATCTTCGAAGCCAGCAAGTACAAGCTCGGCTTCGTCAGCGGACAGGTCGACCCGCGCGTGCTTACCGACACCGCCAAAATGGTCGAGCAGGGCGTGGCCCTCAACAAGGAATTCGATAACGTCATGATCAAGATGCCCGGCACTGCCGAAGGCATCAAGGCCATCGAAGAAATGACCGCTCGCGGCGTGGCCACCAACGCCACCCTGACCTTCGCCCTCAGCCAGCTTCTGGCCGTGGCCGAGGCGGTCAAAAAGGGTCTGGTCCGCGCCCGGGCCAACAATGTCGACCTCTCCAAGTGGCGCAGCGTTGTCACCATGATGCTCGGCCGCCTGGAAGATCATCCCGCATTTGCCGAGCAGGCCAAGGCCGCCGGAATCGACCTGACGCCCGAGAAGAAACGCCTGGCCGGCCTGGCCGTCTTCAAGAAGGCCTATCGGCTCTTCAAGGAGCGGGGATACGATAGCAAGATGCTGGCCGCCTCCATGCGTATCGGTCCGCAGATCGATGGCCGCAACAAGGTCTGGCACCTGGAGCATCTGGCCGGCGGCAACGTCGTCCTGACGGTCTTCCCCAACGTCTTCGAGGCCTTCATGGACGGCTACGACAATGGCGAAATCAAGTCCAACATGGACACCCCGGTCCCGCAGGAGGTCATTGACGAACTGCTCAAGACCGAGTACTTCCGCCAGGCCTACAACGAGGACGGACTGCAGCCGCACCAGTGGATCCAGTATCCTCCGGTGGTCGCCACAGGCGAAGAATTCGCCAAGGCCACGAACAACATGGAAGCCTTCGTCGGCGACAACATGAAGTAAGCCGTAACAATCAACAAGACGCATCGCGACAACGCAAAATGCAAATGCACCGAAGGCCATGGGACTTACCATCCCATGGCCTTCGTTATTTTGTCGATCCACCAGCTTGCGCCGGCCGGCGCCATACTCTGTTCGGTGCCATGGTCTGACGAAGTCAGGCCATGATAACCTTGCGAAGCGCTTGCGGTGCCGGTGCGTCTACCGTGATAATCCGTCGCCGTTCTAAAGCCCCCGGCACTGCCGGGGGATGAAGTTTTTGGCAACCGTAACTCCGCGGGTGCCGCCCACAAACTCGTTTGTGGGTGCTGCCGTTGCCTCCCCTACCCCTTCAGGCAGAAGTCCACCACCGCTCCCAGAGGCATCATGGCCACGGCACAGGTTGTGTCGCTGGCGCCATAATAAATGCGCAGCGTGCCATCGTCCTCAACCGTGTGGCCGCAGGGGAAGATGACGTTCGGGCGGTAGGTGTTTTTGTGGAAGTCCGGAGCGACCTCGTACGGGGCCTCAGGCTCCATCAGCGGGCGCAGCTGAACCTTTCGCACCTTCGTCGGATCATCCAGATCAAGCATCATGACGCCGATGCGATAAGTCTTCTTCCAGTAATGGTCACGCTCCGGGTAGACCTTCGCCCCGTGGAAGACGCACAGCCAGCCCTCATCGGTCCGTATGGGATTGCAGGCCGGGCCGATCTTATCCGTCCCCCACTCGATGTCGCGGCTGCGGACCAGCATCTTGCTGCGGCCCCAGTACACCAGGTCGGGCGAAAATGAAATCCAGGTGTCGAAACCCTCGTGCTGCGTCATGCGGAAAGGCCGGTCGAGCCGGGCGTACAGACCGCCAATCTTCTCCGGAAATAGCGCCCCATTCCTGTTATCAGGCTCGCTCAGGCCGATCCGTTCGTAATGGATGAAATCCTCCGTGCGGGCAATGCCCAGCCTGATACCCGTGCCGGTGGCATCGGCCGAGTAGGTCAGATAATACGCCCCGTCGATCTCCTGCAGACGAGAGTCCGCAACGTGCCGCCCCTCTTCCTCGTTCGGCGTGAAGACCAGCTCGGGGTGCATCTTCCATTTGAGCCCGTCATCGCTGGTGGCCAGCCCGATGGCCTGGCCGTCAGGCTCCCAGTCGATGCGCGGAGCCATGTAATACTTGCCCCGCGTCTTCAGCACCGCCGGATTGTAAATGAGCTTGCACGGGTACGGAGCATCTTCGGGCACCAGCAGCGGATTACCTTCGTAACGGGTGACAAAATCGGCAGCTCGCATAGTTTTGTGATCCTTTTTATCCAGTTTTCGACTATTTGACCACCAGCCGCGCGCCACATTGCGGCGCCCGGCAGCATCTATAATGTGACACTAATGTGACACTGGCAAAAGCTTAGAATTTGCGGACGAACATGATGCCCGCCCCGCCATCGCGCGGCACGTACGGCATCATCGTGAAGCCGCCCACCTCAACCATGCGGCCCCTGGCCACGCTGTGACCAACCACCGAGCCGATGGCGAAGCCCATGATGACGTCGCTCATCCAGTGCTCGCGGTCGTTGATGCGCGACACCCCGCCCCAGCCCGCCAGCAGGTAGGCCGGCACGCCGTACCACGGGCCGTAATATTCGTATACCACGGCGGCCACGGTCACAGCATGACTGGTATGCCCGCTCGGCCAGGCCCACATTTCGCCATTCGGGCTGCGGTCGTGGGCCACCCATTTCATGCCCTGGGTAATCATGCCGTTCAGCATCAGAGCCTGCAGCAAGGTCTTGCTGAAGCCGTACATCTCGTCGTTTTCGGTATAGACGCCCAGACCATAGCCGGCCAGACCCATACCGAAGTGCAGGAAAGGATTGCTTATGAAGCCGCCAAAGTCGCCGTCGTGGCTCCAGGCGGTGCGATTTGTCCGAAAGTAGTCGTCGGCATCCTCATCCCAGTTATGCCGACTGACAGCCGACAGGCCACCCGCCGCCCCCAGAATGATTACCCCCGGAACCGTGGCCGTGTCCTTGGTGCTCTTCCACAATTCGCGCGGCAACAGCTTGACGTCGTCCCAGATAACCTCCCGCATCGTCCGGCCCGCCAGCGGCCTCTGCCACCACACGTCAAGATCGGTCGCGCCGGGCCGGACGCGTTCCATCTCTCCGCCGTCAGCCGACTCGGCCGACAGAGGCTGAATCGCGGCCGGCCCCTCGTCCTCATCGGCCATGCTGAAAAGTCGCGGCCCACGGGTCAGGCTGGCCGACCATGCCAGTGCCCGCCTGCGGTCAATCTCGCTGCGCACATGTTCAGGCGCCTGGTTGTCGATGCCCGCCAGCGACTCCTCGCCCGTTTGCCACTGCATGTCCGCCTGCCTCTCGGCCGCCCGGGCCAGCACCAGCGGACGCAAGGCCTCCACCTGCCCCCCAACTTCGACCTCGGCCGACGTCCGGCACCCGGCGCTGACAATCATGATGGTAGCCACAAAAACCGTCGTCAGGATAATCGTTGCACGCTTTGCCACGCTGATCTCCGCATGATGTTGTTAAGGACCAGGTAATCTCGTTCTTGAGGTGCTCGTATCGTACCACACTTTCTCGGGTGACAGGAATTCGATCGTCCGCTCGACGTCAGCAAAACGATCGACCTGCTCGCCCTGCGTCTCAACATTCAGCCGCCGCTCCTGCGTTACCCGCAGTATGCGGCGAGTATCCTCGCCAGGGGCGTAATCTACCAGATTCATCAGCACTGTAACAGTTGTAACTTTTGCATGCGGAGCGGTCTTTCGTGTCACTAAGTCCACAGAATGCAGAGCCCAGTCGTCCAGCGGAAAAGCCAGCAATCCGGCCAGGCCATAAAACCATTTTTCGAAGCGTATTGCCGCCTGCCCGCCACGCTCGCTCACGCACTGCACGTGGATCACACTCTCCTCGGCCTCGGCCTGCCCGGCCGGCTCTTCCTGCCAGAAGGTCAGTCGGAATCGGCCCTTAGCCGTCAGCACCGGAGCCAGATCGTGCAGCTCGTCAATCCGCACCTCGTAACCCGGCCGCACATCGACCACCAGGCTGCCGACCGTCTGCCCGTCGACTTCCGCCATCTCCATCACCACCAGGTAGAACTTATCCCACTGATCAAGCAGGCGGGCCATGTTTTGCAGCATTCGCGGCATCACGTCAAGGTAGACGGTCAACTCATCGCGCCTGATGGGGCGCTCGTCTCGCTCTGCCCGCTGCCGAAGCTCCAGCATCTTCTGCTCGATCATGCCCTGCACAATCACGGCCGACATCGGTCCCTGCTCCATGATGGCCATGACCTCTTCGACCGCTCCGTCCGGTATGCGCAAATCGGCCGCCTGAAACACACCGGCCATGGCGAACTTTACCACCAATCGCCGGCGTTCTTCGTTATAGAGCAACCGGCCGTCCTTGAACATCCGCCCCGGGGCGGACTGCGCCGCGACGTATTCCATTACGCTCCGGGCCAGCGGCGCCCCCTGCGACAGGTGCTGCTGAGTAGCGCGGGCATAGGGCCGCGGATCGGCCGCCTCAACTCCATGATCGACCCGATAGATGATCGCGAACACTTTGGATGCATCTTCAGCCCACTTCTTCCGGCCCGACGGCTGCACGTATGTTTCCACCTGGGTCGACCAGCGGCCAATGGCCTCCGCCAACTGGCGCATATCGTCGGCCGCATCAGCCGCCATCTCCGGAGTAATCAGCAGACGCAATCCATCCGCCGGCCGCTCGGCAATCTGCTCGCGAGCGCTGGTCAGGTTGCTGATACTGGCCCACGTGCTCTCCTCGCGGATGATAATAACCCGTTGCGGCATCTCGGCACCCTCGCCTCGAGTGGCCAGATTCACCTGCCGCCACTTATCGGGCCGCACGTGAAAGGCTGCGTCAAACTCCCCCGGCCGCGTTGCACGGCTATCCATACAGCCAGTGGCAGCCGTCAAAATTATCAGCGCCGGCAGCAGCAGCGTCAGCGCCACCCGCGTCTCCGGGGCAGCCCCTGAGGCCCGCGGCACACTTCCGTCGGATTTCTCCCAGCCAGTGGTCATGTCAGCGGCCCTCCGTCGGACTACCGGGCAACTGCGGGTCCTGGCGGCGCAGACGCTCAACCTCTTGCGGGGCCGGAGGCTCTTCGCCCTGCTCCGGCTCTTGCTCTAGAATTTCGTCCATTCGCTGCCGCGCCAGCTTCTCCAGTTCGGAGGCCGCCTGAGAGGCCGGAAACTTGGCCTGCTCGTATATCACCTGCTCAACCTGTCGCCAATTTTCGACCACCGACACGTCATCGCCCAGACTGCGCACATCGCGCAGCCAGCGCAGCACATCGCCGGGCTCGGTCATGCTGTCCGGATGCAGAATCAGAATGGCATGCATGCCGCCGGCCTGGTACGCACGAATGTCTGTCATCAAATCGCCGACGCCATAGCGAAGGTTCGGGAAGTCGCGCTTGATGGCCTTGATCTGGGAGGTCTTGTATTGCTGCACACCAAGCCCAAGGGTCGAATCGCTGTTGGCAATCACCGGGCCCAGAGGGTAGTTGTTCTTGCGAAGCCAATGCTTGCTGAGTTGAGAAAACGAGGTGGGCCGGCCCGTCAGATAAACAACTACACAATCTTGCACCAGACGCTCGGTTACCTTCAAGCTGTAAGGTATGGGCTCGGCCTGGCCGCCCAGAACGCCCTCAAAGCCCCCGCTCACCAGAGTCCAGTCCAGGTCGAGCACCACCAACTCTACATCCGGCGGCTGAACCTCGACCAGTATCTCCGTCGCCTCCACGGCAAACTTGCGCACGTCGGGGTCTTCGAGCCGGGCCGTCAGCACCTGCTGGCCGGGCCGGAATGGGGTAATCTCCACCCAGGCCCGCCCGTCTTCATCGGTGCGCATCTCGCCGATTTTATGATCAAGATCATAGAAGCCGACCAAGTAGCCCTCCATGCCCGACAGGTAATTGCCGCCGCGAAGTTCGGCCGTTACGCGCACCGGCCGCCCAGGGTGGGCCAGCGTGTCGAAGCCTTGGAACAGCAGACCACCACGCGTGCCGAGAAGCTGATCCTGCACCCCGCAACCTGTGGCTCCTAAGACTGCACAAAGCAGCACCAGAGTGAATAAGGCAACAGTTGACCGTGGCATTGAAGAAAACCCTCCCGATGTATTGGCACCGCTGCATTCAAGGTTCGTTTAATTGCTCCCGTACTGCGACACCATGTTCTGCCGATTCAGCACCTGCTGCTGATAGCGCTCCCGGCCTACAGTCAGATTCGGATTGTTGACCGCCTGCGGGTATTCCCGGCGAATGGTCTCCTGCAGGTATTCAAGCCGGTTATCCGGATTTGGGTGCGTGCGCAGGAACTCCGGGCCACCACCCTCCCCCTCCATCCGCTGGAAGAGCCGCATTACGTCAACCAGTCCTTCGGGCTGATACCCAGCGTTCACCAGGAATTGCAGGCCGTACATGTCGGCTTCGCGTTCATGATCTCGACTGTAGCTGAGCTGCCGGAAATTATTGGCGATGGTGGCCACCTGACCTGCCCGGGTGGCAGTGGTTTCACCACGGGTACGGGCCAGTGCGGCGACCGCGGCCTCGATGAGAACCGCCGCGCCCACCTGGTTGGACATCTGCGTGGCGCTGTGCTGACCGATAACGTGGGCTGCTTCATGAGCCAGCACGCCGGCCAATTGAGACTCGTTCTGCAGATTGAAGAGAAGGCCCCGGGTCACGTAAATCGGTCCGCCGGGCAGCGCAAAGGCGTTGATGGCCTCGTTGTCGACAACGCCAAACTTGTATTCGTAAGGCAGGCTGGGATCCAGGGCCCGGGCCTGATCGGCCACACGATTGCCGACCTGGCTGACGTAGGCCTGGATGACCGGATCGTTGTATAAGCCGCCAAGCTCCTCTACTACCTGCGGTTCGGCTTCCAGCCCCAGGGCCACCTCCTGCTCGGGCGGCAGAATGTTGAACTGTCGTTCACCGGTCAGCGGACTTGTACTGCATCCGGCAGCAAAAGGCAGGGCCATCAGCATGCAAAGGCCGGCCAGCAACAGCTTTCTCTTGGGCATCATGATATACTCCCCCTGAAGGATATTAGGAACTCATTTGATTGGAAACCTGAACATACGCCATGCGCAACTGGTAGAGCACGGTGTCAATGTAGCGTTTCTCTTCAGCAGCCAGATTGCCGCGCGTCTTTTCTTCCAGCACGCTCAACAGATCGACAGTGTGTTTGGCCAGGTCGAGATTCTGCATCGATTCGCCGGTCTGGGGGTCGCGCTGCGGGCTGAGGAACATCATGGCCTGCGTGGCCAGGCTCTGAATCAGGACCTCGATGGTCGCCGGGGGCAACTCGTGCATGCCGCGGCCTGCAGTTTGGTCGGTCGCAGCGGCACCCTCCCCGAGGCCTTCACCGGCGCCGCCGGCCGGAGCAGTTCGCTTGGCCTCGCTCTCGCGGGCCAGACGCTCTTTTTCGGCCCGCATCTGCTCCTTCCAGTCGGTATCAATGTGCAGCTTCTTATCGCCTTCACCCTCTGCGGCCATTGGTCTTCCTTTCCTCGTGCTGGTTGCGGTAAGTCAATGATGTATAGGATCAGCCTTATCTCTGAACCTGCCAATGCTGATTTTAACTCATCGGCAGCAGCAAGCCAATAGGCAGAGTGGCAATAGAAATGGGGAAAAGGAGGAAACGCCCACCCGCCTCCGGGGGTGGAGACACTGTGGCGGAACGGGCGAATCGGCAGCAACCCGGCCCGATCAAGTCCGGCAAGGCTTTCATCCTGGACGTTAATGGCCACCTGACGGACGGACGGCCCTGACGGTCACGGTAGCACGATAAGAGGTCGCCCTGGGCGGCCCGGCATCAGCCGCGATAGCGCGTCGGCCTGGCTCTCAGGGTGGCTTGCAGCTCAACAACCTCTTCGCCGCGACGAACCTTCACTGTGATACTGTCGCCGACACTGCGCGAGCCTATCTCGTGCAGCAACTGGTAGCTGCTCTCGACCGGCTTGCCTTCGAGCTCAATGATAATGTCGCCGCTCTTCATTCCCGCGGCCGCGGCCGCAGTGTTCCGGATTACTTCCTGAACCTGCGCTCCGCTCTGCAGGCGGGTCATGTTGAACTGTACGCCGAGAAATGGCGGCTCGATCGTCTTGCCGTCCTTCAGCGTGGCGAAATGGGCCATAATGTCTTCCAGCGGAACCGCGAAACCGATGCCGCTGTCGCTGTAACGGCTTGCACTGGCTGTACTTCCGGCAACGTCAACGGAGGCTATCATGGCTACACCCCGACCGCGGATATCGGCCAGCAAACCGCCGAAGTTGACCGGCGAAATGTTGGCGTCGGTCTGCAGAGTGAGGCCGGCGTGCCGCCGCAACGAACTGATAATGCCCTTGGTGACAGTCGTGCCACCAATGGGCAGAGCCCGTCCAAGAGCCAGCACCCACTGACCAAGCTGAAGATCGTCGCGAGGCACAACCACCACCGCCGGCAGGCCCTCGGCCTCAACCTTCAGCAGCAGAACGTCGCGTCGCACATCCTCGCCAAGAGCCTTGGCGTCGAGAATGCGCCCGTCAGCAAGCTCGACCTGAAGCCCGTCGCGTTGCCGCCCGCAGCCGGCCAGGCTGGTAATAATGTAACCGTCGCTGGCCACCACTACCCCCGAGCGCGGGTGCTGCTTGATGGGCACAATTGGCTGACCATCGTCATCCTCCGCCAGTTCCTCCGCCTGCTCCTCCGCCTTGGGGGTGTCGGCCGCAGGTGCATCGGCGGGGTTGTCAGCATTATCTTCGGCGGGCGGAGCAGCCTTGTCCTCTGCGGCATCGTCGCCATCTGCCTCGTCGGCACTGTCATCCTTGGCAGCCGGATCGGCCGGCGAGGGGGCATCATCCTGCGGCTTGGCCGCCTCAATTTCCCTTAGCAACTGCTGAAGCGCCTGCAACTGGCGGGCAAACTCATCGCCCTCAAGTTCGGTCAGCTTCTCGCTCATCTCCTGCAGCCGCTTCTGCAGAGCCTGAAGCCGTGGGTTGTCGCGGGCAGCATCCTGCAACTGCCGCTCGGCGTCATCGCGCAGGGCCTCGGCCTGCATCTGGTCCACTCTCTGCCGGCGGTTACGCTGGGCAATCAGCTTCTGCTGCTCCTTGCTGTATTCCGGAACAAGCACGCGCACCACCGAGGGCGAGACCGTTTCCACGCTCAGACTCATAACCCGGTCCAGGTCCGAAAACTCCGAGCTGTGCACGGGCATCGGGTCCTGCGCCAAGGCATGGCCCGAGCCGCTGGCGAAAACCGCCACGGCAGCCGTCACCAGGCTCAGAACCAGCACCATCATGGGCATCAGGCGACGTTTATCAGTCTGTTCTTGCAGTTGCATGGATACTACTCCCTCGCGCCCAGAGTTACCTTCAGCTTCAACTCTACTGGTTCATTCTCGCCCGCAGCCCCCCGGCCCGGGCGCAACACGGTCAACGTGACTTCGTCGCCAGGCTTGTGCTGGCCAAGGGCAGCGGCCAACTCCGCAAAAGTGGCCACCGCTTTACCGTCGACCGCCTTAATCAGGTCGCCAGCGGCGATGCCGCCATCTGCGGCCGGACCGCCGGGCACGGTTGCAGCTACGCGACAGTCTTTGCTGTCCGGAGCCGCAATAACGCCCAGATAAGCCGCCTGCTTCTCCTCATCCTCCGCCTCCTTGGCCATCGGTGGATCGGGTGATTCCACCGCCCGCTTAAGCAGCGGCTCGATGACCTCCACCGGAAGAGCCACGTTCAGGGCGCTGTTGGTCGGGCGGTAGTAGATCGGCAGCATCAATATACCCACCAGCCGCCCCTGGGCGTCGAGCATGGCCCCGCCCTGGCTGCCGGTATTGGCCGTGGCGTCGGTCAGCAGCAGGTCGCCATCGTACTTCAGGCCACTCTTCATTTTGCCGCGGCCGGCGAGCAATCCGGCGCTGAAGGCCGGCTGGGTGAATTTCTTCATGTCGGACCCAACCGGATAGGCGACTGTGGCCACCCACGAACCGATGGCCGCAGGTTCGTTGCCACCAGCGGCAATAAATGGCCAGACAATGTCGGCCGGCGGTGTGGCCGACTCCTCGGTGCCCTCAGAAGCCTGGGACGGATCGTCGTCAGGCAGGGCGAATTCCTGCTCCATGGCTTCTTCCGAGATGGCACTAAGTTCGTCAGCAACTGGTTTTTCCGGCTCGCCCGCCTTGTCTTCAGGCTCTTTGGCCTCCTGAGCCGGACGCTCGCCTTCGTCCTTCTTGTCTGGAGCGGTCGCGGCTTCAGGAGCCAGAAGCCTGAGCACGGCCAGTTGCGTCGGAGCATCGCGCAGCAACACCTTGGCCTTTAATATCCGCCCGTCGCTGGTCAGCACGTTGAGCTTGTCGCGCTTGGCAATGTCGATGTGCGTGATAAGCAGGCCATCGGCGGTAACAACTGTGCCGCTGGAATAAGACCGATTGTTGTAGTAGACCCTGACAACAGCCGGGCTGACTCGTTCATAAATGCCGGTAAGAGCGCTGGTTCGGTCTGCGTTGCGGTCGGATTCATCGACCCGGATTGCTGCGGTCGAACCGGCCCGAGCCTCAACCGCTGCAGGTGCGGCCTGCCCCAGGGTGCCGAACGAGCCGAAAACAATGACTGCGGCAACCAGAAGCACAAACCATCGACCGCAGCGGTCAACACGCTCTTTATCAAGCATCGGCTTCACCTCGTCTCGTGCGGCTCAGGGGCCGCCTGCTGTATTCTCGGCAACACAATTCATCACCATAATGCGGCCATTCATCGCCGCTGCAACAATAATAATGATCACACAACGTTGCTGCGATAATCATTACAACTGTCAGGCTGCAACCGGTTCAGTCCTCGGTCCCATTCTCTGAACCATTCGGGGCAGCTTCCGGCGACTCGGGGCCATTTTCACCCTCGCCATTATCGTCGCCGTCGCCGTTTTCGGGCCCGCCGTCTTTATTCTCGCCATCGTCTTCGTTTTTTTCCTGATCTTCGCCGCCTTGGCCTTCATCCTCGCCGTCCTCGTCACCTTCGCCTTCGTCCTCTTCTTCGGGACCGGGCACCGGTGGGGCCAGGCGGGTGCCACGGGCGCGGGCAAGTTCGGCCATCTTCAGCAGTGCCACCGCCTGCACGCCACCAAGTTGCACCTGTCGCTGCTGCTGCGTACCGTCGCGCAGGGTTGTCACCTGCACGCGCATGCCTGCCGGTCGCGTCTGGACGAAGTTGTTGACGTCGCCAATATCCCTGAAGGCCTGCCCGTCGATGCTGACCAGAATGTCGCCCTTGCGAATACCGAAGACATCGGCCGGCGATTCCGCAACCAGCGATTCGATCTTCAGCCCGGCCGCATCTTCGCTCACTTGCTGCACGCCGAGAAAGCCGCGATCGACCTCGTGGCCTGCCTTGAGGTCTTCCAGAAAGCGCTTGATGGCGTCAATCGGAATGGCGAAACCTATGCCCGCGTTCAGTTTCTGGACACGCATGCCCTCCAGCCGTCGCGGCGCTATGCGGCCATTTATGCCAATCAATTCGCCTTGCATGTTAAACAGCGGACCACCGGAGTTGCCGGGATTGAGGGCGGCATCAATCTGGATAGCATCAGCATAGATAAGGTCTTTCCGCAAGGCACCGCCACCCGGCAGATAGCGGTGCAGACCGCTTACAACGCCCATGCTGACCGTGGGACTGAAGTCGGTGGCCAGCAGAAACGGATTGCCCATGGCGATAACCCACTGACCAACCTCAAGCTCGTCGCTCGACCCCAGGGGCACGTAGGGCAACTCTTCGTCGGTCTCGATCTTCAGCAAAGCTATGTCGCCCGTGCGATCCAGACCCAGCAGCTTTGCGGCGTATGTCTTGCCACCAACACGACCTATGCGCAAGTTGCGGGTGGTTTCGGTAACGTGGAAATTGCTCAAAGCATAGCCGTCAGGAGAAATAATCACCCCGCTGCCGGAGCCGGGAGCCAAGTTGTCCAGATCGCTGTCAACTCGGAATACGCTGATTACCGTCGGCACAAGGCGCTGTATAAGCTCAACCCGGGCCTGCTCGCGGGCGGCAACGCGCTGCAGCAGATCGGCATCCGAAGCCGTCGCCACTGCAGATGCTGCCGAGAGGAGCGCCCCGGCCATAATCAGCATAAAAGCTGATCTGCCACCTTTTTTCCATCTGCCAGATAATGCCATAGCCGTGGTTCCTTGTTTCAGAAAGAGACTGCTGTATGAACAACTCAGCTGCAGGCGCAGTCCTGCAAAAAATCATCAAAGCACCATTGCGATTGTAGCAAAAGTCAGCACGAAGGCCAGCAATGCCGGCAGCCCATCAGCGACAATCCGAAGGCAGCTGCGGTCAGCCTCGGAAATCTGGTCAAGCAATTGCTCGATGCCTGCAGGATTCGGACCCTTCGGCATCTGCGTTCCAAACCACCTGCAGAAAGTGGCAGCATTCCTGCCTGACGCGCCTGAAACGCCGTCGCGGGCCACCTTCCATAACATTACTACGTTTTTGACCCTGTCTGACGCAACAAAGTTTCGCTAAAATATCTCTGGACCGCCTGCGTTTGTTATAATAGGGTGGTATGGCAGCAGAGGAACCGATGCTGCGCAAATGACTATTTTTTAACTGGAGGCACGTTCATGAGAAAACTGACTATAACGGTCATCGTGCTCTTAGCCGCAGTTGGCCTGACCGCCGGCCAGTCATGGGCTATTGATTGGGACCAGCAGCCGGCCGCACGCGAGGGCGACCGACCCGCCGCCGAGAGCGCCCCCGGACAGCAGCAGAACCAGAATGGTGATCAGGCCGGGGAGTCGCAAGAGGCGAGACAGCCCGCCGAGCAGAGCGAAGAAGATCAGCGCATAAATCGCTCGATTGGCCTGGACTGGGGCGACAAAGATAAGAGCGACAAACCGGAAGACCCGAACATGCGTCAGCCGGGCCAGAAGGTGGACCTGTCCACCGCCCTGGACGAAAGGCAGCAGAAACTGCTTGAGAATATCCAGAAAATAGCGGCCGATGGCGATGAGCTTGCCGCCCTGGCCGCAAAGACCAAAGCCGGCGAGAACGAGCGTATACCCAAGGAACGCAGCCTGCAGCAGTTCAATGCCGCCAGCGTAAAGTACCTGAAAGCGCATGGCGATCTGGAACGGCGTCTCGGAAGGGCTATTCAGGATGACGATACGCGGCTGACGCTTTACCGCGAATATGGCGACACCTATCGCCGCAAAGCGGCGCAGATGCTGCTCAATGCCGGGCACGCCGCCATGGAGTTTCAGAACAACCCCAATGGCATAAAGACGGCAGTCACCTACTTCAAGCGGGCTCGGGCAATTGACGAAAGTCACACTGGCTGGCGCGACGGCTACCTGGCTGCCCAGTCGGCCATGCGCGACCTGGTGCAGACTGCCCAGCAGACAGCTGCGGCCCGTAATGCAACAACTGGTGGCGGCGGTGCCACTGACACCGAAGATGATGAGACGATTTACGGAGATAACGACTACCAGCGACAGAGGCGGGAGGCATCGCCGGGCTTTGACAGACCGAACCGGCCCTGAAAGTGTGGGCTGCTAGCGGCGGGCATTGCGGCGGCGGGTTAGCGCAGGCTGCGAGTGTTTCAGCTGATTGAAACGGTCCGCACAAAAAAAATAATCGGGCGATCCGGAAAATCTTCCAGATCGCCCGTTTTTTTTCAGTCATCACACCAAGTGTCACTTTACTGGATGGGACGGTGACTACTTCTGCAGCGTCCCGCTCAGGGCAACCTGGCCGGAGTTGCAGCAGGATGAGGCACAAGCCACAACCAGCCGCGGAAACAAAGGGCTATGGTTTTTTCGTCTCCGCCTTATCATCGCTGATATCGGTGGAGACATCGTCCTGAACGTCTTTCAGGCCCTTTTTGAACTCGATGATACCTCGGCCAAGGCTGCGGCCAACCTCCGGCAATCGCCGCCCGAACAGCAGCAGGGCGACAATGGCGATTACGATAATTTCGAGCGGTCCCGGCGTCCACATGGCAAGCATGGCATGAGGCATGCGAATTTCCTCCAAAATTGTTACCCTGATTATAGGACTCGCACAGCCGAATTACAACCGGCCTGCCCTCGCCATCAGTCCACTTACCAAGCCAACCGGAGCCAGAATAGTCTTATTGGCACACCTTGGGCAACGAATCCATCGACTGCTTTATTGCAGCTTCCGGATAATCATAATCTGTCAGCGTGCCGCTCAGGTAGGCATCGTAAGCGGTCATATCCAGATGGCCGTGGCCGGAGAGCACGAAGGTGATGTCCCGCGCCTGGCCATCCTTCTTGGCCGCCAGGGCTTCGTCGATGGCCATGCGGATGGCGTGGCTGGACTCCGGAGCCGGGATAATGCCTTCGAGCTGGGCAAACAGCAGGGCCGCCTCGAAGCAACCGGTCTGCCCGCGACTCTCGGCTTCAATCATTCCGGCATTCAGCAGAGCACTTACCAGCGGCGACATGCCATGGTAGCGCAGGCCGCCGGCGTGGATGCCCGGCGGCACAAAATCGTGGCCGAGGGTGTACATCTTCATCAGAGGGGTGAGCTTTTCGGTATCGCCGAAGTCGTAGGCGTAAACGCCCTTGGTCATGGTCGGGCAGGCGGTAGGTTCGACGCCGATCATGCGAATACTCTGCCCGTCGAGCTTTTCGGGAATGAAGGGGAATACCAGACCCGAGAAGTTCGACCCTCCGCCGGCGCAGCCAATCAGCACATCGGGCTTGATGCCGGCCTTGGCCATCTGAGCCTTGGCCTCCAGGCCGATAATCGACTGGTGCAGGCAGACATGGTTGAGGACCGAACCCAGGGCATAGCACGTATCGTCGCGCTGAATGGCCTCTTCCACGGCTTCGCTGATGGCAATGCCCAGCGATCCTGGCGTATCAGGAAACTGCTCCAGAATATGCCGCCCGCTCTTGGTCTCGTTTGACGGGCTGGGCAGCACGCTGGCCCCGTACATATTCATCATCGACTTGCGGAAGGGCTTCTGCTCGAACGAGCGGCGCACCATGAACACGCGGCACTCGAGCCCGAAATGATGCGTGGCGAAAGCCAGGGCCGAGCCCCACTGGCCGGCACCGGTCTCGGTGGTCAGCTTCTTGATTCCCGAGATCTTGTTGTAATAGGTCTGCGGAATGGCCGTGTTTGGCTTGTGCGAGCCGACGGGCGAGACGCTTTCGTTCTTGAAGAAGATGCGTGCCGGCGTGTCCAGATATTTTTCGAGCCGACGGGCACGGATGAGCGGGCTGGGCCGGTATAGCAGCAGAGCGTCGATCACTTCCTCGGGTATGTCGATCCAGCGTTCGGTGCTGGCTTCCTGCTCAATGAGGGGCATGGGGAAGATGGCCTGCATCTTCTCCAGACTGATAGGCTGACAGTTTTCCGGATCGAGCGGCGGAGTAAGCAGATGCTTGATGTCGGCGGCAACGTTGTACCAGCGGCGCGGCATCTCGTTTTCGCTGAGATAGATCTTATGCTGTTCCACGATACTCCTCCTGTGACATTGACTGGCGACGGCTGGCCCTTGAGCCGAGATATGCCCGCGTCGCGACCGATGACGGCAAACGCACTTGCGGCGACCTGTAAAAGATCAAGATTAATTCGCCAATGCAGCATACTAATGTCGGCAGGGCTACTTTTCAAGCCATAATAGCTCCACAAGAGTCACTATCTGGCGTGCCGGGTTGTGCCGCGAGGCCGGAAGAGCATCAGCTATTTGTCCGACTCGTATTCGTAAGCGCCCATTGAGGGCGGGTTGGACCAGGGCTTTCCGTCGGCGTCCCTGGTGAAGTCGAAATCGGGAAAGGCATCGATTACGCCCTTCTCCCGCAGCAGTTGCTGAACGTTACACCCGGCGCCGATGGCAGGATTGGAATCCGGCGTACCGGTCAGCCGGTAATCAACCTCGGCGGGATCGCGGGTGTCGACCTTGCGGAAAACGGTTGCCAGTTGCGCGGCAGTCGGACTTTCGGCCGCAGGACCATCGGGAATCTGCCACGAGCCTTCGCCAGGTTTCCAGCCTTTGGAGGCAACCTGATTGCCGAAGCGGCCAAGCCACCCATTGTGCGAGCGCTGGTTGACTGCTCCAACGCTGGCACTGCCGCCTATGAGGTTATTGTGCAGGTAGATTGTGTTGAATCGGAAGATAGCGGTAATGTTGCGCGATGAGCGGATGACGGTGTTGTTGATAAAAAGCATGTCGCCTTCGGTTGGCACCTTGGAATTTCGGCTGTCGGGCCAGATGGAGAGCACCGTTCCGCCGCCATGGCCGTCGAAGACATTGGCGAAGACAGTGAAGTTGACGATGTTCTGGAATGTCGCGTTGGCACCGTTGTAGTAAATGTTACGGGCAATGAGCAGATCGCGGCAGCCCAGATAGCACGACGATCCGTTTGAATGCACGCCTACGGCGCCGTAGATGCGATTGTCGATCATCTGCCCTTTGCTCACACCATAGAACGAAATGCAGGTGCTTGAGGAATCGCCGACTGTATTTGCGACCACCTTGGGCCGGGCGCTGCCGATGACATGAATGCCTCTGCTGCCCGCCCGCCAGACGCGGCAGTTCTGCACCAGCGAATCATCGGCCGATTGAATGTAAATGCCTGTGCCGCCGGTATCCTCAACGGTACAGTTGATGATGCGAACGCCGTCGTTGCGGCCATTGGTGCCAACGACATGCCTGAAGAAGATGCCTTCGCCCGCAAAGAAGCGGATGTGCAACCCCTCCACAATGATGTGCTGCCTGTGAATGGCCATGATTCCGACGCTGCGAGCAGCCACGCTGATCTCTTCGACCAGCGACTTCTCATCATTCGGCCAATAGTAGACGACGACGCTGCCATCGGCTTGGGCGGTGCGGCTGACGTAGAACTGGCCCGGCCCGCTCAGGACGTGCGGGTGATCGATAATGGAATAACGATCACCGGCCGCCAGCTCTCGCCTCAAATCTGAATCCAGCAGCAGCGAATTCCGCTCGTAGCCGACGATCTTTTTGGTCTGCATGTAGTTGCCGTCCTTGCGCATCCAGACATGGACCGCCGCCCCCTTCCAGTACTCGGCAAGCTGCTTCTCGGACAGGCCTGCGTTCAGTTGGTGCCATGGGCTATTGGCATTGGCAGGGTCGAGATTGACATTGTCAGTGATCCGGTCCTTGCTGCCGTGAGATTCAGCGGGAACTTCGGCCAGCAGAGCAGTGTCCAGCCCCTCGGCTCTCTTCTGCACGGGCCATCGCGCCGGGCGGCTGCGCACAGCGGCTTCAAAAAAATGTTTGCGCAGCTTATCTGCGAGATCGGCCGGCACGGTGGCCTTGAATATCTGGCGGGCATTTGGATGAGACACGCCGGCGACGGTGAGGCCGGATTCACCAGCCGCACAAGGCTGCCAGCCGGTGATGAGCTGGGAACCGTCCACAATGACCTTTTCGCCATCTCGGCCGCGAATAGTGATTGGCAACTCGCGTTCGCCGGATTGCGGCAGAGTAATGCCTTCACGATAAACTCCGGCGGCAATAAGCACAGTGTCGCCCGGATTGGCCTTGTTGACAGCCTGCTGGATGGTTGCCAGAGGCTTCTCCTGCGAGCCATCGCCCGCCTCATCGTCGCCACCTGGTGAGACGTGGATTGTTGCGGCAACTGCCGGCGATGCCAGGATGATTAAAGTGGTGACGATTGCCGCCAGAGTCGACATAATGCGAAGCCGATTGAACATAATTCTCTCCTGAAGTTGTGCAACATCATACCGCAACAGTTGGAGTTGATCAATGCGAGTTACCACCCGCCTCCGCTTAAACCCTCGCCAAGCCATTCGGTAATGCATAGAATATCGGGCCATGGTACCAGCGGAGAAGACCAATTCAGTAAGCGCCGTCGGAGTGCTCATCACCTACTGGTGTAACGCCCGGTGCGCCCATTGCTATTTGCGGTGCGGGCCGCTTCGCCGTCTGGAGATGACCGCCGAGGACGCCCACGGCCATTTTGCGGCCATCGGTCGGCTGGGCATCGACGCGGCCGACATCCACATTGGCGGAGGGGAGCCGTTCGGCAATTTCGCTCACCTGCTCGATGTGCTGCGGGCGGCCCGGGAGGCGGGGCTGGCCGGCATCGGCTATGTGGAAACCAATGGCTTCTGGGCCACCGATGACAAACTCGTGATCGACCGCCTGCAGACTCTGGCAGCTTATGGCGTACAGCGCATCAGCCTGTCGGTCGACGTGTATCATCAGGCGTTTGTCGATCCGCTGGCCGTGGCCCGACTGGCCCGCCTGACACCACAGGTGCTGGGCGAAAGGTCTCTGCGTGTGCGCCGCTGGCGCAGCCTGAAGGCGCCGGTTGATTTGCGCGGACTGGGTAGCGATGAGTTGCGTGCGGCATATCAGTCGGCCTTGGCCGATTTTCCGGAGCGGATGACCGGCCGGGCGGCAGACGAACTGGCCCCTCTGCTGCCGGGGCGTCCGCCGGATGATTTCCGCTCCATGAATTGCAGCCGGGCCCTGCTGGAGAGCGGCCATGTGCACGTCGATCCACAGGGCATCGTCTCGCCCGGAACCTGCGCCGGCATCATAATTGGCAGGGCCACGGAGGACCAACCGCTGGACCTGCTGCTGAGCAGGCCTCGCGGGCAAATCTGCAACAGGCTGATTGACGGTGGACCATTGGCCCTGGCCGCCATGGCTGCAGAGAGCGGCTATCGGCCTAGGCCGCAGGGTTATGCCGACAAGTGCCATCTTTGTACCGACGTGCGGCACTGGCTGGTTGGGCGTGGAATGGCTGCTGACGAGATTGGCCCGGCATCGTTATATTGCGAATAACAATTTGCCCGGCAACCGGGCAGGTGGACGGGTAATTTGCGGGCGGCAGGATGTACAGCAACAGTTTAATCGGCGGCGCGGGCCTTTTCAACTGAATCGAATACCCCGAAGATGCGATCGAGATGGGTCGTCTCCAGTACTTCGGCCACTCGCCGCTGCGGTCGCACAAATCGCACGTAGCCGTCCATGGCAATTGCCGTCACTCGGGCGCAGATGAAGACGCTGAGGGCGTCGCTGCAGACAAAATCGACTTTGCTGAGGTCGCAGATGACGCGGCCGCCGGTTGCCTCGATGGCCGCCTCGAAGGCCTTGCGCAGTTCGGCAGTGGCCTGATAGTCGGCCGAGCCGCAAAGCTCCAGCACATCGCCCTGCTCTGTTCTGCTGACCGTTGCGTTCACAGGTTTCTCCGGCGCACCTGCCGCCTGATCATATGTTTCCGACATTCTACGGCTAGCGGCGATGCTTGACCATGGTGATTTCGTTGCCCTTGACGCTGTAGACCACATCGTCCATGTAAGCCCTCATCAGCATGATGCCACGACCGCAGGGGCGTGTCAAATTTTCGGCAGAGGTCGGATCGGGTACACATACCGGATCGAAGCCGCGGCCCTCGTCGCGAATCGTTATGGCGACCTTCTCGTCGTCAATCTTGTATTGCACGTGAACCATGCGACAGGGGTCGAACTGGTTGCCATGCTTAACGGCGTTCACCAGCGACTCTTCCAGAGCCAGCTTGACGGCAAAGCAGACATCATCATCGTACTGATATTTTTTCATATCGCGTCGAATGACATCCTGCACGTGGCGGATCTCATCAACCGAACTCGGCATGTCGAACGAGCGGGTGGTCTGTTTCATGGTCTAAGGACTGCCAACAGAATGCCTCTTCGGCCATAATAATGCTCGGACTGACCTGCGGCCCCAACCAGGGCACACGCCGCGGGCACCAGATGTTAGAGCCGCACCAACAGCAAGTCAAGGATTCAATCAGCTCTGGACAAGAGTGCGGCTGATTCCAAAGCGGCAAGGCATTATCAGCCGCTGCCGTTGCAACCCCTCCCCCTTGACGGGGGAGGATGTCTTCGCCCAGCGGAGACAGGTGGGGGTGTCGCTGCGCGGAAAACTCCTCGCCCTATCTGCGCGGGCAAAACCCACCCTCATCCGGCCCTTCGGGCCACCTTATCCCGTCAAGGGAGAAGGGTAACAGCTCACCCTCATCCGGCTCTGCGGGCGACCTTATCCTGCCAAGCCCTTCGACGAGTTCAGGGCAAGGACGAAGGGCAAAGAACAGACAAGGTGCGGCGGGTCAATCCAGCGGGTTCATCACCAGGCCGCTCAACAGCTTCGGGTAGAAGTAAGTTGATTTTTGCGGCATGACCTCGCCGCCGGCGGCAATCGCCCGTACCTGTTCCATGGTCGGTGCCTTGACCAGAATGGCCATGCTCGCCCCCTGCTCATGGACGGCGTCGAAAGCCTCACCATCATCGTGCAGATAGCGGATCGTCACGTTCTCCAAGCCGCCAAAAGCGTCGCTCAGCAGACGATCGAAAACCAGTCGGTGCAGGACGGCCACATCCAGCTCGCGCCAATGGTCGCTCTGCTCCGGGGCCAGCTTGTTCATGATGCCCTCGGTCTTGAGGGTGGCCAGGTAGGCGTCCTGATCGTCGCGCAGATAGAAACCGAAGTCCGTCTGCGGCGTCTCGACCAGGTGGGCATGCATTCGGCCGCTGGTGGCCTCGGCTCCGGTGAAGCGCTCCCAGGTAAAGTATGGTTCCAGAATCTTCTGCAATTGCTCGGCATTGACCGGCGGCAAATCGACCAGCACGCGATGAGTCGGCAGAATCTCAAGGCCCGAGTCGCTCATGCTGATGCACATCATCGACGTATAGTTGGCCGGATGATGACCTGTCACCTGCTGGCCCTGCTCTATCAGCCAACGCCTGTAAGCCAGAGCCGTGGTGTACCGATGATGCCCGTCGGCGATGAACAGCGGGCGGCGCTGCATCAGGGCAGTCACCTCGGCGGCGGCGGCTTCGTTGGTCACCACCCACATGCGATTGACGACGCCGTTGGGGTCGACCACGTGCAGGTCCGGCCGGGCCAGGGGCAAGCGGTCGAGCACGGCAATTACCTCGTTCCGCTCGTCCGGATAAAGTGCGCACACCTGGCTCATGTTGACGCTGGTGGCTTTCAGCAACTCCAACCGATCTTCGACATGCTTGGGGAAGGTCTTCTCGTGAGGAAAAATGCTGCCGGAGCCAAACTCCTCGAGTGCCACGCGACACACGAATCCACGCCGCACGCGGGTGCGACCGGCCACGGTAAATTCCTGCTCGTAGAGGTACAGGGCGGAGTGCTTCTCGCGGGCCAGAACATTCTGATCCTGCCATTTCTTGACAAGTTCGGCGGCGCGGGTGTAACGGTTGTTTTGCGGTGTGTCGTCGGGCGAGGTCTGGCCAAAAATCAGACGCACGATATTGTGCGGATGAGCATCGTACAGGTTTCCCTGCATCTCATCGTCGATGCAATCGTATGGCGGGGCGGTAATCAGCGACAGGTCCAGAGGATTGCTGGTGGAATAACGCAGCCCGCGGAACGGCAGAACAGTAGCCATGGATGAAGCCCCTCGCGATTTTCCGACTCTTGCAATTCTGGCGGCACGGGCAAGCCGATTTTGATCGGCCTGCCCCCTTGCCGCAATCATATCAGCGAAGCTATCAGGTTCCCATCTCGTGCGAACTAAGGTACTTCACCTGCTCGTCAGTCAGCTTGTCGATGTCGATGTGCATGCTTTCCAGCTTCAACTTGGCAACCCACTCGTCAATCTCGGCCGGGACATCGTGCACCGCAACTTCGAGTTTGTCCTTATTCTTAACGGCAAACTCGGTGGCCAGGGCCTGCGTGGCAAAGCTCATGTCCATGACGCTGGCCGGATGACCTTCGGCCGCCGCCAGATTAATGAGACGACCTTCGCCAAGCAGGTAAAGGCGACGACCGTTGACGACGTATTCGTCAACAAAGTTGCGCACCGCGCGATTGACCTTGGAGGACAGCTTTTCCAGGGCCGGAATGTCGATTTCAACATTGAAGTGACCACTGTTGCAGATGATGGCGCCGTCCTTCATGAGCTTGAAGTGCTCGTCGCGCAGCACGTGGATATCGCCGGTGACGGTGATGAACAGGTCGCCGATTTTAGCGGCCTCGGCCATAGGCATGACCATGAAGCCGTCCATGGCCGCTTCCAAGGCCCGCAGCGGATTGACTTCCGTAACAATTACGTTGGCCCCCATGCCCGACGCCCGGCTGGCGCATCCGCGACCACACCAGCCATAGCCGGCCACGACAACTTTCTTGCCGGCCAGCAAAAAGTCGGTGGCCCGGATGATGCCGTCCATGGTGCTCTGGCCCGTACCGTAACGATTGTCGAACAGGTGCTTGGTGTCGGCATCGTTGACGGCAATGACCGGGAACTTCAGCGTGCCGCTCTTGGCCATGCTGCGCAGACGGATGACACCCGTGGTGGTCTCTTCCATGGAGGCAATAATGTTGCCTGCCAGGTCGGGACGATCCTTGTGCAGACCCCACACCAGGTCGGCGCCGTCGTCCATTGTGACGTTAGGTTCGTGGTCCAGGCCGGCAACCAGATGGCGATAATAGGTCTCGTTGTCCTCGCCCTTGATGGCATAGGTAGCAATGCCGAAATCGTGCACCAGCGAGGCGGCAACATCGTCCTGCGTACTGAGCGGATTCGAAGCCACCAGAACCAGGTCGGCGCCGCCGGCCTTCAGCGTGCGGCAAAGGTTGGCCGTCTCGGCCGTAACGTGCAGGCAGGCGCTCATCTTCAGTCCGGCCAAGGGCTTTTCGGCTTCAAAGCGTTCGCGGACCAGTCGCAACACAGGCATGTCGCGTTCAGCCCAATCAATACGCCTCTTGCCATCGCCAGCCAGTGCGGCATTCTTAATGTCGTGCTTCATTCTTTCCTCCGACTACAGTGTTTTGATGCGCTTTCTCGAAGCTGCGTCAATAAAAGCCCGTACGGCTTGATGATCTTTGCGACCGGGCTCGCTTTCCACGCCGCTGGATGCCTCGACACCATAAGGCTGCACGGTATCGATAGCTGCGGCAACATTATCAGGTGTCAGGCCGCCGCCGAGAATCAGCGGCCAGAATTCTTCTCGCGCCTCCGCCACCAACTGCCAGGGCGCCCGATGACCGGTTCCGCCATAGGCCCCGCTTACTTTGGCATCGATCAGGCAGGCAGCGGGGCGGCATTGCCGCAAATACTCGCGTCCTTCGTCCAGATCGGCCGGGCCGGCAATGCGAAAGGCCCGTATCAGTTTGTATCTCGCGGCAATGGCATTCGCCACTGCGGCAGGCTCGTCGCCATGCAACTGCACCGCGTCAAGCCGGACGTCCGCAGCAACCTGCAGCACTTCATCTGCGGGCGAATTCACAAAGACGCCAACCGCGCTGACCCAGGCCGGCAAGCCAGCCACAATTTCCCGAGCCCGAGCGACAGTTACCTGCCTGGGGCTCTTGGCGAAGATAAGACCAATCGCATCGGCGCCGGCATCGACCGCGGTCAGGGCGTCGGTGGCATTGGTGATGCCGCAGATTTTAACGCGAACACGTCCCATGATCACCGGCACTCCCATCGCCCGAAAAAGCTACATTAGCAGAAATGGCAGGCAAGTCAAGCGCGGAGCCAAGCCGGAGGCAAGCCGGATGGGGAGACAAAAAAAACTCCGCCTGTCCGCCGGTCGCCATGGGGCGGCTCCGCTTCGGCTCGCTGGTGCTCGCCTCCGCTACGCCGCCCCAGGACGACCAATTTACAGAAAGGATGTTACACTCCCGAGCATACGTGCGCTGATTTCTAAGCGAATACGAAGTGACGGTAACTTCAAGCGGCCCGCAGTCGCGTGGTCAAAACAACAGTCCCGAAAGGCGGAGCCAGGCTGCCGGTGGTACTGGAATAGCAGTCGCGCGGGCTAGCAAGGCGAGCGGCTTTTTGCTTGTTTCCAGCAAGCCGGCGGCGGTACCATTGCCGTGGCCAGGTTCGAATTTCGGGCGTTTCAGGCTGCTCGCACATGTTTTACACAGCGTTTCGGGGCAAGGAAAGAGCATGAATGTAATCAGATGGTTGGCGTCGGTAATGGTGGTTTTGATGATGGCTGCGGGAGTGGCGGCCGATTCGGCTCTTTTGCCGGCAGGGACGGCTATGGTCGCAGAAGATACGGAGGCGGCCTTCCGCCTGGCGGGGGATAGCGCGACCGGACAATGCGAGGGCGTGGACGTTGAGGGGCAGGACTTTGACCGGGCCTTGCGCGTGACCACACTGAAGCAGCCCGCTCAGCCGTGGCTGCTCCAATTGCACGCCGCCACGGTGGCCCCTGTTGCCAAGGGCGACGTGCTGCTGGCGACCTTCCAGGCACGCTGCGCCTCGCCCGATGGCGGCGAAGCCCATGCCGACTTCGTGTTCGAACAGGGCGTTGAACCATATGCCAAGTCGGTCGAGTTCCCCATCAGCGTGGGCCGGCGGTGGCAGAAGTTCCAGGTGCCCTTCGTAAGCAGTGGCACGTATCCGGCCGGCCAGGCGAGCATCAATCTTCGCCTCGGCTATTTGCCGCAGAAGATTGACATCGCAAACCTCACGGTGGTAAATTTTGGCCGCGCAGTTAAGCTGGCGGACTTGCCGCGTACGGCGGGCGATTACGAGGGTCGGTCGCCCGACGCGGCGTGGCGCAAGGCCGCTCTGGAGCGAATCGAGGAGTTGCGCAAGGGCGATCTGGCGATAACGGTGACCGACCAGGCAGGTCGGCCGGTGGTCGGGGCCGAGGTGGCGGTGCGACTGACTCGCCACGGGTTTGCGTTCGGCTCGTGCGTCGATGCCAAGTGGATAATGGACGGCAGCCCCGAGGGCCAGCGTTACCAGCAATTCGTGGAGCAGAACTTTAACCGGGTGGTTTTCGGCAACGACCTGAAGTGGCCGCCCTGGGAGGGACTGAGACCCAAAGTGTGGTCCCGCACCCAGACGCTGGCGGCCTCCGACTGGCTGCGGGCGCGGAACATCGAGATTCGCGGCCATTGCCTGGTGTGGCCGAGTTGGCAGCACCTGCCAGCCGATGTGGCCGCTCTGCGCGGCGACAAGGAGTCCCTGGCCAAGCGGGTGGCCGATCATGTGACGGAGGTAGCCAGTGCCATGAAGGGTCGGCTGGTCGAGTGGGACGTGATCAACGAGCCCTACAGCGAACACGACCTGATGGATGTGCTGGGCCGCGAGGCGATGGTTGAATGGTTCAAGCTGGCCCGGGCCGCCGATCCGCAGGCTCGGCTGTACATCAACGATTACGACATTCTCGGCAACGGCGGCCTGGCGACGGTCCACCAGGACGAATACGAGAAGACGATCCGCTTTCTGCTGGCCCAGGGGGCGCCCGTCCAGGGCATAGGCCTTCAGGGGCATTTCGGCGGGCGGCTCACCAGCCCGGAGCGGATGCTGACCATCCTCGACCGCTTCGCCACGCTGGGGTTGACGCTCCAGGTGACGGAGTTCGATGTCAACATCACCGACGAACAGCTTCAGGCCGACTTCACGCGTGACTTTTACATTGCCCTGTTCAGCCACCCGGCCGTCGAGGGCATTATGACCTGGGGCTTCTGGGAGCGCACCCACTGGCTGCCGGATGCCGCCATGGTCCGCAAGGACTGGACGCTCAAGCCTAACGGCCGCGTGTGGATGGACCTGGTGCACAAGCAGTGGAGCACCGATGCCCAAGGCAAGACGGACGAAGTGGGCAAGTGCGAGCTGCGCGGATTTCTGGGTGAATACGAAGTGACGGCAACTTCCGGCGGCCGCAGTCGCGTGGTCACAACAACATTACCGAAAGGCGGAGCCAGACTGACGGTGGTGCTGGAATAGCCGAGAGCCAGCCAGAATGCCGGCTTTTTTATTATGGTATAACTGGCTGGCAGAAGAAAGTGGAGAGTAGAAACAGCAAAGGCTTAACGATATGATGGTTTCATAGTCAGAAGGCATGTCCGCTCTCCGGCGGCTTGTGATGAGCCTGTCGAACCGCCTGCTGCTCACCCTTTACCGTTTGGCGGAGTCGTTGCCACCCTCGGCAGCCTTGGACACTTTCGTCCAAGCTGCCATAGCACGTGCCTGGCATGCACGTGGGCACCAAACTATGCGACAGTCCTCACTACATCAAATGACATTGTTACAAGGAGTAGGCTGATGGGTCTGGGATTTATCGTAAAGGCGGATGTGCCGAGACATGGGCCTTTGCGGCGAAAGCCAAGCCGCAATGCCTTGTTCTCCGATATCTGTGCCGCAATCCAAAATGCCACCACGGACCCGCTAATGGCACGAATGATCGCCAGTTCCGTGGATCAGCACACACTGTCGGTCGTGCTGCATCCTTGTGAAGAGCCGGTTGAGTTCGTCTGGCAGCCTGATCAAACGATACTGGCTTCGGCCAAAACATCCACGGTCGGCCCTGGGTATCATGCCCACGCAGTTGGTTTGCTGAATAAGATTGGCTCGGAACTGAACCTGCACTGGGATTGGTCGGAAGAAGGGGCTGACGAAACTGGCTTTGCCCTCAGCGGCGACTTCGATGATCTTCAGTGCGAGATGGCGGCGATGTTGAAGGGTATCGGAAGCATCCCGCTGGAACAGAGCCGCGAGGGCTGTAGTGGACTGATGCTGAATATGCCAATAGGATATCCGCTGCCAGAGATGGAGCGTTTTGTCTTGTCGCCGCTAGGGCCACTTTCCGAAAATTGGTGCCGCAAACTGACAGAGGCAGAGGAAGAGGCGCTTCAGGATATCTGCCGGAACTACTACTCTTGGTGGCAGCGCGCACCTGACGCGAGCTTCTGGCGGAGTACCGGGCTTTATCTGATGTGGTGCGAAGTTCGCTGGCATGTGCCTTTCAAGGAGTGGGAACGCTCGATATGTCAGCTGGCGCTGGATTGCATGGAGCGGGCAGCCTCGTTGGATGCGGACATACAACTGCCGGCACCTGAAGTCCAGGAACTGACTCGCCTGCTGAACTGGCCCGAAGACGTGCCGCCCCAACCGCCACAACCGCAGGGCATCGGCTATCGTCGTCGCAATATGGTTCATAGTCTTACCGGAGGCTGGTCAATCAGATTGCCCGGCCACTATTACGAGACATGGGAGGACGATGGCGCGGAGCCTGTCTTCTGGTTTGACGGACGGACTGTTCGCTTTACGTCCTTCACGTCAAGTGGCGAAGATGAAACCCCGGCAATTCCGGCAGACATGCTCAGCAGAAAAACGCCTGAGAAGTTGCAAGGCGCCGAGGTTGTTGATCTCGATAACCAGGACGTCCAGGGCTGGGCCACAATACGGCAGGCTGAAGAGGACGGCCAGTCATACTGGCAGCTTCAAGGCGAGGCGGCCTGCGGCAACACACTCGGCGTTGTCACAATATGTTTCGAAGATTCTGCCGACAGAGATTGGGCAGTGCAGACGTACAATAGCCTTTCCCATGCCAAGACCGACGGCGCGGAAGATGAATGAGTGGGAGGGAGCCTCAGGCCCGATCAACGAAGAATCGCTCCTGCGGCTGAAGCCAGTCGTCGGTGCTCAAGAAGAAGGGCTGCGTCTGTCCGCGGGCAACTATTTTGAGGTGACTATTGAACTGGCTGACGGCTTGGCGTTTAAGCTCCAGCTGGGCCGAGATGTCCAACGCCAGAGATGGTTGGTCGATGGTCGAAAGCGACAGGCCGTGCCGCAATTCGATGGTATACCGGTAAAGCGCCGCCCTGCTCTGGGTCTTCTGCATGGCAGCCCGCACGACGGCGCAGGCGGCAACGTGGTCGGGGTGACGCTCGTGTTCGCTGGTCACGTAGATTTCCTGCGGCGTAAGCTCATCAATGAGATGGGCAATTGTCTCGATTGCGGGTTGCAGGTGGTCTTCAAGCGTGCCATCCTCCACGTCCAGAAAACGCACTGCTTCTGGACGAGATCCGAGAATTGTGACCGCCCGCAGCGTTTCGTCCTTGCGCATCAGCGAAGCTTCCGCCGGCGTGGGGTCGGACTCGATCTTCCATTGGCTTAGCCGGAAAAGATGGCGGCCGTCGGTGACGACAACAATGGCCACGCTGCATCCTTGCTGAATCCGCTGGGCCAGCGTTCCGCCGCAACCAAGGGTTTCGTCATCGGGGTGAGGCGCAATAATGAGAACCGAGCCTGGTGCCATTTTATTCCTCGTCGGGGTGCCAGTATCTGATTAAAATGCACTCGCCGGCGAAAGTTACGCCCATTCTTCATCGTACAGCCGTTACGAAATAACCCTTATAATGACGTTCGCGAGGGAGAGGATACTAAAGCAGTTGCCTGGGAGGGCTGGTTATCAGCACACGGCCGGCTTGCCCCAGCGATGTGGGGAGGATAATCGCGATGAAGATCTACCTTCGGTTCGGTGCTATGGTGGCAACTTCTACGGTCTGCATGTTTGGGCTGATGTACCTGAACAGTTACGAGCTCGACCATGTTTCCTTCAGCGAGACGCGGGCCTACATGGCCCTCGTGATGGGCGCGACAATGGCTGTGATCATGCTGGCCTTCATGACGCACATGCTGAGCAACTGGCGCGTCAACATCGGCATCATCATCGGCAGCGTGGTTGTCTTTGCCCTGGCACTGTGGCTGGTGCGGAGCCAGGCGACGGTGGGGGACGTTTCGTACATGAAGGCTATGATCCCGCACCATTCCATTGCCATCCTGACCAGTGAGCGGGCCCGGATCAGCGATCCGCGAGTGCGGGAACTGGCCGACGAGATTATTGCGGCTCAGCGGCGGGAAATCGCTGAGATGAAGGCGCTGATCGATGATATAGAGGCGCGCGGCAAACAGTCATCTAAAGTTACTGCCACGCAGAATGTCGAAACCTTCTTCAGCAAGAAGCACGGGCATGACGGTGGCGGCCATGAGGAAGGTCAGGGCGAAGGTGGAGATACCCGAAACGGGAGTCATCTGGCGTGTTGTGCCGGAAGGTATTGAAGCATCGGGGCCGCCGGCCGGAATTACGGCACCATAACAACAAGACACTGAAGCATCAAATTGAGGAGGTGCATTATGAATCATCGTCTGGTAACCCTGTTGACTGCTGCCATTATGCTGATGTCACACACGATTCTGGGGCCGGTGGCGGCGCGGGCCGAAGACAAACCGGCCGCCAACAGGGCAACGGAGACGGGGGCAAAGGTTTGGACCTGCTCGATGCATCCGCAGGTCCGCCAGTCGGCCCCCGGCAAATGTTCGCTCTGCAATATGGATCTGGTTGTCCTGGCCGATCCAGCGGAGATAGAATCCGAAGGGGGCTTCGAACCCATCAGGCGGGTTGAGATCAGCGATTCGGGCAGTCTTCGGATAAACGGGGAAAAGCCACTGCTTCCGCTGATGGGTTTTTATCAGTCAATCGCCAGCTTCAAGAATGCCCAGGCCATGGGGCTCAACGGCTACTTCATGCCGGGCGCGAAGCCCACGCCGAATGAATACCTGGACGCGCTGCAGGCTGCCGGCCTGTATGGCGTTGTGCCCTTCGACGAAGCGGTGGTAAATCATCCGGCGCTGCTGGCCTTCGTCCTGCCGCACGAACCGGACAAGGCGTTTCTGGGTGGCAAGGAAGAGATGAGTCCGCAAGCCATGGCCGAGGCTTACCAGTCAATACGCAAAGCCGAGCCAAACCGACCAGTGATTATGGACTGGTCGCCGCGATTCATCAGCGATGACGGTCTGAATGAGGGCCTGGCAGAAGAGAAGCGTAAGGAGATTTACCCGCAGTACGCCCGGGCAGCCGACATCCTGACCTATAACGTCTACCCGATCTGGGGCCACAATCGCCCTGAGAAGATTGACTGGGTGGCCCAGGCGGCGACCGATTTGCAGGCCTTGGCCGGCAAAGACAAACCCTTTTTCGCCATGATCGAGACGGGCAAGGGGGCGCGCGGCATTGCTGTGGAGGAGCAGAAGGAGGTCTCGGTCGCAGAACTGCGGGCCGAGGTCTGGATGGCCTTGATCGGCGGAGCGAAGGGCATCATCTATTTTACGCACCGCTTTACGCCCAGCTTCAGCGAGTTTGCCCCCGACGCCGAGAAGCAGGCGGCTATCAAGAAGATTAATGAACAACTGACTCGCCTGGCACCGGCCATTCTTGCTCCGCAAAGCGAGGCCCTCGCTCTGAAAATGACCTTGGGCAACGACTTCGCATGCCAAACGCGGGTGACTCGCACAGCAACAGGCTTCTACATTTTCGCCCAGAACCTGGATATGCAGCGACGGGCGGGCAAGGCGACCTTTAAGACTAACGCAAAACCGGGCACCGTTGTCGAAGTGGTGGACGAAACGCGCAAGCTGGCGGTGGGCGATGACGGAACATTCACCGACACGTTTGAGCCGCTGGCCGTGCATATATACTTGATCGCGACGGAATAGGCTTGTTTGTGGCTGCCACTTAAGCGATAGAGCCTGATCAGTTACTTCGGCAGGGTGACGGTTCTGGTCTCTCTGGCTGAGGTGGCAATTGCTTCGGCAATCTGAACATCCGCCAGCGTGTCGCCGGGGGAGTTTCGGCAGGTGGCAGCACCGTCGATGGCCCCGAGGAAGGTTGTGGCCTGAACCTGGAAGGGGTCCGGGGCCGAGTTATAATCGACCTCTGTCTTCTCGGGACCATAGAAGAGCATGGTGCCGATGCCATTTTCGGCAGGATGCAGATCGATAGCCGCCTCCGTACCAACGATTGTCACCGACCATGCAGGCAATGAAGCTGGCTTGACGAACCCGGCTGTGAGGCTGTAGAGCACCTGGTCCTGGAAAAGGATGTTAGCCACGCAGGTCTCTTCAGCAATCATCGCTGGCGAGGTCTGGCTCACCCGATTGGCAAAAGCCGAAACAGCCAAGGCCCGGCCCAGCAGCCAGCGTACCGGATTGATGAAGCAGTAAGTCATGTGCGTAAGTGGCATGCCGCCACTGGCCTGCTGATTATAGTACCAGCTGGCCGGGTCGCCAGCCCACAAGGCAATGCTTCGGACGGCGACGGGCTGGCCCAGGCGGCCGCTGGTGACGGCATCCCGCGCTGCTTCCCACAGAGCGCTGTAGCGGGCTTCGTATCCGGCTTCGACAATCAGTCCTTTCTGGTGGGCCAGGCGCTGGATGTCCGCGACTTCGTCTGCTGTAGCGGCAAGCGCTCCGCCCACCAGCACATGAAACCCGGATTGCAGAGCCCAGACGACAATCTCGTGCTGAGCTACGTGCGGCACTTCAACCAGCACTGCATCGGGCTGGAGTTGCCCGAGTTGCCTGAAATCGTCGAACGAGGCACAATCAGTAAGGTTCAGGTCGGCGACCAAGCTGGCCGCTCGTTCACGATGCTTTGCCGCAACGCCACAGATAGTCGCCTGGCCGGTTGCCAGCAGGGCCTGCGTACGCACCCGAGCCATCATTCCGGCTCCCACCACTGCTATTCGCTTCATTATTTCGACCTCCAAGGCTTGAGTTGGCAACTGCCGCCGCCCGGCATTATATCGTCCGTGTTTACAGTTGCTATTCCGGAAAAGAATTCACCGGCATAGAAGATGCTTTACGGGGCCATTCGTCGTTCCATTCCCCGCTGCAGTGGCGACGGCTGTTGCCAGAAATCCCATTGAGCGTCCTCGGCAGACTGCTATACTTAGGTTTTAGATACTGCAGGAGGCGGTGATTACCATGCTGAACGGTGTACGGCGTGTGCACGTGATTGCGTGCGGGGTGCTGGGACTTGATTTGCGGGCTGTGGCCGACTCGCTTGACCTGGACCTGTCGATGGAGTTTCTGCCTGGCGGGCTGCACCGCGAGCCACTGGAATTGCGGCGCAGGTTGCAGGAGGCCATTGACCGGGCTGCCGATGATCGTCGGGCGGACCTTATTGCCATCGGCTATGGCGTTTGCGGGCTGGGTGCGGTTGACATCAAGGCACGCGCCATTCCGCTGGCTATTCCGCGGGTGAATGACTGTATCGCCCTTTTTCTCGGGTCCGACAAGGCCTACCGCGATCAATTCGCCCGCGAGCCCGGCACCTACTATATTGCCGACGGCTGGGTGGCCGAGAATTCCGCGCCGCCAAGCCAAAGCAGTACTACCACCGGCACACCCGAGCAGGCAAGCGCCAAGGACGAGTTCCAGCGACTGGTGGAGGCCCATGGCGAGGAGAACGCCGAGGCCATCCGCTATTTTCTCAGCAGTTGGCAGCGTAATTACCGCCGCGCAGCTTACATTGACACGGGGCTGTCCATCAAGCGCCGCCATGCCGATATGGCTCGCGATATGGCCGAGCGGTTCGGCTGGAAGTACGAGGAGCTGCGGGGCACGCCTCACCTGCTCGAGTCGTTGCTGACCACCCGGGAGACTTCGGATGAAATTCTCATAGTGCCGCCGCACTACGTAACTGCCTACGATGCCAGCAGGCGAACTCTTGCGGCCCGCCCTGCCTGGCAGAGCGGACCAGCAGGCGAGAACCGCAAGCTTGTGCTCGATAGTGGCCCCACCGCCCATGATGCTGACCTCCAACCGACGCGGGTAGGCCTCGGCATCGACGCCGGCGGCACCTTTACCGATGTGGTCATATACGATTTTGCCAGCGAGCAGGTCCTGCAGAAGGCGAAGGCTCCGACTACGCCCTGGGATTACACCATCGGCATCAACCAGGCGCTGGATCAGCTCGACCCCCTGCGTCTGGCCCAGGTTGACCTGGTATCGGTTTCCACTACGCTGGCCACCAATGCCATTGTCGAGGGCCGCGGACAGAAGGTTGGCCTGCTCATCTGGCCGCCCTACGGGCAATACTATCCGCAGGACTTTTCCTATCAGCCGTTGGCCACCTTGCGCGGTCAGCTGGAGATTAACGGGGCGGAGATCGAAGCAATTGATGCGGGCCAGATTGCCGCCGTAGCCCGGCAGATGGTGGAGCGTCACCAGGTGAAGGCGTTCGCCGTCACGGGTTTCGCCAGCCACGCCAACCCTTCGCACGAACTGGCCGCCAAGAAGATCATCCGGGAACTGACGCACATGCCCGTCACCTGCGGCCACGAGGTCTCCGAGGGCCTCAGCTACATCATCCGGGCCGAGACGGCCATGCTCAATTCGCGAATCATACCGTACCTGCAGGAATTGCTGGAACAGTTCCGCTCGTCGCTCCAGCAGCGGCAGATCGATGCCCCGATCATGGTGGTGCGGAGCGACGGTTCGCTGATGAGCGTGCAGACGGCTCTTGAAAAGCCGATCGAAACTATTCTCTCGGGGCCTGCGGCCAGCGTTGCCGGCGGGCGTCACCTGGCCGGTGTCAGCGACGCCATAGTGGTTGACATTGGCGGCACGACTACCGATACGGCAATCATTGCCGACGATCACGTCCGCACCTGTCCGGAAGGCGCCCGCGTCGGAAAATGGCGGACGCACGTCAAGGCACTCGACATGCGCACCATGGGCCTCGGAGGAGACAGTCTGCTGGCCTGGCGGCAGGGCGAATTGCAGGTCGGGCCGCGGCGGGTGGTACCGATAGGTTCGCTAGCCGGCATTGCCGACCCACATCCGGCGCTGGACTGGGTGGAGCGTCACCTCGATCATTTCAGCGAGTCGACCGAGGGCATGTGCCTGCTGCGAGCCACGGGCCGAGCCGCTGAGGGCAAACTGGATGTCCGGCAGCAGGCCGTTCTGGATGCCCTGGCCCGCGGTCCTCGATGCCTGCACGAGCTTTCCGAGCAGATGGGCTGCGGCGGCTGGCAGTTCCTGCCCATCGGCCCGCTGGAAGACGCCCATATGGTTCAGCGCTGCGGGTTGACACCGACCGACCTGTTGCACGTCGGCGGTTTGTTGTCGCTGTGGCCCGATCTGCAGGTCTCGACGAGGCTGGCCGACCTGCTGGGGCGGGTGGCCGGAATTGATCGTCAGGAGTTGGCTCGGCGCGGCTTGGCGCTGGTGGTCAAACGGCTGACTCTGGAACTCATCCGTACGCAACTGGCCGCATCGACCGACCAGCAGTCGGCTGATGCGGGCAGAGACGATGAAGACCGCCTGCTGCAGGATAGCCCCTGGCTTGCTCTTATTGAGAACCTGCTGGCCGGCGGTAGCGACGACTACCATGTTCGGCTGCGGATCAAGCGTCCCCTGGTTGGCATTGGCGCCCCCGTGGGCCACTTTTTGCCTCAGGCAGCCGAGCGGCTGGAGACCGAGGCCATTGTTCCGCCCCATGCTGAAGTGGCCAACGCCGTTGGCGCCATCACCAGCCTGATTGTGCTGCGGCGACAAGTACAGATTGTGCCTGATGATCAGGGCCGATACCGCGTGGAGGGGTTGCCCGGGGCCAGGGCGTTCCGCGAACTTGAACCGGCCACTGAATTTGCCACCAGCCAATTGCAGGCCCTGCTGCTCGCTGCGGCCCGAGCCAACGGCACAAGCCAGCATCGCGTTGAGGTGACCATGCGCGATCGGGTAAGCCGCACGAATTATGGCGGAGACATTTTCATCTGCCGGCTGATTTCAGCCAGTTTGAGCGGGCGTCCCGACCTGTCTCGCCTGACCGGTGCAGCAATGGCTGAATCATGATGATTCTGCTTTGAATCGGCGGAGGGCACGCTTTTTGCCGGGCCTTGCGAACGCCAAGGCCGCGATCATTGTCAAAAAAGATTCATACTCTTATTTGACAAAACGGAAACTTGATTCATAATTCTGGCGGAGGAGCAGAACCTTTAAGGGTGCTGCTTGTTGTTCAACGCGGGGTCGAAGCCTTTTAATGAGGCTGTACAGGCACTTCTTTACGAGCGTTTGCAATGGTTTTGCGCTCCAGAGGAAGTCCTTGTTCGCGTCATGGAAGGTTCGGCCTTTTTTTTATTGTAAGGATTGTGCAGGAGAAGGTCTTTTTTCTGCACGTTCGGTTTCGTCAACTTGATTTGCCTGTCAGTGGCGCTAGAATGCGAATGGATGAATGCCTCGTATGAGATACTGCTTATTTGCAGCTTTTCGCGCGCCGCCCAATTCAGAAGGAGTATCAGCCATGCGTAAGATTATTACCAGTCTCGTCTGCCTGGCGGCCATTGCGGTCTCAGCGGTTGCTGCACCTGTCTTGAGCTATGAGACCTCGGGCGACAATCTGGTCGTCACCGCCGCAGATGGCGGAAATCAGTACTGGAGCATGACAGTAGACGTAGGCAGCACTAAGCCTGGCCGAATAATGGGTTTTTATGATCTCTCTGGCAGCAGTTCCTCGACGTATAATTACGGCCACGATTACAGTTTCGGTTCGGGCATGCTTGACCCGGTGGACAATGGCGACATGCGCAGTGGCGGCAAGTGGGCTATCTCGGGAGTTAACCAGGGCAGTTCATCCCTGACCTTCACGCTCAGTCGCGACGCGGTAAAGGATACAGGCACAGCCACCTATAGCATGCAGTGGACGATTTCGGCTCCGACGGTTACGGCCGGGGGCTACGCCACAAATATTCACGTTGACAACTTCTGGCAGTTTGACGCCAACTGGGTTGGAGCCAACGGTGAAGTCCGCGCCCGCTCGCTGATGCGACTGAATGCAGCCAACGGAGATGAATTTACCTATACGACTCACAATGGCGTAGCCGCCGGTGACCCGGCCGAATTGCATGTCATAGCAACTGTCAGCGGCACCAACAGCGATATGGCCGCCGGCTCGACCTTCGCCCAGAAACTGACTTATGGCCTGCACGACAGTGCTTATGACGCCGCCACAGGAAAATTCACTACTTTCAGCACTCCTGTTTTTCAGGGATTTGTTGACCTTGGGGCAAGTGGCAACTGGGCCGGCAATCCGGGTGGTGCGGGTTCGGAGCGGCTGTTCAGCAACGCCATCGACCTGGACATCAGCGTCATTCCCGAACCAGCCACAATGTCGCTGCTTGGCATGGGCCTGGTCGGCCTGATCATTCGCCGTCGCCGGGCGAGGTAAGGTCTCGAGCCACGCAATAGCTTCAAGATGCATTCAGGGCCGGTTCCCAGCAGCGGGGACCGGCCTTTTCACTTGTTACTGCAGGCTATCGATGACACCGCCCTGCTCCCGCACACCATGTACGCCCTCTCGCCGCAAGATTACAGCGTCTGACCTCCAGCCAGCCGGTACAGCAATGCCTGCATCAAGATGATTTTACTTTTAATCGGCGCAGGGCACGCTTTGTGCCGGCGGTTGTTCGTTTCGTGGACAACAGAGTGTACATTGCTATTGCTGCGGCCGATCGAACGCTGTACGATATTTTCATCATCCGTAAAAGTTTCCGGACATTACGCGGTTCATGGCCTCCTGATCCCTGGCAATGCTTTAGAGGAAGAACAATGATCCGTTTCATGGCTTGCTTAGTTCTGGCTTTTGCTGCACTTGCAGTTGATGCGTTGGCTGAAGCTACAGAAACCAGCTCCCGACCCAACGACTTGATTCTTTTGGAGAAAGTCACCCAGGGACACATTACTTGGCATTTTGACAAAGCCGCTCCAGTCGGTCAATTTGTCAACGGCGACTACTATGTCGTCGGCCCAGTCACCATAACCAGGATTGAGCCACCGCCGGCCGATGGCAGAAACGGTTCTGTACTGAATCTGAAAGCGCCGAGCGACAAGGACCGGGACCGCTCCGCCAGCAGTTTTGACAATCGGATTCGAAATTACGACGCCAGTCGCACATCAACGACACCTTTTGAGATGAAAGCCGGAGACATGCTGGTCTCGAGCGTCAGCACGGAAAAAGGCAAGCACATGTGCCTGTTCAACCGGGAGAAGAATTTAAGTCCTGTCCTGAGCTATTCGATCCTTACCTGCCTTGAAGCCTCGGTGCCACCTGATACCTTTCGTCCTGGATACTGCGACCGCGGCATGAAGTTGTACCGCGCGCGTGACATTCAGTGGTGGCAGCTGCATAGTCTGGAGCATGTGGAAGAGGTGCCCGACATTGATCGTTGGGCCGGGCTCTTCCGCCAGCCGTGGATCGACCTTGTCGGGTTCTGTTTTGCTGGAGCGGCCGAGTACCAGCCACAGTATGCCCGCGAAACCGTTCGAGCTGAGTCCTTCGCCACTTTGCTATTGAACCTGGACTTTCCGCATGAAAAGAAACGACCGTTGCTGATCAATTTTGTGCAGTACGGGATCGATCTATGGTCGATTGTGAAATCCGAGCCGGAGTTCCGGGGTTGGAAGGCCAACGGCGGCCATGGTAATGGGCGCAAATGGGCAATATGCTTTGCCGGCATGATGCTCGGCGACAAAGAGATGGCGTCACCGTCAGTAAGCCAGCCTGACTTCCGCTTCGGGATGGATATGCAGACGGCATATGGCAAATCATGGACAGGAGCTAAGGTAGTCTATGCTGGCCACTGGGGTCTCTACAAGGGGGAGCCGGCTGGCAAGCAGCCTCAACATAAGCCATACGAGCACTTAGAACCCAAAGACTGGCCAATCGGAGAGTATAAGTACCCGTGGATGAAGGAGGCAAGGAAGCAGTATGCTGGTGAGGCATACAGACGGAGCATCAACAGTCCAGTTTGGGTCGGCACTGCCCTGGCCGCCCGCATAATGCACGCCGAACCATTCTACGCCCATAACGCATTCTTTGATTATGTTGACCGCTGGATGACCGAGGATGATGCCCCATTGCGCGCGAAGATCATGGAGCAGACTAATCCGGCCGCTCGTCACGACTTCCGTGAAGATAAATTCCACGCTGGGAGGATCAGTGACCCATTTGTCGAGCTTATGTGGAAAAAGTATCGCAATGCAATTCCACCGAAACGCGAGCCGCCAGCCAAGGTAGATGCAGTTCCTTAGAAGTTGAGCAAGCATCCATCTTTTTCGGCAACGGCGGCGGAATGTTGCCCGGCCGGCTTTCTCTGCTATTAATCGCCCTCTTCAACAAGCCAGAGGCAATCGACGTCGACTTGCTTGAGGGCATCGCGATGCTTCCAGAGGCGGTTGATTTTGATGGGTGTGCCCATGCCTTCAGGCACAAACGTCCCGATCTCGAAGGTTTGCCAGTTGCCGGGGCGGAATTGGTTGGCGTTAAGGGCCAGTTTGGCTTTGCCGACCTCGCACGACCATAGCTCGCCGTCTGCTGCATCATCGGCCAACCCCTCCGCCCGCAGACGAATGAAAGCGCGATATTTTTTGCCGACGGTGAAGTCGTTTGTGTCGCTTAGGTAATGCAGAACGTGCCGGCCGTTGGGTGGACGGACAGCCCAGCCGTCGCTGGCACCCTCGGAACGGACATACCAGGCGGCGCCGCGGTCCATCTGGCAGCCCTGCAAGAGTCGCGTGCGTGTCCAGTCGGCCTCGGCCAGTTCGGCAGGGGCAGGAAGGCGGCCATCGGCGATAAGTTTACCGTAGTCGGCAGCCCACTCGAAAAACTGTTTGCCGGGGCCGCCTTCGCCGATCATGTTGACCTGGTAGTCGGCGACAGGGCGCAAAAAGCCTTCGGCCAGTTCCGGGCCATCCACTTTACCGCAACGTTTTTCCACGGCCCGCCACATTGGCGAGCGCGGCCCCATCTTAAGCATGACGTATCTGAGCGGCATGTGGGCATGTGCGACGCGCTTAATGATGGTCTCGTCACCACTTTCGCGGGCTGCCGCCTGGGCCTTTTGCATGGCGGCTTCGGCCTCGGCAATAATATCCGGGGCGATGTGCCGCGAATTTGTGTGGCGGTAGATTCCCTGGACCCATTCGGGGTTTTCACGGACAAAGCGGTGCGTGGCGTCGATGTAATCGGCAATGCCGCCGGCCGCCGGACCGTAGTAGCCCTTGACGAAATCGTCGATCAGTGCCGCCCCGTCTGATTCCGGATTCCACATGGCTCGGGCTATGACCCAGCCGCGCAGAGGAGCCATCTCGGCGTACCAGCAGTCCCAGGCTCCCTGGCTCATGATGCCGGCAACGCCATGAGCGGCGTAGTAGCGGATGTTTGGCACCAGAACGTCCAGATTCGGCTGAGGCATGAGGTAGTGCAGGAAGTTGACCATGTAATCCCACATGTAAATCCGGGTGGTGATGGCGTTCCACTGCTCCAGGTCCTGCTTAAACTGCAAGTTGGGCTGGTGCCGGCTATCGGCCAGCGGCGTGCCGAAGTCGACCTCGTAGGAAGCCAGCACGACATAGACATTCGGACGGGGCCGCAGATGCCGGGGCGGCAGCCGCGACCAGACATAAGCATTGACTGCCACTGCGGCGCCGGGCACGGTCTCTTCCGCCTTGGCGGCTACGGCATTTGCAAAATGGATGACCGGACCAGACTGCGACCCCTCGCGCTCGGCAACCTTCTGGCAGCCCGGGCAGTGGCAATACTTATTACCGTCCTCCTGGCCGAGCATGACGAAATGAAGTGTCGGGTCGGCCTGGTATTCGGCAACAACAACTGAGGCCATGGCCTCAATGACCGCCGGGTTGGTGAAGCAAAGCTGATCGCCACGGCTGCCGGGTTTTGCCCGCTCGCCCTTCTCGTCCATGGACATCATCTCAGGTGTCAGGGCAACCTTGTGCTTCTGGGCAAGCTTCATAATTGTATGGGCCAGCATGCGGCCCCCGAAACTGTACCGCCCGCCAATCTTCTCGTCGGCGTCCTGCCAGATCATGCCGTTCATACGGTTGCGGGCCATCCACAGGTGGCCGGCCTCGCCGTGTATCTCGCGGCTCATCATGTCGCGATAGGCCAGGCCCGGTTTTTCCGAGCGATCCTGCGGCGAAATGCGAATGGTAGGCATCTGGGGGATGAACGTCTCGCTGGGAGTCCACCAGCGGACACCCAAGGAGTCCAGCAACGTATATACCCCGTACATTGTTCCGCGCAGTCGGCCGCCAGCAATAACCAGGCGTGTGCCGACAGTGCGGATGACGAAGCCTTCATCGCCTGAGGCAGTCCGATCGAAATCGGCAATAAGGGCACGCGCCGCTGGCCCATCGCCGATAATAACGGAGCGGGCCGGCGATTCGCCATTAGCTTGCTCCGGTTGAATCTGAAGCTCAGCGCCGCTCATCTGCTGAATGTGGCTGCGGAATTCCTGAGCAGCCCACTTCTCCGAAGGGCTGGCATCCTTCGCCAGGACTATAACGTATTCGCTGCGGCCGTCAGTAACAAGTGGCAGCGCAGCGTCATCAGCCGCCCAGAGGGCCGTGGTAATAAGCAGAGGCAGAACGCAAATCAGCATGCGCATGGGCATTTTGGCAATCTCCATTTGGGTAAGCTGGCCGTTATCCAACACCACGACGGGCGACTGCCATCGCCCCCTGCCGCACATTGTCAGTCGACCTGCTGTAACCACATGCAGTCGAAGTAGACCTCGGGCATTAAGCCATCGCGTGAGAGAGCGAAGTAGAGAGTCACAGTCTCCTGGGCGGCGAACGCACCTACTTCGAACACCTTGAAGCTGTCGCCGGCAAGTTCGGCGGTCGAGATGTTTCTGGAAGGCAGTTTACCGGTGCCGGTCAGGCCGACTGTGCAGGCCGTGCCGTCAGCCTTCGTTGGACCACCCTTGAGCCTGACAAACAGCTTGTACTGGCGGCCGATAGTGTACTCGTCATAGGGGCTGAAGGTGTGCTGAATCAGCCAACCGGGCTTCAGTATGGTAAGCGCCCAGCCGTCGCTGGCATCGTCCATCTCCCGCCACTGTCCGGTGCGGTTAAGGTAGATGCCATCAATCTGGCGGGCCTGGATGAGCCGGCAGTTATCGGGAAGGTGGCCGTTAAACTCGGGCGGGAGAACCTGCCCCTTTTCCTTAAGCAGTGCGGCATAGTCTGCCAGCCATTTGAACCACGGCCCCGATTCCTCCGGGTCGGCAACAGCCGAGACCTGCCACTCCTTGCCCGTCTGAATGCTGAGGCGGGCAATTTCGCTGAAATCAAGCTTGCCAACCTTGTCCTCCACAGCTTTCCACGTCGGGCTCATGGGGCCTCGCTTCGCCAGTATATACCAGATGGGCAGGTGCGCGTGTCGCAGGCGACGCTGCAGGGTCTCGTCGTCGCCGGCAGCTGCATGAGCCTGCCGCAGGGCGGCTTCGGCCTCGGCGATAATGGACGGTTGCAGGAACGGCATGTTCATTCTGGCCACTCGGCCCAGGTGGTAATCGTTCTGGCGGCCGTAACTGTGCATTATGTCGATGTACTTCTGGACCGCCGGTGCGGCAGGACCGTAGAAACCTTCGAGGAATTCGCTGATCAGCTTCTGGCCGTCGAGCTCGCTGTTCCACATGGCCTTAGCCAGCACCCACATGCGCAGCGAGACGAACTCGGTGCCGGTGCCCGCCTGGGTACCCTGTTGCATGATGCCCACGGCCCCGTTGTCGACAAAAAACTTGATGTTGGGCACGATGGAATCGAGGTCCGGATTCGGCATCAT
>JAWLHX010000015.1:0-66459 GCA_041690105.1 Phycisphaerae bacterium
GGCGACATTGTGGACGAGTACGACGAGGAGGAGCCCTCGGAGTGGATTCGGCGAATCAGCGCGACCGCGGCCGAGCTCGATGCCCGTACCCGCATCAACGAAGTTAACGATACACTTGAGATTGAACTGCCCGAGGACGAGGACTACGAGACGGTGGGTGGCTTCGTGCTGTCGCAGTTGGGCCACATACCGCAGGCCGGCGAGGTGTTCGATTACAGTGGCCTGCACATAACCGTGCAGAGCGCCGAGGCCCGTAAAATCAGCCAGCTGCGCATCGAACGCCTGGACCAGTTCCAGTGGCCGGAGGAATAGATGACGAACACGGTAACCAGAATTGAGGACCCGCAGATTGACCTTGTATATCTGCCGGCCACGGTTGACGGGCCAACGGGCTGCATGATCGTCTGCCCGGGCGGAGCTTACCAGGGCCATGCCCCGCACGAGGCCGAGCCGGTTGCCCGCTGGGCGAATTCCATCGGCCTGGCAGCCTTTGTGCTGAGGTATCGGGTGGCGCCGCACAGGCATCCGGCCCCTCTGCAGGACATTGGCCGGGCGGTGCGCCTGGTGCGTAGTCGGGCCGATGAGTTCGACATCAGGAGCGACAAAGTGGCCGTGCTCGGCTTTTCGGCCGGTGGGCACCTGGTGACGACACTGGCCACACATTTTGACCTTGGCCGGCCGGAGGCATCCGACCCGCTGGAGCGCATCAGCAATCGGCCAGACGCGGTGGTGGCCTGCTATCCGGTGGTCTCGACCCTGAACTTCAACCATGCCGGCAGCGCCAGTAATTTGCTGGGCGAAAATCCGTCGCAGGAATTGCTGGAATCGCTGTCGAACGAACTGCAGGTAACGCCCGAGACGCCTCCGGCCTTCCTGTGGCACACGGCCGACGATGCCGGCGTACCGGTGGAGAACAGTTTGATGTTTGCCAGCGCCCTGTCGCGCAACAAGGTGCCGTTCGAGTTGCATGTGTTCCCGACCGGTGCCCATGGGCTGGGCCTGGCCGATGAGACCTGCCCCCGAGGCCAGTCGGCCCAGGTGGCCCAATGGTCGCGGCTATGCGAAGTCTGGCTGAGAAGCCAGGGATTTTAACGACCGGGAGGCTTCGGCGAGTTAGAGCCTCTTGGAGACAATGCGTACTAGACAATACAATCAACGGTGGCAGAGTGGCCCTTGTATCGGACGAGGCAATTTCCTTATCTGTCAGCGATTACAGCGAGACCAGCCAGATTGTCACGCTGCTGACGCTGCACAGCGGGCGGGTGCGTCTGCTGGCCAAAGGCTCGAAGCGGCCCAAAAACGCCTTCGAGGGTCCGATAGACGTGCTTGAGGAGTGCCAGGCGGTTTTCACGCAGCGGGCCCAGGGGGGGCTGGGACAGATGACCGAACGTAAACTGCGATGCTCGTTTCCGCATCTGCACAACGACCTGCGGGCCTTCTATGCCGCCAGTTACATCCGCGAGTTGTTGCTGGCGACGATGCACGAGATGGACCCTCATCCGGAGCTGTACAAAATGCTGCTCTGGACGCTTCAGCACTTGTCTTGCGGGGCGGATTCGAGTATTCTCACCTTCAGATTTGAGGCGGCTTTGCTCCGCCTGCTGGGCCTGATGCCCGAGCTTGGCCGCTGCGTTGTCTGCGGGAGGCCACGGGCCGCCGGCCAGAGGGCGCTTTTCAACCCTCATTCCGGTGGTACACAGTGCCGCCAGTGTGCAGTCAAACAGGGGGCTCGGGGGCTCGACGTAGAGGGCAAGGCGCTGGATGCCCTGCGGTTTCTGGCCGCCGCCGACAATGCCAGCATTGGTCGCGTCCGGCTTTTGCCGCAAACGGCAGCTGAAATGCGAAAATTGCTGCGGCAATATTGGGCGCACGTGGTTGGCAACCCCCTGCGGAGCAGTCGCTGGATTGCCTGACCCCTCGGGCTGGGTTTCGCGATGGCGACCTTGGGCAGGCGATAATCGCAGAGGCCGGCCGCAAGAGAATCAGCATCAGAGAGAAAGACGGGGCTACGATGAGCAATAAAGGCGGTTTCCTGATTCCATTAACTCCGGCTGTCAAGCTGCTGGCTGTGCTGACTGCGGTCGGCCTGCTACTGTTTGCGGCTCCGGCCTTGGCCCGTGAGATTTTCCGCGATGGCCGCTGGATTACCGTGCCCGACGATTCCGACATCGAGCCGGCCGCCGGCGACTCGCCAGTGCAACCCGACGCCGCCGCAACACCTGCCCCACCCCCGGACACGGCCTCCGAGCCTGCTACCACGCCCGACGCACCGGACCAGGCCGCCTCAGACCCGGAGACCGCGCCGGCCCCTGAACAGGATATTGCAGAGAATCAGGACATGCCGCCGGCCAAGGAACATCAGCCGGAAGCGACCCTTCAGCCCGATGCTCCCGAAGTGGTCGTCACCCCGGCAAGGCCCGACGCGGAGCCAGGGGCCGGCGCAACGGTTTATGTGGCCGAGAACACGGCGGACAGTCCCGTGCTGGTCGATCAGGTGACCAGCGTCGGAGCCAAGTATCGCGATCATCTGCCAATACAGGCGGTGGACGAGGTGCGGCAGATGCTTGCCGATGCCTTTGACGATGCACCACCGGCAGTGCAGGAATCGGTTCAGGAATTCGAGCGGGAAAACTTCGGCCGCGTGCGGCGCACCACCCGCAAGTATCTCAAACGTGATGGGGCCGGCGTCTACGGAGAGGCGGCCCAGTGGCTGCAGGGCGAAGCGGCATTTGCCCAGCAGCAGTACTATCCGGCATCCCAGTCCTACGATGCTTTTCTGGATAGCTACGCCGGCAGCTATCTGAGCGACAAAGCCCTGCGCCGGCAGATGGAATCGGCCGAGGCGCTGCTCGGGCCGGCCAGGGTTAAGGTGCTGGGCCTGCCCATACTCAGCGGCGACAGCGAAGCAATTGACATTCTCCACGGCGTTTACGGCCGCAGCCCCAGCAGTCCGCTGGCAGCCGATGCTCTTTTCCGCATTGGCGAGTACCGCTTCCAGAAGGGCAGCTACGTTGAGGCCCAGGAAGTGTTTATCCAGTTTGCCCGGGAATTTCCGAACCATGGCCGCACGCGGCAGGCAGAGTTGCTGGCCGCCCAGAGTGGCATGAACGCCATCAACGGGGCCACCTACGATATTTCGACCATGGAGCGTAGCAAAGAGATTCTGTTACAGTACCAGGAGAAGTATCCGGCCGTTGCAGCGGAAGAAAAAGTACCCGAGGCCCTGCAGACAATTCGTGAAGTCGAGGCCCTGAAGCGGCTCGAAATGGCCCGTTATTACAATCGGGCCGGCAAACCGAAGGCGGCCGCATTTTACGCCCGCCGCGTCATGGATCGCTACGCCAGCACGCCGCAGGCGGCCGAGGCGCGCTCGTTGCTGGAGGAGTTGGGCGGGAAGCTGGCAAAGGAAGAATCATGAGCATGACGAAAACAACAACAGCAAGCCGATGCCTCACTGGAATCGCTATTTTTATTGCGGTTGTAGCCGCCAGCGCTATTGGGGGTTGCGGTTATTCCACGGCTTCGCTACACCCGACCGAAGTTGAAACAATTTACATACCCCTGGCCACCTCGCAGGAATTCCGCCGCGGTCTGGCCGAGGAGTTTCATCCGGAACTGGTGCGCATGATCATGGAGCGGACGCCCTACCGCCTGGTCGACCGCGATAAGGCCGATACCATCCTGGTGACGCGAATAATGGACCTGGGCGAAAGCGTCCTTACGCAGGATCAGCGCAACGCCGCCATGGACATCCAGGTGCGGCTGTCGGTCGAGTATCAGTGGAAGAATCAGCGGACCGGCCAAGTGCTGGCCTCGGGGGCTCCGAACTACCACTGGTTCTATGCCGTGGCCGAGGGCCAGACGCTGCGTTTTGCCCAGACGACGGCCATGCGCAAACTGGCCGAAAAGATAGTGGAAGAAATGGAAGCCGAATGGTAGACATGCTGCCTATAATAATGTAGTGCAACTGGCACATGATTAGTATTCTCCAGCAGGTGCTCCGGCCGATGGCTGGCCGGCTTTAATATACAGGAGTTTCTTTTGAGCTACGAGCCTGGTGACAACCAACAGCCGCCACGCGGTGGTGGCAACCGACCCACGCCTCCCATGCCGCCTCAGCGCGGCCTGCGGACCGGCCTGATCTGGCTGCTCTTGATCGGTCTGGCGGTTATCCTTTTTGTGATGTTTACCGGTCAGGAAGACGGCAACGTCGAGACTCTGCCGGTGAAATTCGAGCAGATGCTGCGCGATCATCCGGAGGCTTTCAGGACAGTTTATATCCGTGATGGCGTTATTCATGCCGAACTGCGTGAGGATTACCCGACAGAAGGGCCGCGCAAGTACGAAATCAAACTGGAGTACCCCGAGCTTGTCGCCCAGCACTACAGTGCCCTGAAGGAACAGTTGGCGCCGTACGAGGGCGTCTTCAAGGGCAACGAGGGCGAGAGCACTCAGTGGGGCAGATACCTGATCTCTTTCCTGCCCTGGCTGCTCATTCTGGGCGTCATCTACTTCTTCCTGATTCGCCAGCTGCGGGGCGGTGGCATGGGCGGCGGCATGCTCAACTTCGGCAAGACGCGGGCCCGGCTCATCAAGCGCGAAAGCTCGAAGATTACCTTCGAAGACGTGGCCGGCATGGTGGAAGCCAAGCAGGACGTTGGCGAGATAATCGATTTTCTGCGCAACCCCAAGAAGTTCCAGCGGATCGGCGGACGCATTCCGCGCGGCGTGCTGTTTATTGGCCCGCCCGGCACCGGTAAAACGCTGCTGGCCAAGGCTATTGCCGGAGAGGCCGACGTGCCATTCTTCAGCATAAGCGGGTCGGATTTTGTTGAGATGTTTGTCGGCGTCGGTGCCAGTCGCGTACGCGACCTGTTCCGCCAGGCCAAGGAAAGCTCCCCCTGCATCATCTTTCTGGACGAGATTGACGCCGTTGGTCGCAAGCGCGGCACTGGTTTTTCCGGTGCCCACGATGAGCGCGAGCAGACGCTGAATGCCATCCTGGTCGAGATGGACGGCTTTGATACAAACGATCAGGTGATAACCATCGCGGCCACCAACAGGCCCGATGTTCTGGATCCGGCCTTGCGCCGGCCGGGCCGATTCGATCGCGAAGTGACCATCGGACTGCCTGACATCAAGGAACGCGAAGCGATTCTGAAGGTGCACGTCAAGGGCGTCAAGACAGTCGAAAATCTGGACCTTTCACGCATTGCCCGCGGCACACCTGGCTTCAGCGGCGCCGACCTGTCGGCCCTGGTGAACGAAGCCGCCCTGGCCGCAACCATGTTCGATAAGGACGCCATCGACACCGCGGACATGGAGGAAGCTCGCGATAAGGTCCGCTGGGGCCGCTCGCGGCGCAGCCATGCACTGGATGAGCAGGATAAACGGGTTTCGGCTTATCACGAGGCCGGCCACGCTCTGCTGACCGTGCTGCTGCAGCCCGATGTTGAGCCGCTGCACAAGGTCACCATCATACCTCGTGGTGCTGCTTTGGGTGCCACCATGTTCCTGCCGGAGCGCGACCGTTACCTTATCAGGCGTAAAGAGTGCCTGGGGTCGATCATGGTTTCCTTTGGCGGTCGCATTGTGGAACAGATGATCTTCAACGATATTTCCAGCGGTGCCAGCAACGACATAAAGCAGGCCTCGGCCCTGGCCCGGCGTATGATCAAAGATTGGGGCATGAGCAGTAAAATCGGGCCCATTCACTACAGTGATGGCGACGATGATGAGCCGACCTCCATGTTCGGCAGCAATCGGGCCTACAGCGACGACACCGCCCGGGAGATCGACGAGGAGATCAGGCAGACGATTGACGACTGCTATAGCCAGGCCTGCAAATTGCTGGAAGATAACCGCGATAAGCTCGACCGTCTGGCCGAAGCTCTGCTGGCCTTCGAGGTGCTTGACGCAGAGGAAGTGAAGCGGGTGTTGGCAGGCAAACCGCTGGAGCGCACGCCGGAAGGCACCGGCAAGTCGACTGCATCGCCGACTGACAATGTGCCGCCCGCCGAACGCGAGCCAACGGGCGAGCCAGGTTCTACCGAGCTGCGACCGCGGGAGCCGGAAAGCGGCGGCGAGTAAGGCTGATGGTAATCGGAATCGGCAATGGCGGGACGCCGGGCTCGCCATTGACCGACACATTTCCTGATGCTGCTTCGATGGCGACAAAGCATGGACCAGCGCCGACACCTTGCGGGCGAGGCTAGCCGAGATGAACTATCCAGAGGCCCTGCTGGCTTATAATCCGAGAGTGATTGATGCGTCCGTCTCGGCTGTCGGCGGCTGGGATCCGCTTGCTTCCACCGGAATGTCCGCCGCTCCGCTGCACCTGACCGTATACCTGGAGCAACTGAGCGCGGATCAGGCAGCCCTGCTGCTGCGGCAGGTAGATTCGATTGGCGGCAGCGCCGACTCGGTAACTGCTTCGGCGGCGATCCTGGCTGATTTGTCGGCAGCCGAGGATTCCGCTACAACGGAGACTGCGGCCGCTTCGTCCGTAGTCATGGTATCGGCCAGCGAAAAGCAGTTCGACCGACTGCTGGCCGTACTCCGGCGGCTCGATCCGTCGCTGGGGCAGGCCATCAGTCGTACAATCGAGAGTTACCTTCGCAGGCGCTGGCTGCTCAACTGTGGCACGAGCCAGTTAGAGCTTGGCCCGCGGCCGGTCATCATGGGCGTGCTTAACGTGACGCCCGACAGTTTCAGCGATGGCGGCAGGTTCAGCTCGGCCGAGGCCGCCGTCGAGCATGGCCTGGCCCTGCTGAGCGAGGGGGCCACGGTGCTGGATGTGGGCGGCGAATCGACTCGCCCGGGAGCCGCCGAGGTTGACGTCGAGGAGGAGCTGGCGCGTGTTCTGCCCGTGGTTGCCGGTCTGGCGGGCAAGCATGGGGCGATGGTCAGCATTGATACTCGCAAGCCGGCCGTGGCCAGGGCCGCACTGGATGCCGGCGCGGCTATTGTTAACGATATTTCGGGCCTTACCGACCCGGAGATGGCCGAACTGGTGGCCGGCCATGGCTGTGGCGTGGTGCTGATGCACATGCAGGGCGAGCCGCGCACAATGCAGCTCGATCCGCATTATGACGAGGTCGTGGGCGAGGTGGCCCGTTGGCTGCGGCAGGCGCTTCTGGCGGCCGAGCGGGCGGGGGTTGACCCTGAGCGTATGATTATTGATCCGGGCATCGGCTTCGGCAAGACGATGGTCCACAATCTGTCGCTCCTGAGGCGCCTGCGCGAACTGCGAAGCCTGGGCCGGCCTATTCTCGTCGGCACCAGCCGCAAACGTTTTATCGGAACGCTGACGGGCGAGGAGTCGGCGGAACTGCGGCTCAGCGGCACAATCGCCACCTGCGTCTGGGCACGACAATGCGGGGCCTCGATGTTCCGCGTACACGACGTTACCGAGGTGGCCAAGGCGCTGACCGTGACAGCCGCCATGGAAGCTACGATCGAATAAAATAACCCATTGCGGCTGATCAACCAGCCCCAGTGCAAACGCAAGAAGGCCGGATAAGCGATGATGGATGGTTTGCGAAGTTATCTTCAACACCGCATCGAGACCTTCAGCTGGATCGATCCGCTCGAATTCGTCCTGATTGGCATTGCCGTCTACGCCCTTTATCGCTTTCTGCGCGGCACGCGCGGGGCCAGGGTGTTTCGCGGCTTTATTCTGCTGTTTGTGGCCGGATCGGTACTGGTGCAATTGCTGACCAGCGCCCTGAACCTGGAGCGCGTAGCCATCATCTACAGCGCCCTGATACAACTTGCCATTGTTGCGGCGGTCATTATTTTTCAGCCCGAATTGCGGCGTGCCTTGATCCAATTGGGCCAGAATCGGCTCTTCCGTCCGTTCCTTAAGAAGCATGGGCTGGCCTTTATTGATATTCTGACCTCGACAGTCGAAAAGCTCAGCCGCGACAAAATTGGCGCCCTGGTGGCCATTGAGCGCGATACGGGCCTGCTTTCGCTGGTGGAGACGGGTCGCTTGCTGCATGCTGAACTGAGCGAAGAGTTGCTGGTGACAATCTTCTGGCCAGGTTCGCCCCTGCACGACATGGGCGTAATTGTCCGGCAGAACCAGATTGTTGCCGCCGGTTGCGAATTCCCGCTCACGCAGAATCCGCCGCTCGGCACAAAATACGGAGCCCGCCACAGGGCCGCCCTGGGGCTGAGCGAGGAATCCGACGCCCTGATTATCGTCGTAAGCGAAGAGACGGGCGAAATCTCCATCGCCCATAGCGGCCAGTTTACCGAAGATATGACCGTGCTGGAATTCCGCCAGCATCTGGCCAACGCCCTGGTGCGCGAACAGGCCAGCGCCGAGATCGCCTCGGCCATGGGCATGACCAGCCGGACCTCGAAAAACGAATTAACCGAAGCCGAGGAAGCATCAAGGCAATGAAAGTACGCGAAAGCATAAGCACCGCCACTATCGTCCTGCTGATGACTCTGACGGTCTGGGTCATCGCCGACCGCAGCGTCTTGCGAGCCAGTCCGGAGATGATGGTCACGGTTGAGGTGGGCAGTGCCGATCCGCAATATCGGCTGAAGGTTATCGAACCTGACGCCGGTTCGGGCAGCGCGCCACAAATTCTGGTGCGCTTCCGCGGCCCGGGCCGGGCAATCGACGCATTGACCGCCCGCCACCGGCAGAACCCGGTCAGCTTCAGGCATATTGTGCGTCAGCAGCAACTGACTGGCGACAGTGGCGAAATTGTCATTCCGATAAGGTCTGGCTTCAGCTACCTGGCCGAGGAGCAGGCAGTCTCGCTGGATTATAGCCGCACGCCAGTTGAACAGCAGCCGGTGGAAAACGTGCGCGTGAGGTACGAGCGCGAAGAGCGATTGACGGACATTCCGGTCAGGTTTGCCGACGAGGACCTGGCTCAGCTGGGCGAAGATGCCGCCATACAGCCGGTTACCGTCACGGCCACTGTGCTGAACAGTCAGCGTGACGAAATCAGCAGCCGCGGCCCCCTGCTGGCGCATCCGCAACTTGACTTCCGGTCATTGCCGCGTGGCCGCTTCGAGCGCACCGTGCCGCTGCGTTCGAACATGCCCGATCTTGACATTACCTTTAACCCTTCGCACGTTACGGTGCGGTCGCAGTTGGCTGTCCGCGAGCAGACGCGCGAACTTAAGGACGTGCGGGTCATGGTCGAGGCTCCACCGGAGTTGCTGAATCAGTACAGCGTCGAGCTGTTGGAAGACCAGGTGAGCGTGCAGATAAAGGGCCCGAAGGTGGAGGTTGACGAGTTGTCGGCCCAGAGCGTGACGGCCTCGCTGGTGCTGACCGACAACGACAAGCCGGGTCCGCTCCAGCCACGGTCGCTGATCGTCCGCTTCCCGCCGGGGTCGAATGTGGTTCTGGACCAGGCTCAGCCACCGTTTGCCAACTTTGTGCTTCGCGAGAAGACGCCGCCGCCGGAGCCGCCCAACTGAGGGCTCGGCCAGTTCAGCAATCGCCCTGTGGCGGATGCCGATGTGTACGTTTGGGCTAAGACCCGGGTAAGATTATCGCAGTTTTTCACCTCGAGGAATTTACGCTATGCAACAGACTTTCCTGCAGCAGGCTGAGACAATGGCACGAAAGGCTCGGGCAGCCGGCAGGCGGTTGGGCCAGGTTACAAGCGCGCAGAAAAACCAAGCCCTCAGCACAATTGCCCGCCTGCTGGTCGAGCGCAGCGAGATGATCATCAGCGAGAATGCCCGCGATCTGGCGGCTGGCGAAGAGGCCGGACTTTCGGCGGCCATGATCGACCGCTTGCGGCTCACGCCGGAGCGCATCGCCGCCATGGCCGATGGGCTGCAGCAGATTGCCCTGCAGGACGACCCGGTGGGCGAGGTGATCGAAAGCTCGACACGGCCGAACGGCCTGGAGCTTCAGCGGGTGCGGGTGCCCATTGGCGTGGTTTTCATCATTTTCGAGAGTCGTCCGAATGTCACCACCGATGCCGCGGCCCTGTGCCTCAAGAGCGGCAACGCCTGCATTCTGCGCGGCGGCAAAGAGGCCCTGCACAGCAATTTGGCCCTGTACGAGGTGATAAGCGAGGGGCTGCGGGAATCTGGTCTGCCGGCCGAGGCCGTGCAGATGGTGCGCCTTACGGAGCACGATTTTGCCGACGCCCTGCTGGTTCAGGATCAGTGGATCGACGTTGTCATCCCTCGTGGCGGCGAAAGGCTCATCCGGGCCGTGGTCGAGAAGTCGCACATTCCGGTCATCAAGCATTACAAGGGCGTCTGCCACGTCTACATTGACGAGTCGGCTGACCCGAAAATGGCCACGGACATAGCCGTCAACGCCAAGTGTCAGCGGCCGGGCGTATGCAACGCCATGGAGACTCTGCTGGTGCACCAGTCGCTGGCCGAGTCCTATCTGCCGCACCTGCTGGACGAGCTCAGCCGACGTAAAGTTGAGATTCGCGGCTGCCCGCGCACCTGCGCCGTCTGGCCCGCGGCCCGTCCGGCCGGCGAAGAAGACTGGCCGGCCGAGTACTTGGACTTAATTCTTGCGGTGCGAGTGGTCGATAATATCGAAGAGGCGATGGACCACATTGCGCGCTATGGCTCCGGGCATACCGAATCGATTGTAACCGGCAGCCCCGAGGCGGCCGAGGCCTTTGTGGCCGGTGTCGACTCCTCCAGTGTGATGGTCAACGCCTCCACGCGCTTCAGCGATGGCGGCGAGTATGGCCTGGGGGCCGAGGTCGGCATATCGACCGACAAGTTGCACGCTCGCGGGCCGATGGGCGTCAGAGACCTGACGACCTACAAGTACGTGGTTCGCGGCAACGGGCAGATTCGCGGCTGATTCTGGCCTGACGAGCAAGAGGCCGGTCAGCAGAGGGCGACGCACAGCAGGCAGGAGACGTTCAAGTGGCGCATATACTGGACCAGAACGAGATTGACGCTCTGCTTGCGGCAGTGGATCAGGGTACGATAATTTCCGAACCCGACTCCGCAACCGCGCCTGCGGCCTCAGCTTCCGACAGCGGCGGCAGTTCCGGCAGCGAAGTCAAAGGCCCGCCGGCCCAGGTACGCACCTACGACTTCAAGCGGCCCGAGCGAGTCAGCAAAGAGCAGATGCGCAGCCTGGAGTCGTTGCACGAAGGCTTCAGCCGCAACTTCGGCGCCAGCCTCAGCGGTTACCTGCGGACCATCGCCGAAACGTACATCGTCTCCATCGAGCAGATGACTTACTCGGAGTTCCTGCAACTACTGCCCAACCCGACCTGCATGAACCTGCTCTCCTGCGCCCCGCTGGAAGGCAGCATGATTCTCGAGATCAACCCGCTCATCATTTACCCGATTATCGACCGCCTGCTTGGCGGCGGGAGCGATGCGGCATTCATCCCCGACCGCGGCCTGACGCCGCTGGAATCGCTCCTGGCCAACCGCATCATCAGCCGGGCCCTGGATAGTTTGCACGATGCCTGGCGGCCGGTGCGCGAGCTTAACTTCGCCATCAGCGCCACCGAAAGCAACCCGGCCATGGTGCAGATTGTGCCGCCGAACGAAGTCGTGGTGGTGGTGGGATTCGAAATCGGCATGGGCGGCCGCAGCGGCATGATGAGCCTGTGCATACCCTTCAACGTAATCGAGCCCATCATGGGCGAGTTCACGGGGCACAACTGGTCCATGTATCGTCGCGACGGCGACAACCAGCAGAGCCGCCAGAAGCTGATAAGTCGCATCTCGGGCACCACGGCCGAGCTTCGGGCCAACCTGGCCGAGACCACCATTACCCTGCAGGAACTGATGAACCTGAAGGTGGGCGACATGCTGACGACCGAGCGCAAGAGCGATTCGCAGCTTGTGGTGACCATCAACGGCAAGTCGAAGTTCCGCGGCAAACCTGGCATATTCCGCGGCCATAAGGCTGTCAGCCTGACCCGGACCGTCTCGCCACAGGAAGTAACCAAGTAGCCAGCCAACGCCTTGTCGCCGGCTGGCCTCGCCGCCACTACCTCCGCCGCAAACGTTCCAGATAAATCTCGAGCACTGCAACGTCGCTCAGGCTGATGCCCGAAATTCGCGCGGCCTGTCCCAGGTTCAGGGGGCGGATTCGGCCGAACTTCTCGCGGGCCTCGTGACGCATCTGGGCAATCTGCGAATAATCGAGCCCTTGTGGAATACGCTGCGACTCCAACCGCCCTGCCCGATCGACCTGCCGCTGCTGCCTCTGAAGATAACCGGAATACTTCATCTCAATTTCAACCTGCTCGGTCGCCTCGGCATCCTGGGCAATAAGGCTGGCCAGTTCGGGCCGGTCAGCCGACAACGACTCCAGCGTCACGTCGGGCCTGCGGAGCAGTTCATCCAGCCGCTTATTGCCCACCCGCCCCGACTGCAGAACGCCCTCGATGCGCTCCATGATTGCCATCTTCCGCTGAAGGCGCTGGCGGCGTTTCGGCTCCACAAGCCCGGCACAGTCGCCGATTGGCGTGAGCCGCCGGTCGGCATTATCGTAACGCAGCAACAGGCGGTATTCGGCCAGACTGGTGAACATGCGGTAAGGTTCTTCGGTGCCACGCGTGACAAGATCATCTATCATCACCCCGATGTAGGCCTGGTCGCGCCCCAGCACCAGTGGCTCGCGGCCGGCCAGCTTCAGGGCGGCATTGGCCCCGGCCATAAGCCCCTGCCCCGCAGCTTCCTCGTAGCCACTCGTACCGTTGATCTGCCCCGCCAGGTAGAGGCCGCTGACGGCCTTCGTCTCCAGCGTGGGCAGCAACTGCGTGGGCGGAACAAAGTCGTACTCGATGGCGTATCCGTAACGGATAATGCGCGCCTGCTCCAGACCTTCGATGGCCCGCACCATTTCGTCCTGCACCGGTCGCGGCATGCTGGTCGAAATACCGTTGGCGTAAATCAGCCGGCTGTCGCGACCCTCCGGCTCCAGAAACACCTGGTGGCGGTCGTGTCCGGCGAAACGTACGATTTTCGTCTCGATGCTGGGGCAGTACCGCGGCCCGGTGCTGCTGATCTGACCATTGTAGAGCGGAGCGTGGTCGAGGTTATCGGTCAGCAGACGATGCACGGTGGCGTTTGTCCAGGTGATGTGGCAAGGCACCTGCCGCTCGGTGATGGGCATATCGGTCAGGAAAGAAAATCGTGTCGGACGCTCGTCGCCGGGCTGAACCTGGAGCCGCGACCAGTCGATGCTGTCTCGGTCGAGTCGCGGCGGCGTGCCGGTCTTCAGTCGACCAAGCTCAAGGCCCAGACGCTGCAGGGCGGCCGAAAGTCCCGATGATGCCGGCTCGCCTATCCGCCCTCCGCCAAATTTGTCCTGGCCAATGTGCATCAGGCCATTCAGAAATGTGCCCGTGGTGACAACTACCGCCGGAGCCTGCAGACGCCGCCCATCGGCCAGCACCACGCCGGTTATTGTCGACCGGTCGGGGGCAGTCAGCAGATCGACCACTTCGCCTTCAACCAGCTCAACCCCTGCGGCTGCATCGACTTCAGCCAGCATCATCTCGGCATAGCGTTGTCGGTCGCTCTGGCATCGGGGACCGCGCACGGCATGCCCCTTGCTGCGGTTGAGCAGTCGGAATTGAATCGCAGTGGTGTCGGCTACCCGCCCCATGGCCCCGCCAAGGGCATCAATCTCGCGGACTATCTGGCCTTTGGCCAATCCGCCTATTGCCGGGTTGCAGCTCATCTGAGCCACAGTCGCACGGCTGAAAGTGACAAGCGCCACCCGCGCACCCAGACGCCCGGCCGCCAGGGCAGCCTCGCACCCGGCGTGGCCCGCCCCGATGACGACAACATCAAAGGCATGATGCGGCGGAAGATTATTACTGTTCGAGTAGTTCCTGCTATCCATGGCACGCATTATAGGCGCCGCGGACGGCTTTTTGAATAAGGCCTTTGATACATTTCCTTGGCAATCGCAATACTGGAGCGACAGGATGAATGGGAGGTGGGCAAGGCGGCTCCGCTGGCGGCACCGTTGCCATTATCAAGATGGCGAGCCACTGCCATCTTGGCAGGCTATTTTGTTTTCACATAATGCCCCTGCCGTTATGGCAGCGAGCGCGGAATGAGGTTATACTGGAAATTGGTCTCAGGCGGTCGGCAGGCGTGCCTGGCGGCGCAGTTGGCCTCTGGCACGGGCTTTGCTATTGATATTGGTCGGGCAGCCATATTGCCTCGAAACAAGGCCAAAAGGAGGAACGGAAATGGCATTTGGACGATTATTCGAATTGCGACACGGGCCATTCGGCGATCTGCAGCGGGAGGTAAACCAGTTGTTCGATTCGCTGGTGGTGCGGCCGCTTGGCTTCGGGCGGCGTCTGCTGACCAGCGTATTCCCGCCGGTCAACATTCACGAAAAGCCCGATTCGCTGCTGGTGGAGATCGAACTGCCGGGGGTCGACGAGCAGTCGCTCGAGCTTTCGGTGACGCGCGATAACCTGTCGCTGAAGGGCGAGCGACCGCCGATAATGCGCGATGACGAGACCACGGTTCACACCCGCGAGCGAGGTTACGGCAGCTTCAGTCGGGCTATTGTTCTGCCCGCGCCGGTCGATGGCGACAAGGCCGAGGCTACCTATGCTTCCGGCGTTCTGTCGGTGCTTCTGCCCAAAGCCCCCGAAGCGATGACGCGGCAAGTGCCCATCCAGTCTCAGTCCAACAGCAAAATAGTGGTCGATCAGCAGGCGTCAGGCAGCCAGAGCGCCGCTCAGTCGCCGACGACGGAGCAAGCGACACGGGAACCGCCGGCCGACGCGGACAGCACAGATCAGGGCATGGGAGGTGGCAAATGACCGATATTCGAGGACAACAGGCCATGGGGCAAACTCCGCAGCCGCCCGGCGAGTATTTTCTGCCGGACGTCGACATTATGGAGGCTCCTAACGAGTTGACCATCATTGCCGACATGCCTGGCGTATCGAGCGAGGCACTGGATGTAACAATCAACGATAACATTCTCACGCTCTCCGGTCGCGTTACCATGCGTATCGACTCGGCCCAGAAGACGCTGCACCAGGAGTTTTCGCGCGGCGACTACTACCGGCAGTTCCGAATTCCGCGCGAATTTGCCGCAGGCAAAGTCCATGCTTCGCTGAATGCCGGAGTTGTGACGGTACGCATCCCGCGCGACGAGCGCACCCGGCCAAGGAAGATCGAGATACGGGCCGAATAGCGCCGGTGGCAGGGAGAGAGCACAAGATGGACAAGACCAATTGGAAACCGGGCCGGCAGGAGACCGTGGTCGAGGCCCTGAAGAACGAGTTCAACGAGCTCTTCGAGCGCTTCTGGTCGGGGCAGATGGAGCCCATGCAGCTTGGCCGCTGGGCTCCGGCGATCGATGTTTCGGAAACCGCGGACGCCGTCCAGGTTCATGTTGAGATACCCGGCATCGAGCCTTCGCAGGTGGAGATTTCCATCGAGGGCGACGTGCTGACAATACGCGGCCAGAAGCCGGAGTTGCCACGCGATACGAATCGGAAATTCCTGCGAGTGGAGCGTCGCTACGGCACCTTTATGCGGAGCATTCGTCTGCCGGTGGCTGTTGCTGCCGATCAGGCCGCGGCCAGTGCCCACAATGGCGTTCTGGAAATCAGCCTGCCCCGCTACGAGGACGCCAAAGCCCGTAAAGTAAACATTTCACTGGAAAAGTAGCAATCCGATATCGAATTGCTTCCAGCGTCTGCCGAAGTTACATTGTCGTGCAACAGCCTCAGTGTTATAGTCGAATATGTCACGGGTCATTATTTAGAGGCTTGGCTGAATGTCGGGCGCCCGCGGCCATGACACGACATAGTGAGGATGCTTATGGGCCACAGCGATTACGAGATGTGGAAGCTTGCCCGCCGAATGAACCAGGTAATGGACGAGTGGATGCATGCCCGCTTTCGGACCGATCCGGACGAAAGCTGGGCGCCGCCGGTCGATGTGGTCGAATGCGATGACCACATCTGCATTCTGGCCGAGCTTGCAGGCATGAAGCGGGCCGAGATAGATGTGCATGCCGAGCCCAAGCGTCTGACCCTGAGCGGCGTGCGCGAAATCAAGATGCAGCATCGACCAACGTCCGTACATCAGTTGGAGGTCTCGCGCGGTTCGTTCCGGAGGATCATCGAGCTGCCTTACGAAATTGACACCAGTGGCGTAGAGGCGACTTACCGCGACGGACTTCTGCACATTGTGCTGCCGAAACAAGAGTAGTTAGAGATTGATCTACATCGGGATCAAGGCCGCCAGCTCTGCCCACTGATGCCCTCAAAGAGGATAGCAATGGCTGAAAAACCGAATAAACGTAAAAAGAAAGCAGCACAAACCGAGCCGGCCAAAGAGTTGCAGACTCTGCCCCTCATGGCCCTGCGGAATCTAGTCATCTTCCCCGGCATGATCCAGAGCCTGGCCGTCGGGCGCCCCAAGTCGCTGGCCCTGACGCAGCAGGTCGCCATGACCGAAGGCAAGCTCATGCTGGTTACTGCTCAGCGCGAGACCGAGGACGAAGACCCGGCCTTCGAGGGCATTTTCCATGTCGGCTGCACGGCCCGCATACTTAAGCTGCTGAAGATGCCCGATGGCACGCAGACCACCATCATACAGGGTGTGGCCCGGGCCGAGATCCTCGAGCTGACCCAGTCGGATCCGTACATGATGGCCCGCTGTCGCACGATGAAAGACGTGATCGAGCCCGGCAAGCAGTTGGATGCCCTGATTCTGAATGCCCGCCAACTGGTCAAGCGGCTCACGGAGCTTTCCAACGAAGTTCCCGACGAGGCCGCAGTGGTTGTTAACAATCTTCAGGACCCTGGGCAGATTGCCGACTTCCTGATCGCCAATCTCAAGCTCAATGCCGACCGCAAGCAGTTATTCCTTGACGAACTGAACGTGCGCCGGCGACTGGAGAAGGCCATTAAGGTAATGGCCCAGGAGCTGGAGGTACTTGAGCTGGCCGGTGAAATTCAGGCCAACGTCAAGACGAGCATCGACAAATCGCAGCGTGAATTCTATCTGCGGGAGCAGATGAAGGCCATTCAGCGCGAGCTTGGTGTTGAAGACGAACGGGCCCGCGTGGTGGCCGATCTGAAAGACCGGCTGACAAGCGCCCAGTTGCCCGACGAGGTGCAGACGGAGGCCGATCGCGAGCTGATGCGGCTGGAGTCGATGCCGACGGCCTCGCCGGACTTTAATGTCACGCGCACCTATCTGGAGTACATCGCCGATCTGCCCTGGAGCAAATCGACCCACCACCAGATGGACATAGAGATTGCCGAGAAGGTGCTGGACGAAGACCACTACGGCCTTCAGCGGGTCAAGAAGCGCATCATCGAGTACCTTGCCGTACGCAAACTGAAGGATGACATGAAGGGTCCGATTCTGTGCCTGGTTGGCCCTCCGGGTGTTGGCAAAACCAGTCTGGGGCGGTCGATTGCCCGGGCCACCGGGCGGCACTTCATCCGCATGAGCCTTGGCGGCGTGCGAGACGAGGCCGAGATACGTGGCCACCGTCGCACCTATGTTGGCGCCCTGCCCGGCCGCATCATCCAGGACCTGCGAAAGAGCGGGGCCAATGATCCGGTCTTCATGCTGGACGAGGTGGACAAGCTGGGGCAGGACTTCCGCGGCGACCCCACCAGCGCCCTGCTGGAGGTGCTGGACCCGGAGCAGAACTCGACTTTCACCGACCACTATTTGGACGTGCCTTTCGACCTGTCGCGGACCATGTTTATTGCCACGGCCAATGTTATTGATGCCATACCGGCTCCGCTGCGCGACCGTATGGAGGTCATCACCCTGCCCGGCTATACCGAGCAGGAGAAGCTGGAAATTGCCCGGCGATACCTGGTGCCCAAGACCCTTGAGGGGCACGGTTTGAAGCGCTCGCAGGTGAAGTTCAGCGTGCCGGCACTGCGCGAATTGGTGAACCATTACACTCGCGAGGCTGGCGTGCGAAATCTGGAACGCCAGGTGGCCGCAGTGGTGCGTGGCCTGGCCCGCGAATTTGCCGCCGATGCGTCCAAAAAGAACGCCAAGGTTACTCCGGCCGAAGTTGAACAATACCTCGGTGCCCGCGAATACCTGCCCGACGTTGCCGAACGCACGAGCGTGCCCGGCGTGTCGACGGGCCTCGGCTGGACACCATACGGTGGCGACATTCTGTTCATCGAAGTAACGAGCATGAAGGGCAGCGGCCAGCTGATTATTACCGGTCAGCTTGGGGCGGTAATGCGGGAGAGTGCTCAGACAGCTCTCAGCTATGTCCGCAGCAGGGCCGAGGAGTTGAACATCACCCCATCGACTCTGAGTGGCATCGATGTGCATGTGCACGTACCCGCCGGGGCAATACCCAAAGATGGCCCATCGGCCGGCGTGGCCATATTTATCGCCATGACCAGCCTTTTCACTGGACGAATAGTGCATCACGATACCGCAATGACCGGCGAGATTACCCTGCGAGGCATGGTGCTGCCGGTTGGCGGAATAAAGGAAAAAGTGATCGGCGCCGCCCGGGCCGGCATCAAGCACATTATATTGCCGGATCGCAACAAGAAAGATCTGGAGGAAGTACCGCCCGAGGTGATCAAGAAAACCCGCTTCAGCTTCGTGCAGCGGATGGAAGACCTTATGCCACTGGCCCTGGAGGAAGAGCGGAGAATCAGCCCCGGCACCAAGCACACGGCCGCCGACAATCCACCTGAAGCCGAATCGCACGACGCCATGACCTTGGACGCCAAGGGGCAGAGGTCAAGGCATTAGAAGAGCGGCATCGTCAGAATAAACTTTAATTCTATAGCGGATACAGCAGCTGTGCCCTGTGCGACCGCCCTATGTCAGGTGGCAACTTTTCGAAGGCGGCGCAAAACTTGTTGGCCTCAGCCGGCCAGGCATGGACTGCTCTAGCCAGCAGCAGCGGCAGTGTTTCGCTGCGGCTGGTGGCGGGAATAATCTGTTCGTATGGCCACTCAGCCGCGAGGTCGGCATAGGGGGCCAGAAACTCCAGAGCCTCTTTGATTCCGCCGCCGCTCTTGCCACGATAATTCCACAAATCGATTCCCAGCGGTGCGGCCATTTCGGCCAGCAGAAACACGGCCCGCAGGTTGAATACACTGTAATCGAACGAGCGCGTACGTGCCAATTCATGCTGCTGCCGGCCATCAGTTGCGATGTGCGGATCGATGCGTCGCGGGCCGACCTCCGCCATAATCGCCCTGGCCGCCTGCTGATCCTCGACATACAGGGCCAGGGCCACCGCCTGGGCATCAAACCAGGTGCCGTGATTGTTGTGCTGACTTGCTTCTTCCTTCCCCAGCTTACTGTGCAGCAGCCAGTCCAGGTATGCCCTGCACCAGTCGTGCATAGCCAGGCGATCCTGATCGGCCCAGACCTGCCTATCGGTCAGCAGCACCAAAGCGTTGACCACGCGCACCAGCACCCAGGTATCAATAATGCCGATGCAACGGCCGTCGCAGATGCCGGGTATGGCCTGACCGAATTCCAGATGCGGGTTCATCCGCGTTGCGGGACTGATAAACCAGGTGCGCAGGAGCTTTGCCGCATGAACGGCGAAACGCTCGTCGGAAGTGAAATACCAGGCCAGAACCAGAGTCTCGACCGCCTCGCTCATGCTCTGCAATGCGGCGGTGTCCGAACCGCCCATTTTGCTGCTGGGGTTCACAATCCCGTCGCGGCGGACGTATGGCAGGCCATCTGGCGTATCCGGATTGGGCCACCAATAGGTGCCGAAGCTGAGGTAATCGTGCTTATCCCCGCTGGTCGGCGCGAGCGTCTTGTCCATCACCGAAACCGGAGCGAAGGCCAGGGCACCATTGGCCTCGTTCAACAGCCGATCAAGAGCAGGCCGCAGTTGCGCATGGCCGTTGCCGCTCATCTTCTGCCGCCCGCGTTCGAGAAACTGCCTGTTAAGGCTGAGGCCGCTTGCTGTATTTGACATACAGATTACCTGAAAAGACTACTCGGCATCGTAGCCGATGATTGCGTGGATGGGATAACTGGTGCCAAGCTTTTTGCGACCGCCGAGGAATTCCAGCTCAATCAGGAAGCTTACGCCGACCACATCGCCACCCAACCTTTCAATCAGGCGGCAGGCAGCAGCCATGGTGCCACCAGTTGCCAAAAGGTCATCAACCATCAGCACCTTCTGGCCCTGTTCGATGGCATCGGTATGAATCTCGACCGCATCGCTGCCATACTCAAGTTCGTAGCTCTCGCTCGTTGTCTCGGCCGGCAGTTTGCCAGGTTTGCGGATGGGGATGAAGCCGGCACCAAGCTCCATGGCAATAGCAGCGCCAAAAATGAACCCGCGCGACTCGATACCGGCAACCATCGTAATGCCCTGGTTGCGGAAAGGGTCGGCCATCAACTCAACCGTGCGGCGCAAGGCCCGGGCGTTGTGAATGACGGTCGTAATGTCCCTGAACACAATACCCGGTTTTGGAAAATCGACGACGTTTCTTACCAGGCTCCTCAAGTCGTTGACGGCTGTGGCCATTGTCATTGTCCCTCCGTATCAGGCTGAATTTCGTTGTCGGTCTCTGCCGCGCCGGCCGCAGCGTGCTGGCGGGGGCCGCCATGGGCCAAACCGTTGCTGCTTTGTACGTACTGGGAAGGCCCCTGGCGCAGAATATGTGAAAAAAGCGCCGTCCGGATTATACCGGCCAGCGCCCGTTTGATCATCGTAAAAACCGTCTATTGCCGCGACTGAATGTTGTCCGGCGATGTTGTCACGCCTATCAGTCCGCCATCGCCATTGCCGCCCTTGCCGGAGTCTTCGTCCTCAGGCACATCGCCTTCCTGGCGATTGATGGCATCACTGATTCTCAACAGGGCATCGCGCTCGATCTGCCTGATACGTTCGCGAGTCAGGCCGATCTTCTCGCCGATTTCCTTCAGCGTCATCGGCTCGTTGCCATCCAGCCCGAAGCGCATCCGCAGCACCTTGCTGGCCCGCTCATCGATACTGCCCAGCAGATTGGCCACGATTTCGCCGCGATGGCTGTCCATAAGCTCTTCGGCCGGATCCTTGGCCCGATCATCGGCCAGCATCTCGTGCAACTGCATGCCGTCTTCGTCGTATGAGTGGCGGACAGGCTTGGCGAAAGCTTTGGCCACGCGGGCGACAATGGAGGCCTTTTTGGCCGGCAGGCCCAATTCGCGGGCAGCCTCTTCGACTGTCGGCGGCCGCCCCATCTCGCCCTCAAGTTTTTGCACCGCACGGCGGTACTTGCTGATCATTTCGACCATGTAAGCGGGGATTTCGACCGGTTTGCTGCTGTTCATGAGGCTGCGCTTGATGGCTTGGCGTATCCACCAACTGGCGTAGGTGGAGAAGCGGCAACCCACCTTGGGGTCGAATTTTTCGACCGCCCGCAGCAGGCCGAGGTTGCCCTCCTCGATCAGGTCGAGGAACAGCAGCCCGCGGTTACAGTAGTTCTTGGCGATGTTGACGACCAGGCGGAGGTTACTGCGGATCATCTCGTCCCGCGCCCGCATGTCGCCCTTGCGAAGTCGGCGCGAAAGATCGATCTCTTCTTCCGCTGTCAGTAACTTCGCACGGTTTATTTCGCGCAGATAAAGCTGCAGCCCTGAGTCCATACAGCAGACCCCCTTCGATTGTCCATCTTCGGGAAACCGCCAAGCACGGTTTCAGCGACCAGAGCGATAGGTACCCCCTCCGAACAGCGGAGGCGGGCATGCTTCAGGCGATATGTGTCGGGGCCCAAGCCAGGGCTTCCGTCAGCTACTACCACTGCTACTCATTGTAGGCGCTCTGCATCCCCCGGGCAACAACATTTTTTTGACTTTTAGACTTCGTAACCTCAAGAACCATAAGATGATAGGGGAGAGCGGAAAATTTCCCCCTCTCCCCTATTTGACTTTTCGAAAAATCAGGCTCCACCTGAACCAGCCTTGGGGCATGACCCTAAACAGCAGGCGCCCACCCCTACGGTCGATTCAGCTGAAACGCAGGTCTATACGATGCTGCCTTACTTCTCCTGCTCGTCCGACTCCGTCTCAGCCTGCGGCTCAGCTTCCGCTTCCGTCTGCGGTTCTGCTTCTGCTTCAGCCGGTGCGGCCTCTGCCTCGGCCTGCGGGGCCGACTCTTCGCTGGCAGGAGCTTTCTGCTCGCCAGGCTTCTTAACCACGTCCTGGCCGATACGGGTGCCGAAGAGGGTTTTGCCGCCGCCTTCCGAGTCGTCGCTCGGGCCGCCCAGACCGCCAAGCTCCGGACGCGAACGCCTCTTATCGGCTGCTGCTGCGGCTGCACCACCGCCGGCCACTTCCTGCTCGGCGTCTTCAGCTGCCCACTGGGCTCGCTTCAGAGACAGGCCGATCTTGCGCTCGTCGGTATCGACTCGCAGAATCTTGACCTCGATCTCGTCGCCCATCTTGACCACGTCCTCGGGGTTCTCGACCTTGTGGTCGGCCAGTTCACTGACGTGCAGCAGGCCTTCCAGTTCGCCTTCCAGTTCGACAAAGACGCCGAAGTTGGTGATCTTGGTGACCTGGCCCTTGACGATTTCGCCGGGTACGTACTTCGACGGAATCTTGGATTCCCAGGGGTCTTCCTCAAGCTGCTTCAGACCCAGGGCAACGCGCTTCTTGTCCTGGTCCACACTGAGAACCATGGCCCGGACCTTGTCACCCTTCTTCAGCAACTCGTTCGGGTGGCTGACCTTCTTGGTCCAGGAAATGTCGCTCACGTGCAGCAGGCCGTCGATGCCTTCTTCGATCTCGATGAAGGCGCCGTAGTTGGTCAGATTGCGGACCGTACCTTCCACGATGGTGCCGGGCGGGTACTTTTCTTTGACCAGTGTCCAGGGGTTGACCTCGGTCTGCTTGACACCAAGGCTGATCTCCTGCTTCTTCTTGTTGATGTCCAGCACGACAACCTCGACCTCGTCGCCCACGTTGAGCATTTCGCTCGGGTGGTTGATGCGCTTGGTCCAGGACATCTCGCTGATGTGCACCAGGCCCTCGATACCCTCTTCCAGCTTGACGAAGGCACCGTAGTTGACGATGTTGACCACCGTACCCTTGACCTTCGAACCGATGGGATACTTCTCTTCGACGTCCTCCCACGGGCTGGCTTCCTTCTGCTTCAGACCAAGAGCGATCTTCTCCTTGTCGCGGTCAACGCTCAGCACCACGACCTCGAGTTCCTGGTCAATCCGCACGATTTCGCTCGGATGTCCGATGCGGCTCCAACTCATGTCGGTAATGTGCAGCAGACCATCGATGCCGCCAAGGTCCACAAAGGCGCCGAAGTCGGCGATGTTCTTGACCACGCCGCGGCGCAGTTCGCCAACCTCTATCTCGCCCAGCAGCTTCTTCTTGGCCTCTTCGCGCTGCTCTTCGATCAGCTTGCGGCGGCTGACGACGATGTTGCGACGGGCTTCGTCAATCTTCAGAATCTTGCAGCGAATCTGGCGGCCGATGAAGTCGGCAATGTCGCCCGGGCGGCGGATGTCGACCTGGCTGGCCGGCAAAAAGACCGGCACGCCGATATCGACCAGCAGACCGCCCTTGATCTTGCGCATCACGCGACCTTCAACAACGTCGCCTTCCTTGTGCGTATTGATAATTCGTTCCCAGCCGCGAATGCGGTCGGCCTTGCGCTTCGAGAGACCAATCTGGCCGCTCTCGGTATCAACCGTCTCCAGCAGTACCTCGACCTCTTTGCCGACTTCGACCTCTTCGGGGCTGTCAAACTCGCCCTTCTCGATGGTGCCTTCGCTCTTGTAGCCGATATCGACCACAATGGTGTCACCAAAGATATTGACGATCTTGCCGGTCAGGATGCTGCCAACTTCAAAATTCTTTACGCTTTTCTCGTACACCTCTTCGAGATCAGTCGTCTCTGTAGCCTCGGCCAGAATCTGGTCGACCGCCTGCTCAATGTCGGTATCCCGCAGGTTGTACTCACGAAAAATGTTTGCACGCGCCATGAAATGAGACCCTTTCTTTACGGCGGCCGAGAGCTGGTTTTCTGCCCCGGACCTCCCGGGACCACTCGAACCGCTGCCTTGGGAAAAAAGAACTCCGCTACGGCCGGAGGCCCTGCCTCCGATTTTACCAATAGCGAAAGATTAACATTATACCGCGCCTATGACGGTTGGTCGAGCTTTTTTATGCGATCCAGAAATTCGCTGACCAGCCATTGCGGAGTGCTGGCCCCGGCCGTCACGCCCACACGCACATGCTCTCCGAGCATATCGGCCTGCAACTCGTCGGCCGTCTCCAGATGATGAGTTTTGACGCCCATCTCGCTGCACAATCTGGCCAGCTGCCGAGTGTTGGCGCTGTTGCGCCCGCCCAGCACAAACATTACCTCAACACGGCCGGCAAGTTCCATGGCCGCTGCCTGCCGATCCATGGTGGCGCTGCAGATGGTGTGGAAAATCCGCAACTCATGGCCGCAGAAGCCCTGAGCAAGACGAGCGGTGAGAGTGCGAAAACGCTCCGGCGATTCGGTCGTCTGGCTTACCACGCCCAGCCTCTCGGCCGACATCAGCGGCCCCAGGTCGCCCTCGCCGCCAACTACCGCGGCCCCGGGGGCGTGCCCCAGAATGGCCACCACCTCCGGATGATTACTGTCGCCGATGATGGCCACGCGGTAATCCTCCGTATGCAGCTTCTGGGCCAGCTTCTGAGCCCTCTTGACCAGCGGGCAGGTGGCATCGACCAGCGTAAGCCCCTTGGCCCGGGCAGCATCGGCCGTCTCGGGGCTGATGCCATGGCTGCGGATAACCAGAACCCCGCCCGCCTGGGCCTCATCAATGCTCTCGATCACCTTCAGGCCCAGCCCCTCCAATCGGGCCGTCTCCTGCGGATTATGAATCACAGGACCAAGACTGTATACCGCCCCGCCCTGCGCCAGCGTTCGTTCGGCCAGTTCGATTGCACGTCGAACGCCAAAGCAGAACCCGCTGCTCTCGGCAATCTCAATTGTCCGTCGCCCGTCTCTCTCTATCATTGTGACACGCTCCGCTTTTGAAGAAGGCTGCCGGTGGCGGCCACGCTCTTCTTCCTGTATTGTCGCACCTCGGACTGCAATGCTACCATCTCCTTATGCAGCCGCTGGATAACCTCTTGCGGATCGGCCTTCTTGAGCTCATCGTTGCTGATGGGCTGACCATAGATCACGCTTATCGGGTGCGGGCTGGGCAGCAGGCTGCGCCGCGGCCACGACTCGAATGCACCGTCTATGACCGCCGGCAGAATCGGCACACCCGCCCGCTGAGCAATCAGCACGACCCCCGGCTGCAGAGGCAGAATGGAACCATCGCGGGTGCGCGTGCCTTCGGGGAACATCAGAACAATTCTATTCTGACGCAGGCGGCGGATGGCCTCCTTGACGGCTGTCATGTCGGCACTGCCGCGGCGCACCGGAAAGGCATACAGTGAACGAATAAGCGCCCCGAACAGAGGGTTGCGGAAGAGCGTGTCGCGGGCCATGGGGTTGAACGGCCGGCAAATCGGCAGGGCTACAAGTATCGGGTCGAAATAGCTCTGGTGGTTCGAGATTACCAGCACACCGCCATGGGTTGGTACTCGATCACAATGATACGCCCTGCCCTGGGTCAGCACGATGTAAAGCATCTGCGACATGAATTGCAGCAAGCCGTACCAGGCTCGGGATATTTTTTCTTTCATGATTCTCTCATGCGACTGGCCACGAGCTCGGCCAGAAGTTCAACCATCTCTTCAATCGTCAGCCCCGAAGTGTCGATCACCTCGGCGTCATCGGGCACACGCAGCGGGCCCACCTGCCGGTTGCGGTCGCTGGCGTCGCGCCGCTGCAAATCCTGCAATATCTCCTCCAGGGGCACATCCTGCCCTTTTGCAGCAAGCTCCTGACGTCGGCGTTCGGCCCGCACGTCATCGGCGGCATCGAGATAGAACTTGACCTCCGCCGCCGGAAAAACAACCGTGCCCTGGTCGCGACCCTCGGTTACCAGGCTGCCCCACTGCCGGCCGATGCGCTGCTGGCTGGCCACCAGGTGCGCCCGGACCAAGCCATTCGAAGCCGCATGGCGTGCATTGCGACTGACCTCGTTGGCACGCACCTCGGCCGACACGTCGCGCCCATTCACCAGCACCCGAATGCCCTCGGGCCGCGGCTCCAGGTCGATGCGCAGCTCCCGGGCCAGGTCGGCAAGCGAGGCCTCGTGATCCAAGGGAATGCCCCGATCCATAGCCGCCCAGGTTACCGCCCGATACATGGCGCCGGTGTCAAGATACGATACTCCGAGCCGCTGAGCCAACAGCCGGGCGGCGGTCGACTTGCCACTGGCTGCCGGGCCATCAATGGTTACAATCATTCGGCCTGTTCTCCCGAGAAACAAAAATCGCGGCGACTGCAGCAGCTTCAGCCATCACCGCCTCAGTCACAATCTGCTGAAAGCTCGTTATTGTAAGGCCGCCCACCGCCCTTGCCAATTGCAAAGAGGTGGCCAAATTGGCAAAACATCCGGCTTTCCACAATGGACCGCTGACCCGGACAGACAAATAATCTGGTGCTGACCTGCGGCCAACGTTTCGTTATACTCGAAGGTTATGAAGACCATTGCTGCCATAATGCGTTTCATCCGCCTGCCACTGGTCTGGACTGCCATTGGCGACAGCCTGGCCGGTGCAGCCATAGGCATTGCCGCCACGCGGGGCGCTCTGGCGGAATCCGACCCGTCGGCATCACTCGAGGGTACACTGGCCGCCCTGCCCGAAGCATTGGCCTCGCAATGGGCAATGTTGCTGGCCGTGGCTATAGTCTCGGCCGCCCTGTATCTGCTGGGCATGGGCCTGAATGACCTGGCCGACCTTCGCGATGACCGGGCCGCCGGGCGTCAGCGTCCGCTGGTGCAGGGTCAATTGCCGCTCGGTGTGGCCACGGGCACGGTAGTGGTGCTTTTCGGCATCGCCCTGATGGCCGCCGCCTTTCTGCCACTTCAGGCCCAGTTCCTGGCTCTGGCCACGCTGGGCTGCATTGCGATTTACGATCTGGCCGCCAAGCGCTGGCCGCCATCTGCGGTGGTCAGCATGAGTCTCTGCCGTATGCTTAACGGTCTTATCGGATATGCAGCCATTGCCGGCATCGGTCAGCCTTCCAGCATTGCCGAATGCGTCATCTGGCAAGCACCCGCCGTGGCTGCCGCATGGCTGATAGGGCTGGGCCTGGTGACGGCCATTGCCAGCGCAATAAGTCAGTGGGAGAAGAAGAGCGGGCGAACGACGCTGGGCGGCCGGAAGGTTGACTTCTGGATAATGAACCTGCTGCTGGGGCTGTCGGTGGTGAATGCCGTTGCGGTATCGGTGGCCTGGCAATCGGCCTGGGGGCTCCTCTGGTTGCTGCCCATTGCGCTGGTCCGCCTGACTTCAATGCTGATGCGGCGTCAAGCCGACGGATGAGCCGATGACGGTTGGGCTGGTTGCAGGCTTCGGGCCCGCCTCTGCTATGCTTACGGCTGCCGGCGCCCGAGACGCAGACGGCCGGCCAGAGCAACTCAACTACCTCATTGACCATCGTCCCTGGCGGCCAGATTCTGCCGGCCGTAATGTTCCAGCAGATCGTCCAGGTGCTGAATCGGTATTTCGCCGGTGACCGAAACAAGCTCGGCGGCTGAGCGATCCGATTCCGTCAGACGGACGTTCGCCAACAGCTTGTCAACGTCGTCGGCGGCGGCGGAATTCTTCAGAATGTAGTCTTCCAGTTGCATGTCGCTCCCTGGTATCGGAAGCTCCAGAATCTTGTTGCGAAGCCCTTCGACAATTACCGACAGGGCGCTCTGCTCGGCCAGCAGGCGGGCCTGGTCGGCATCAGGCACCTCGTCCGAAACCGCCACCTTGGCCGAAGCCACCATCACTTTTTCATCTATCGCAGCCGCACCGGGCGCAGCTGCCGTGGGCACGGCCACGCCCGTAGCCCTTAGAACCGTCTCGTGCAGATCGGCGCGGATATTTATAAACCGGTCAGCGGGATATTCATCCGACAGATCGTACGCGACCGACAAGGCTTTCAGCTCGTCCACCAGGTGAGCAACCGGAATTTCGACCGTTGCCTGGCACAGTCGCTCGGGCAGATAATCCACGGGGCCAGTCGTCGGATAGCTGTTGATGAATAGCCGCACGCCAGTTGCCACGCGGGCATCGGCATCGAGGAATTGGCTGACCCGCCTGCTGGGCGACAGACGCAAGGTCCGCATCTGCACCAGCAACTGACTATAGGCGCTGTCGATGGCCTGTCGACGAGACTGCAGCCGGTTGAAAACGCTGATGTGTTCCCACCCCGGAGGCGGGTTATCGATGGGAGAACCGTGGGCTACCAGCGGCTCCCGGCCATATCCCCAGATGGCCTGCCGGTTGGTATAAACGAGAATCTGCTGGAAATCGGCCACCTTGGGCAAGTCGTTCTGCACCGGACGCAGGCGTTCCACCGCCTGCTCGAGCGAGGCGACGGCTTCGTGCATCGGCAGGCGAATCTGCACCACTACCGAACCGTTACTGTAGAATTGAGCTTCGCTTCGCCGGGCTCGCCGCCTAAGCTGGTCGTAGAGCATAGCCCGCAATTGCGGCCTGTCGGCAAGCAACTCGCCGACACTCTGCTCGGCCGATACCTGCAGCGAATCCATACGGGCGTACAGAAGGCCAAACGCTTCGGCCGTGGCCCGTTCCGCCGCCCGTTGCCGCTGAAGTCGTGCTTCGTCCTCAGCCGACATTGTTTCGGCAGGGGCGACCAGCTCTGCGGACGGAGCAACGGAGACCTCTTTTGCCGACGGCACTGCGGCAGGCGGACCGTCTTCGGCGGCATCCTGTCGGATAGCACCACCGCCTGCGGAGGCCTTAACCGGGGAATCCTGCCCCGCCGCACACGGCTTAACGGCCAAGCCGCTGCCAACAATAGCCAGGCAGACTATCAGCGCCATCGTCAGCATCGACCGAGGCAGCAGACTCCGTTTGCCTATTGCCATAGTGGCTCCGGCTGAGGGACAGTAGGTTAAGGATAAGAAACCAACACGAGCAAGGCCGCCAGTTTGCGGCCCCAACATCAGTCAATCGGGATGTTGGCGATGTCGTCGCTGGTGCCAAGTTCGGAATCGGCCCGTACGCGGTTCTGTGACGGGTCGAACCTGTAGAAGCCGAACTTGCGGTCGGGGCCAGCGCTTACCAGCACGTACTTGGCCGAGCCGATGTTCTTGAAGACCCGGTCCATATGGCCGCCGGAGCCATCGCCACCCTCGTAGCCGCGGCAACCGCCCCAGTAGTATCCATGATACATGTCGTAAGTCTGATAGCCGCCGGTGCGCGGATTCTTAAGGCTGTACTGGAAGGCGCCAACCAGGTTGTATCTGGTGCCATCCGGACCCCAGGCATCGGCAAAGCCGTAATAAGCGAAGCTGGAATCGGTCAGCTTAGGCGAACTGCTTGTTGCAGCCCTTCCGACGATTGTCGGTTCAGTCAGATACTTTTGCAGAGTCTCCGGCGGCACCCATTCCCGCTTGACGCCGTGCGTATCCATCAGCCAACCGTAGTTGCTGGGCCCCATCAGGAAATATGTCAGCAACGAATGACCATGGTTTGTTGAGTAGCTCGGCCCCACATGGTTCGGATTGAACCACGGAATCCTGTCTTCAGAAGCCGGTATTACCGCCCGAGGGTAGTTCCAGGTTTCGCTCCGGTTGCTGGGCGGATAGATACCATCGTAGGTGTTGGCATACTGGTCAATGGCAGCCGAAATAATGGCAATGCGGGTTTCGGTTTCCTTGCTCATGCCGGCTTGCTGCACGGCGCTTATGGCTGGCAGCAGCATGGTCATCAGCACGGCGATAATGGCAACCACCAGCAACAGTTCGATCAGCGTAAAAGCTGCGTTCTTATTTCTCAACATCGTGGTAACCTTTCCTGATTTCACTACTTGGGCACTGAAGGCGTTTTCGCCAGCTAAATGATTATAGCAGCAGCAACTGGTGAAATCGACAGTCAATTGCCCGCCTTGAACCGTGTGCTGCGACACTGGCGTCTGCCCATCTTTTCTGGCTCTGCGGTCCCTCATGAGCGTGTCCTTTCGCTTGATGCAGACTTCGGCCTGCAAGTCCCGACGAACAATGCGCACCGAGGGAATGCGCGTAACAGAAAAATCAAACCCTGTGGCCACCGCTTGACGTTTTCGGTCGCCGACCACATAATGCCGAGCTATGAACCAGAACAACTACTCAACCGAGCGGCGAAAGAGCCGCACCGTGCAAATCGGAAACATGGCCATTGGCGGCAACAATTCGGTGGCCGTCCAGACCATGACCACCGCGCCTGTCACCGATGTTGCAGCCAGCGTGCGGCAGATCGAGGCTTTGGCCGAGGCCGGAGCCGAAATCGTTCGCCTGGCCGTGCCAACCGTGGCCGCCGCTGCAGCCCTGGCCGAGGTCCGCCGGCAGACCCGCGTGCCGCTGGTGGCCGATATACACTTCAACGCCACCATCGCCCTTGCCGCCATAGAGGCCGGCGTTGACAAGGTGCGACTGAATCCGGGCAACACAGCCATGACCGACGACCTTCGCCGCGTGCTGGCTGCCGCCTCCGACCGCGGGGTGGCCATTCGCATCGGCGTCAACTCAGGCAGCGTAATGCCGCGAGACCTGCCTGCCGGCCGCCCGCATACTCCGCAGGAAATTGCCGACCGCATGGTCGATGCCGTGACGGCTTACTTGCGGCTGACCGAGTCGGTCAATTTCCACAACGTGGTGCTGTCGCTTAAAGCCAGCGACGTGCCCACGACAATCGAGGCCTATCGCCGCATTGCCCGCATCTGCGATTACCCGCTGCACCTGGGCATAACGGCGGCCGGCCCCCGCGAAGAGGCCGTACTGAAAAGCGCGGCCGGCCTCGGCACGCTCCTGAGCGAAGGCATCGGCGACACCCTGCGAGTGAGCATTACCGATGATCCGCTGATCGAGGTGCAGATTGGCCGACGATTGCTCGAAGTTCTGCACCTGCGACCGCTCTCGGGCGTCGAAGTAATAAGTTGCCCTACCTGCGGGCGCTGCCAGGTCGACCTGACCTCTCTGGCCGAACGTGTTTACGCGGCCACGCGAGACATCCGCCGCCCGCTGCGGGTAGCCGTGATGGGCTGCGTGGTGAACGGTCCGGGCGAGGCTCGCGAGGTCGATCTCGGCGTTGCCGCCGGCAAAGGCTTCGGCGTCATCTTCCGTCGGGGCCAGGCTGGGGAAAAGGTGCCGGAGGATCAGCTGCTCGAGCGAATGCTCCAGGAGATCCGTCGCGCCACGGCCGACTGAACACATCCCGCCGCCCCCGGTGGTCACAGATTCCGCCTCCCCCTACGACTCGCGGCGACTGGCCCTGCATCACGCGCCGCCGCGGCCCAAAAACCCTTGCGGGCTATTCGTCAACGTAGTTTGGCTTGCTGTTGAACCTGAGCAGACTGCCATTGCGGCCAACGCCGTACTGTATGGTGGGCATCTTCATCTCGGTCGTTCGCGGCCCAATGCGGATGCTCATATTCTTGTTGTCGCACTCGTCCGACAAGGCCCCGCGGCTGTTGAACCAGATGTAGAATAGATCTTCCTGATTGGCGTTGGTGATTATCACGTTTTCCGGCATTTCCATACCGTAGCTTCCGGGCAGAATCTGCCAGTCTTTGGCCTGCTTGCCATCGCCGGCCTTCTCCTTCAACTGGAACATTATGAGCCGGGTCGAATTAATGTAATCGCTGGGCGGCACGACAAACAGTGCGGTGTCTCGGCGCGAAGCAATGGCCCGGGCCCTGGTGGCCGAGAGATAACCCTGAAACTGGTTGGCGGCCGATTCGGCCTGATCGGCTCCAAGGCCACCGAGGAACGGAATCAGCATTGCCGAGACCAGCAGAATCACCGCAATAGTGACCAGCAGCTCGACCATCGTAAAAGCTTTATATCTGGCGTTCATGTCTCGTCACTCCCGACCCTGTCAACAGGGTACCTTGCGATGCTAGAATTCCAGCGGCTTGCCGTCCTTGGTAATATCGCGGAAGTTAGTGAGGTTATCGCGATTGGCGCCCGAGCCGGGCTTCACGATCATCTTCCGCATCATGGCCGCCGAAACGTTTTTGAAATCCTTGCCATTGTTCCAGCCGTTGCGGTCCGGGCCGGTTGAAAACACCATCGGCTGGCCGCCATTGATGTTCCACAGTTCGTCCTTGTTGTCCGGGAAGACAACCACCCGGATTGGTCCCCGCCAAGCGTCGACAAGCATTGGTTCGCCATCATTATTCTTGTCAACCGCCAGGGAGGCCGGCTGAATCATTTTCGAATCGACCAGCGCTTTGTACAACTCCGGAGGATCATCGGCCTTGGCCGGGTACTTGCCGAAGGTATCGTAATAATTCTGCAGGGCCATCTCGACCTGCTTGATAACCTCTTCGGTGGCCCTGATGCTCGACTGACGCTGCGCCCGGCCGGTCATGACGGCAAGGAAAGCCATCAGGAAGGCTATGGTCCCAATGACCATAATCATCTCCAGCAAGGTAAAGCCACGCCTGTTTTGCCGCAAAGCGATGGCCGCACCCGGCTTACCGATCATTTTCTGGTGTCTCATTGTTCCACCTCCAACTGCTGTAGCAATAAACCCACAGGTCCCGCAACTGAGCACACTTTTCAGCAATAAACTTACTGCTTCTCGTTGAAGTTAGTGATGTCGTCGCAGACGCCTTTGAGATCCCAGATGAATTTCTTGTCCGAATCCCGATACGTCAGGTAGCCGAATCGCCGGTCGGCTCCCGGAGTCCAAAGCAAATAACTGGTCAGGTTGAATGGCACCTCAACCAGCTTGCCCTGAACGTATTCCCTCTTCTGCGTCAGCTTCTGCTTCCAATGAACGCGGGATCCATCGTCGCCAAGAGCAGTACCATCATCATCCTTCTGCTGGTACCAGTCGTCCCTGCCCACCGAGAAGCGATAGCGGTTATTGTCGTACTTCTCAGTCAGCGTCGCCATCTTGTCCATTTTGGCTGAGTAGTAAAGAACAGGGCCGCCAAAACTGTCGACAAATACCTGGCGGTCGCGCTTGGTGGCCTGCCGGGCATCGCGAAGCGACTCGAAAAATGGGGCTACGTCGCGGTCCACCTTGTGCTTTACCCGACTCCAGCCCGTGCCTTGCGGACCCTGCAGGGCCAGCAGCAGGCTCATGCCGCCACCATCGAGTTGATGAGGGTTCTCAATCATATTGTCCGATGGATAGCTGCCCCACACCATCCTGTAATTCTCCAGCCCCGTGCTCAACTGCGAGACGAACATTCGGGACTGCTTTTCCTGGTTGCCGGCCAGAATACGCGGCAGAACCGGCACCAGCAGGGCCATCAGCACGCCGATAATCATCAGCACCAGCAGCAGTTCGATAAGCGTAAAGCCCGGCCTGCTTCGCACCGAAGCGATGGCCACACCTGGCTTACCGTCCATTTTTCGATGTTGCATGGTTACGCCTCCAACTCCCGTAGCAGCAAATCTGCAAGCACAACGGTCAAACTTTTTTTACGTTACCAGCTACTGCTTCTCGTTGAAGTTAGTGATGTCGTCGCAGACGCCTTTGAGGTCCCAGATGAACTTCTTGTCCGAATCCCGATACGTCAGGTAGCCGAATCGTCTGTCGGCTCCCGGAGTCCACAGAATGTAGGTGTTCTGGTTGTGCGGCACCTCAACCAGCTTGCCCTGAACGTACTCTCTCTTCAGCGTCAACTTCTTCTTCCAATGTTCGTTGGCTCCGCCATCCCCAAGAGCGGTGCCGTCATCATCCTTCTGCTGATACCAGTCGTCGCGGGCAACTCTGTATTGGTAGCGGTTGTCGTAGTATTTATTGCTGAGCGTAGCGGCAATATACATACGAGCGGAGTAATACAGTATGGGGCCGCCAAAACTATCGACAAATACCTGGCGGTCGCGCTTGGTGGCCTGCCGGGCATCGCGGAGCGACTCGAAAAACGGGGCCATGTCGCGGTCCACCTTGTGCTTCTGACGACTCCAACCCGTGCCTTCAGGGCCCTGCAGGGCCAGCACCAGGCTCCTGCCGCCGCAATCGTACCCGCGCGCGTCCTGTGTAGCGTGTGCCAGGTAGTCCGGCGGATAGCTCTTCCAGACCAGCTTGTAATTATCCAGCCCCGTGCTCAACTGCGACAGGAACATCCGCGACTGCTTCTCCTGGTTGCCGGCCAGAATACGCGGCAGCACCGGTACCAGCAGGGCCATCAGCACGCCGATAATCATCAGCACCAGCAGCAGTTCGATAAGTGTGAAACCTCGTTTGCCAGTCATCAGTTCTCCCTTCACAGTCAAGCAGACCTGTTTAGCGCTGCGAGCGGAAGTTCGTTATGTCGTCAGTGCTTTGCGAACCTTCCTGGAAGCCATACTCGCCATCGTTGCCGGGGGCGATCAGCAGATAACTACGCGGGTTGTAAGGCGAATTAACTGCATCCGGATCCTTGATCATGGCATACCACTCGGCATCCTGCGGAGTCCAATATTTCTCGTTGTGCGTCTTGTTGTAAATGGCTCGCCACGATTTGTTATAGTCGAAGTCCGACCGGTAATACAGGATCGGCTTGCCCACGTCGCCAAGGCCGTCAACGTAGTAGCGGGGTTTCGCCTTATCCTGCGACAGCCAGTCGTCGCGGACACCGGCAGGCGGATCCCATATGGTACCCAGAACGTTGCCGGCATCAGGCGTCGGGCCCCAGCCATTGCCCTGTGGGCCATGCAGGAAGTAATACAGGCATTCGGCCCCGCTGGTAACGCCGCCGCTGTTGGGATAATCGCTGGGAATCTGGCTCGGCGGATAGGCTTTATAAACGTCATAATACGATTCCAGAGATATTCGGAGACTGTTGATGACCGAGTTTGCGGCAACCGCATCCTTGCTGCGATTGATCAGTGCCGGAACAAGGATGACGATAAGAATGGCAATAATGCTGATTACCAGCAGCAGTTCGAGCAACGTGAAAGCTTTTGTTGCGTGGCGCTTCTTATCGGAACCCATAGCTGACTCCCTTCCTGACTCCCGCAGCGAAAAACTCTGACTTGCGGCCGCCACATCTGCAACGGCCGCAAGCCGATAAATCCAAAGCAACTTACTTCTGGCCCTGGGCCGACTGGATCAGCGTGACCAGCGGCATGAACAGAGCGATAACAATACCACCGACGATAACGCCCAGCACAACCACCATTACAGGCTCGAGGGCCGCCACCAGGCCGCCCACCAGGGCATCGGTCTCTTCGTCGTAGTTGTCGGAAATCTTGACCAGCATCTTGTCCAGGTCGCCGGTCTCTTCACCAACGTCAACCATATTGACCACGATGGCATCCACCACCCCGCTCTGCTTCAGCGGGCCGGCAATGCTCTCACCCTCGCGGATACTGTCGTGCACCTTGGCCAGGGCCCGGGCGATGACCTCGTTGCCCACCGTCTCGCGGGTAATCTTCAGGGCCTCCAGAATCGGTACGCCGGAGGTAATCAGCGTGCCCAGCGTACGGGCGAAACGGCTGACGGCACTGCGGTTGACGATGGAGCCGAGAATCGGCACCTGCAGCTTGGCCTTATCCAGTATGTATCTGCCCTGATCGCTCATCTTCAGCAACTTGACGCTCAGGTAGATAACGGCCGGCACGATGGGAATGAAGTACCAGTAGTTGATGACCAACTCGCTGAAGGAGATGAGCATCTGGGTCGGACCGGGAAGCTCGGTATTGAAGTCGGCGAAGATTTCTTTGAACTTCGGAATGATCAGGACCATGATAGCGATGACGATGGTCACCGCCACGCCGACGACCACCGACGGGTAAATCATGGCGCTCTTGACCTTGCGGCTCAGAGCGACCGACTTTTCCTGGAACTCGGCCAGACGCATCAGAATGCTGTCCAGCACACCGCCGGCCTCACCGGCCCGGACAATATTCACGTACAGGCGGTTGAAGACCTTGGGGTGCTTGGCCATGGCTTCCGACAGTGTGGAGCCGGCCTCGACGTCTTCGATAACGTCCATCAGGGCGTTCTTCAGCACGCCCGGCTTCTGCTGCCCGTGCAGAATGCGGAGGCTGCGCAGAATGGGCATGCCGGCATCCTGCAGCGTGCTGAGCTGGCGGGTGAACATGGTCAGGTTCTTCAGCGATACACCACCGAAGGCCAGCGTTTTGCCGCTCTTGGTCTCGGCATTGGCGGCAGCCTTTTTGCCCTTGGAGCCTTTGCCACCCCCGCTGCGTTCGCGTATCTGCGTCGGGTAGTAATTCTTGGCCCGAATCTTCTGAACCGCTTCTTCCTGGCTCGAAGCTTCGATCTCGTCCTTGATCTCCTGACCCTGGGCGGTCATCGCTTCATACTGATAAACTGGCATGGGTGCCTCTCCTTCTAAGGGGCGGTCGATGCAGACCACCATTTCTGCCGCGCCATGAACGGGTGGCTAACCAGTTCATGATCATGCTCAATTCCGCTTTGCCCCGGCTGCCTCTCTGCAATAATCTCGGTTGCCAGGTGCTGCAAACCATTGGCCCTGCCGATGGTCGATACTAATTCTCCATGATCGTCTCGCGTACCACCTCTTCGATGGTCGTGACGCCGTCATAAATGCTCATCAGGCCGCTCTCGCGCAGACTACGCATGCCGCGACGCTTGGCCTCGTTTCTCAGCACGTTGCTGCTGGCGCTGGTGCGTATAAGTTCGCGCAGCTCGTCGTCCAGGCGGATCAGCTCGAAAATAGCCGTACGGCCGCGATAGCCGGTGTTGTTGCACTGATCGCAACCGCGACCATAGAAGAAGGTGCGACCGCGAACATCGTCCGGCGTCAGGCTCAGTTCCATCAGCATCTCTTCGGTCGGCTGGAACTCGGCCCGGCAGTTGGTGCAGATGCGACGCACCAGTCGCTGGGCCAGAATGGCCTCCAGCGTGGCCGTCAGCAGGAACGGCTCGATGCCCATGTCGAGCATACGGGTGACAGCCGTCGGAGCATCGTTAGTGTGCAGAGTCGAGAAGACAAGGTGGCCCGTGAGACTGGCATGAATGGCAATTTCGGCCGTCTCCAGGTCGCGCATCTCGCCAACCAGAATCGTGTCGGGGTCCTGACGCAGAATGCTTCGCAGGCAACTGGCGAAGGTCAGCCCGATGTCGCTGTTGATCTGCACCTGCACCAGGCCGTCAATATCGTATTCCACCGGATCCTCGGTGGTGATGATCTTGGTCTCCGGCTTGTTGATTTCGCGAAGAGCAGAGTAGAGCGTCGTAGTCTTGCCGGAACCGGTCGGACCGGTAACGATGACGATGCCGTTTGGCAGGTTGAGAATTTCGCGGAAGTTGGCCATCTCGTCATCACGCATACCTACCTTGGCCAAATCCAGCGATACCTGGCCGCGGTCCAGAACACGCATTACGACGCTTTCGCCGAAAACGGTCGGCAGAACCGAGACGCGAAGGTCGACCGGGTTGCCGCCAACGTTCAGTTCGATACGACCGTCCTGCGGCAAGCGGCGCTCGGCAATATCAAGATTGGCCATAACCTTGATGCGGCTGGCAACGGCCATGGCAATGTGACGAGGCGGAGGAACCATCTCGTAAAGCACGCCGTCGATGCGATAACGCATCTTGAACTCGTCCTCGAACGGCTCGAAGTGGATGTCCGAGGCCTTGTCGCGAATGGCCTGCAGCAGCACCAGGTTCAGCAGCTTTTTGACCGGCTGCGAATCGCTCATGGCCTGAAGGTCGTTCAGGTCGAAGGCCATGGCCGCTTCGTTCTCCGGGTTGAAGAACGTGGCGTTGAGGTCTTCCAGCTCGTCCATTACATCTTCAATCGAGCCGCCGCCCTCCTTGTAATACTTGTCCATGGCCCGCTGAATTCCGGCCGGGTCGGCCACAGCGCCATCAATCTCCATACCCAGCAGGAAGTGAAGGTCGTCCAGCGTGCGGAAGTTCTCCGGGTCGCCCATGGCAACTGTCAGGCGTCCGTTCTTGAAGGCAACAGGAACAATGCGATAGGTGCGGGCCGTAAGACCGTCGATCTTGCTGATTACTTCCGGGCTGATTTCCAGCTCGTCGATGTTGACCACGCGCATGCCGCTCTGCACGGCCAGGGCCATCGAGATATCGCTCTCGGCACAGTAGCCCAGTTCGACCAGAACCGCACCTGTGGCACCACCCTTGCGACGCTTGATTTCCAGCGCCTCGCGGACCTGGTCCTCGGTCACCGATCCCAGTTCGACCAGAATCTCGCCGATAAGCTTGCGGCCCCGCGACTTCTGCCCGCTGACGACACCGGTGTTCTCAAGCTGGCTCATTAACGCCTCCTATGGTTCTTCCCGACTGCCAGAAACCTCTCCGCCGGGGCATGCTCTCTCGTACTTGCGTTCTACGTTCAACGTTGGCCCATGGCCTGCTCGCCAGGGGCGCCCCGGGCAGAAGCCCGCTCTGCACGGTGCCAAACTCCAGGTCTATTCGCTGCTGCTGGAGGCCACCAGGGCGTCCGGAGCCGTAATCTTGCTCTGTTCTTCCGGCGACAGCTTATCAAGCAGATCGCCCGGACGGTTGGCCTTCTCCAGCATCGTCTCGCCATCGACAATACCCTTGTGGTACAGCCCCAGCAGCGACTCATCCAGCAACTGCATGCCGAACTTGCGGCCCGTCTGGATGATCGACTCGATGCGGAAAGTCTCGTTCTTGCGGATCAGGTTGCTGGTGGCCGGCGTGCACATCAGGAACTCGTAAGCGGCCACCCGGCCCGGCATGTCGCAACGCGGGCACAACTGCTGGCTGAGTACGGCCAGCAGGGTACCGGCCAACTGCACGCGGATCATCTCCTGCTGATCGGCCGGGAAGCTGTCAACAATACGGTTGATGGTGCCAAGAGCGCTGGTGGTGTGCAGGGTGCCGAAAACAAGGTGGCCCGTCTCGGCCGCCCGGATGGCTGCCGCCATGGTCTCCAGGTCGCGAAGCTCGCCGACCATGACCACGTCCGGGTCAGCACGCAGCACGCGGCGAAGAGCCTCGGCGAAGCTCGGCACATCAATACCCACCTCGCGCTGATTGACCATCGACTTCTTGTGCGGATGGTAGTATTCAATGGGGTCTTCAACCGTCACAATGTGGCGGTCGAGGTGCTCGTTGATGAAGTTGATCATCGAGGCCAGGGTGGTCGTCTTACCGGAACCGGTCGGACCGGTCACCAGGAATATGCCGCGAGGGCGATTGACCAGAGTCTTGACGATGGGCGGCAGGCCAAGCTCTTCGAAGGTCATAAGCTTGGTCGGAATCTGCCGCAAGACCAGGCTGACATTGCCGCGCTGCTTGAAGATGGCCACGCGGAAGCGGGCCTTATCGCCGAAACTGAAGCCAAAGTCGGCCGAACCGTCTTCTTCAATCTCCTGCTGGTAGCGCTGCGGAGTGATGCTCTTCATCAGCCCGGCTGTATCTTCGCTCGTCAGCACCTTGGTATCCAGGGCCCGCAACCGACCGTGCAGGCGGAGCGTGGGCTGCCGGCCGACGTGAATATGCAAATCGGAGGCGTTATTCGAGATAACCGCCTGCAGCAGTTTATCAATTTGAAGCGTTGTTGCACCATTCTGGCTCATGATCTTTGGACCTCATCCCCGATTTCCGGGTCGTATTACCGGAATTGTAGAAAAATGCCGCCGTTGCGGCAACCACTGCACAAACATAAGCTTACCAATTCGCCTCGGGCCGACCGGCCGCACAATGCGGACCTTTTTTGTCGCCAAGCCCGCCGCAGGGCCCGTTCCGGCAACCATCGACGATCAGACGATCCGTCCCACTGGCGGCAGGCACCCAACTTGGGCTGCGGTCATGCTAGCTGCCGGCACTCAGGTGGGCCATGCTGATCTCTTTGGCGGCATGGCTGATAACCTCGTCCAGACCTATGACACCGGCCATGGCTTTGCTCAAACCGTCTTCGAGCAGCGTGCGCATCCCCAGTGCCCGCGAGGCTTTACGTAAATCGCCCAGGGACTTACCCTCGAAAGCCATCTCCCGCAACTGGCTGGTCATCTCCATGATCTCGAACATGCCGAGGCGGCCGTAGTAGCCGGTGTGCAGACACTTTTCGCAGCCAACCGGCTTCATGAAGGTGCTCTTGGCAATCTGCTCTTCGCTCAGGCCAAGGGCCCGCAGCAGGTTCAGATCGACTTCGGTATTGGGCTCCTTGCACTCGCTGCAGAGGACTCGGGCCAAACGCTGGGCCATGACGGCCTGAACACTGGAGGCCACGAGGAACGGTTTAACGCCCATATCGGTCAAACGGGTGAGCGCAGAGGGCGCATCGTTGGTGTGAAGTGTACTGAATACCAAGTGTCCAGTCAAAGCGGCCTGCACTGCGATCTCAGCCGTCTCTAAATCGCGAATCTCGCCCACCAGAATGATGTTCGGGGCCTGACGAAGCATGGCCCTGAGAATCGAGGGGAAAGTCAAACCGATGGCTGACCGAACTTGACATTGGTTGATGCCGGGAAGGTTATATTCCACCGGATCCTCGGCCGTGATGATCTTGCGGTCGGGGCGGTTCAGGTCATCGAGCGCCGAGTACAGCGTAGTCGTCTTACCCGAGCCCGTCGGACCGGTTACCAGGAACATGCCGTTCGGTCGCTTGATGATCCGCTGGAAGGTCTCGAAGTCCTGGCCCGAGAAGCCCAGGGCCGCCAGGCCCACCTTCACCGACTCCTTACGCAGAATACGCATGACCACGCTTTCGCCGTAGTAGGCCGGCAGGCTGCTGACGCGGAAGTCCAGGTCCTGGTTCTCCAGCTTCATCCTGATGCGGCCATCCTGTGGCAGGCGCTTCTCTTCAATGGCCATGCCGGCCATAATCTTGATGCGGCTGATGATGGCCCCCTGCAAACGCTTCGGCGGCGAATCGCGCAGCACGCACTTGCCGTCAACGCGGTATCGCACCCGTACGCGGTCGCTCATGGGCTCGATGTGGATATCGCTGGCCCTCATCCGCACGGCGTCGGTGATGATCAGCGTCACCAGGCGGATGATCGGGGCGTCGTCGCTTTCGATTTCACCCTCGCCGATGCTGGCTCCGCCCGATTCGATCAGGCTTTCGGTGAACTCCTGCATCATATTGTCAACTTCCTGCGACTCGATCTGCCCGGTATAGCTGTTGATGACCGCCTGCACCTTATCGCGCGGGGCCAGGGCGGTTTCAACGTCCATGTTCAGGCGGAATCGCAGAGCGTCGATCGTCTCCAGATCGAGAGGATCGGTAATGGCCACTTTCAGGCGGTTCTTCTCGCGCGAGAGCGGCAGAACGGTGTACTCGCGGATGATGTTCTCGGGAATCAGTTCGAAGACATCGTGGCTGATGCTGACGATGTCCAGATCGACGAACTCCATGTCGTACTGGATGGCCAGGGCCTTGGTTACGTCGTTACTGCTGCAAGCCCCCATTTCCACCAGATTGTCGCCAATCTTGCGGCCATTTTCCATCTGCATCTCAAGTGCCGCGTGGATCTGCTCATCGGTCACGATGCCCCAGTCTTTTAGATGCTCACCGAGGCGTTTGCGGCTTCTTGCCATCGTCAATCCTTCCTTCCCTTAACTTGGGAACTCATTTGAAATGCAGGCTGGAGCGCCACAAAAAAGGGCGCTGACGGCTCGGCACCGGCCAGGCCATGACCTGCCGCGAGCCTGAAGCTTAATCATCCGCCCCCCGCGATTGTAAATGTTTGCTGCAAAACAACATAATGCTTACAAGGCCACCATGGCAGCGCTGGCCGGGTGGCCCTTGCAATCAGAAAAGCTCAACCACGGAATCATATCGCTGCTGCCGCTGCCAGGTCAAGGATAAAGGGCACAACATCACCTCGGATAGCGGCGGGCGAAATAGTACCACCTCCAGCTGCTGGCCCCGTTCCAGTAGGGCTGAAGCGGCGGTTCCTGCTCCATTTCATCTTCAAACTCGTTCCAGTCGACCCACTGGACCGCGCCGCTGAGGAAGAGCGTGTGTCCACCGCCACCGGGTTCGTCCAGGCTGTTATCCTTCTTGTGATGCCAGCCTTTGTAGAACCTCGAGCTGCCCCAGGGCTGGCTGTCGAATCGCAGCATATCGGCCCCGAGGGGCAGCTTCGGATCGTCACTGATCAGCTTGGCGAACGGGCGCCGGTCGATGAATGAGGCGTAATACCTGTCCTTATAACTGCCACCCGGCCCCGGATTCGGGCCAGTACGAATGAAGAAGACGTAGCCTGGTGTGCGAGCGGTCTTCTTCTTGTCGCGGGCATAATTTTTGTTATCCCAGTTTTTCCAGTGCGAGTTGCCGGAACCGTAATCGGGCGATGCCGGGCAGAAGAAGATATCCGGCGAAGCGCCGCACTTTTTGAGTTCCTCTATCATCAGGTGCGGGTTGCCCGGCCCCGGCACTGGCACGGTTATATCGCCAGGCTCCTCAATCACTTCCATCGGGTTTGAGCCGCTGAACCCCGGCAGCATGGCAGCATACTTAGCCGCATATTCCTGCAAAACCTTATGGCATTTGTTCAGGTTGCCCGCACACTGGGTGCGCACAAGGGTCTCATTGATCATGCCGAATGTTGGCACAAGCAAGGCTATAAGCAGTCCGATAATGGCTATGACAACCAGCAGTTCGACCAGAGTAAAGGCTTTTGAACTTCGGTTGGACAGATGCATCAGGAGCCCCTTGATGGTTATTGCGGCAGATCTACCCGTTTACTCGTCTTTTACGCCCTTCGGGTATCGGCCAATGAAATACTGCCATTTTTTCCAACTGGAATTGCCGTACCAGTATGGCTGGAGTCCTTCGTCCAACTCGGCATCGAAGTGCCCCCAGTCGAACCAATTGACAGCTCCGCTGAGAAAGAGCGTGTGGCCGCCACCGCCGGGAGTATCGCCGTCGCGATCTTTAAAGTGATACCAGCCTTGGTAATAAGGATTACCTTCCATGTTCCAGCGAAGCTCATCGGTCACGATCGGCAGATTCGGGTCGTCGCTTATGCGCTCCGCCAGAGCCCGTCTGTCCACAAAGCTTCCGCCCCAATTATATGGCTGGCGGCTGGTGTTGCCGTTTTTGCTGAAACTGTAGCCCCAGGTGCGGATGAAGAAGACATAACCGTCGGTCCAGAGCTTTTTCGTACCGCTCTTGGACCAGTCTTTAATTTTCCAACTATTCCACTTATAGTGCGCGTTATCCTTATATACCGGAGAGGCCGGGCAGGTGAAAGTTGCGGCTGTGGCACCATATTTTTTCAGCAGTTCGCCGGTGGTATGCTCGTTGTTGCTGCCTGGAATGTACCAGTTGTGCGGCGAGGCCCGCATGTCGCCGGGCTGCTGAATGCCATTGATGTTGTTCGACCCGCTGATGGGCGGCAGCATGCCCGAATGACTTGCGGCATACTCCTTAAATATAAGATGCATCTTCTTCAGGTTGCCGGCACACTGCGTGCGCACAAGGGTCTCATTGATCATGCCGAAAGTGGGCACCAGCAGCGAGATGAGAATGCCGATGATGGCGATGACGACCAGCAGTTCGACCAGTGTAAAGCCCCGAGGGGCCGCGGCTGTCTTACGAATTCGATAATTCTTCATGGTCCACCTGTGGGATCTGGCAGCGCCCCGTGCAATATCAGTTGTCATAGTTCTCGCGGCCAAGATAGAACCACCACATGTCGGAAGCCGAGCCGACCTTGATGCCCGGCCCCTGCTCTTCCAGGAAACCCCAGTCCTTGTTGACCACGGTGCCATTGCCAAGCAAGGTGTTACAGTCGCTGTTGAAGACGCCCTCTTCTCGTCCGCCGCCATGCCACCAGGAGCCCGGCCGATAGGTATCGCCCTGGCGATAGTGCAGGTCGTCGGCGGCCAGCGGCAAGTCGTCGCCATGGTTGGTGTTACGCACGCAGGGGCGGCCGTCGGCGAATGATCCGCCCCAGGGCATGCCGCGATTTATGAAAAAGGTGTAGCCGAAGTCGACCCGGGCGATCCTTTTTGTCTGGCCGCCGCTGCTGGAAGTGGTGATGATGGGCGACTCCCAACTGTTATACTGCCAATGATCCTGCTCATAACTGGAATGGTATGGGCAGAAGAAGGTTTTGGCGCTGGCCCCGTATTCCTTTAAAACCTGAATGGGTTTCAGGGCGTCCCAGACGGTAGTGTTGACTCCGGGGCCGACAAACGTTCCCGAGAACTTGTTGCCGTAATAATGATCGATAAGCGGATAGTTGCCGCCGTTGCTGCTGGCGTACTGCCGCAACGAGCCGTAGACGCTTTTGAGATTGCTGACGCAGGCGTTCTCCATCATCTTATCGCGGAAGCCGTTGTAGGTTGGCACCAGCAGAGCAATGAGAATAGCAATGATGACGATGACGATCAGCAGCTCGATCAGCGTAAAGCCTTTTCTGCACTTGATCAGAGTTACAGTCTTGTTCATTTTGGCGTACCTTTCCGAATTGCCGCGACAGAATACGGGGGCAAGCGCTCTTGAGCCGCCGCCGTCAGACCCAGCGGTCACTGCCACCGGATGCCAGCACAACTACTATATATTGATGGCGCCCGCAGTTCAAGTGCTAGTCTCAGCTGCCTGACTTGGCGACAGAGTTTGCACTGCTTTCGGATGCGGCTCTGCAATATGTTCTATTAATACGGTTTCGGGACCAAACTTTCCAGTCTTCTCCGCTTGGCGGTCGTTTTTTTTCGACCGCCGCCGGCCGGCCAGCAACCCCTTGTAATGGGCGATGGGGGGGTCACAACTGCTGGTCTTGTAGCACCGGAGACACGCAGAGAGTGGCTCTGGTGGCCTTCAGGGCAACGGGAAGTGGTGGACATCTGGCAATTGGGACTCTATTTGACTGCGTCCGCGGGGGCTCGCGGGCTCAATCGGCGACGACGCGGGGCGGAATGATTTCAATCGGACGACGGCAAGCGGACCGGTAGCAGGCCGCGCTCACGGAGGTCGACCAACTGCAGGGAGGCCATCCAGGTCTGACGTCGGCCATCGCTGGTTCCAAGGTTCATGAGGGCGGTGCGGCCGGCACTGTAGATGGCCTCGGCACTGTCGGCCGTGGCCCGGCTGCGCACGGTCTGCATGGTCAGCGGCCATAGCCCGCGGTCGGACCAGGCCACGCCAAAGCCGTAATGGCTGCGGAATTCCTCCGGCGCAAGTTGCCACAGGCGCTGCAGGGCGGTCTGCGATTGTTCGAGGCGGTCGGTCTGCCAGGCAGCCAAGGCCAGGCGGATTAGGGCTTCGACATACCTGGGATTAATGGCCACCGCCGCCCGGTACTGCTCCAGGGCCTCATCGCTGCGGCCCAGGCTGGCCAGCAGCAAACCGTAGCGGTAACGCAGATCGGCGTACTGCGGGCACTGCTCGACCGCCTGGCGATGGGCCTCCAGTTGCCGGCGCAGCAGGATGTCGTGGTCAATCGGCGGCTGGCAGGCGCCGGCGGTGTCGGTCTCGGGGGCGCCCTGCCCGTCCTGCGGGCTGACGATTTCAGCCACGGCTTCCCGCAGAGCACGCAATTCGTCCTCATCCAGCAACGAATCGTCGCCATCAAGAGGCTCCGGCAGCGGCTGGTCATGCTGAAAATCCTGCGGCCAGTCCTGATCGGCAATTGTCTGATGCTCGTCGGCCGGGCCTGCATGCGGGTCGGACTGGGGCTGATACTCGGCCTGTCCGGCGTTGTGCTGAGTGCCGGAGAAGCGGGACGGCGCGGTCGAGAGGAACATCTGGCAATCGGGGCTGGGTTGGGCGGCTGGCTGCGGGTCGTCGAGAGCGGCCTCCAGGCCGACCTGCGACAGGCGGGCATAAATCTGCTCGCTGCCGGGAGCGATTTTGCAGGCCAAATCCATGGTCTCGGCCGCCTGCTGGTCCTGCCCGAGGCACTGCAGAGTCCAAGCCAGAGCGACATAAGCCGATACATACTGGTCGTTTACGTCGATAGCACGATGGAAGCTGGCCAGTGCCGCCGTGCGCTGGTCGAGCTCGGTAAGCAGCAGGCCCTGGTAGACTATGGCCTCGAGGTAGCGCGGGTTGGTCTCCAGGGCACACTTGACGTGCACCAGGGCCTCTTCCAGCCGATTAAGCCGGCCGCAGACCTTGGCTGCCTTCAGTTGCACATCGGCGAACTGGGGGCGTTCATCCAGCACCCGCTGATATGCCTGGAGGGCTTCCTCCCATTGCTGGTTGGCCTCCAAGGCAGCGGCCAGGTCGCCGTGAATCTGCCAGTCGTCGCTCTCGATGAGAATGGCGTCCTGAAAATTCTCGACGGCCCGCGGGTAATCGCCCAGCAGTACCTGCACCGAGGCAAGCTCGGCCCGGACATTGAACTCGTGAGGCAGGGCCTCGGCCAGCCACCTCAGGGCATCCCTGGCACGGGGCAGATCGTTAGACATAAGATAAACGGCAGCAAGACGTTCGGCGCACCAGCAGGGGCTTTGACCGCGGCACTTCATGCCGTTACGATAGCAGGCAATGGCCTGTTCGACCTGCTGGCAGCGCTCGGCCAACTGACCGGCCATGAACCACAGGCGGCCATCGTCATCGTACTCCTGGAGCAGATGGTCGAGTTCGGCCCGGGCGGCCCGGGCGTTGCCCTGGTCGGCCAGCAGAGCAGCGGACATCAGCCTGACACCGTCGGCCGGCCTGGCAGCATCGAGCAGCGGCTGAAGATGGAGCCGGGCGGCCTCGATTCGTCCGGATTCCATGAGTTGCAGCGAGCGGCGGAAAATCTGGTTGCCGGCGTGGGTCAGGCAATTTGAGGCGTGTGCGGGACTGCTGGTGGGGCTGGCGGCCAGGGGGCAGTAATCGCCATCTTCGGCCACCATGGGACCGGCCAGTCTCCAGAATCCGTCGAGCAGGCTGCGTCCCAGAATGCGCATCAATTGCATATATAATCCTTCCGGCGGCTGGGCCAGGGCATGGCGGCTGCCGGAGCAGTCGGGCTATGCCTTGCGGTGAATCTTTCTGCTCTAGTGCATCGGGAGAAGAAGGCCGCCAGCTTGAGGATTAAATTGCACAATCAGGCATTGGCAAAGTCGCGCGACTTGTTGACGAAGCGGGCAAAGGTGTCCTGGAATTGCAGATCGACCTTCCCGGTGGGACCATTTCGCTGCTTGCCGACAATGATTACGGCCTCGCCCTTGACCGCCGGGTCGCTGGAGTTGCGGTCTTCGCGGTGCAGCAGCATGACCACGTCGGCGTCCTGCTCGATGGCACCGGATTCGCGGATATCGCTGAGGCGGGGCTGCCGGTTGGACTGTTCGACATCGCGGTTGAGCTGGCACAGAGTGAGCACCGGGATGTCGAGTTCACGAGCCAGGGCCTTTACTCCGCGAGACATGTCGGCCACCTGCACCTGCCGGTTCTCGGCCCCTGGGGCATTCAGGAGCTGGAGGTAATCGATTGCCACCATTGATATATTGTGCTGGGCCTTCAGGCGGCGGGCCTTGGTGCGGACGTCGAAAATGGTCATGCCGGGCGAGTCGTCGATAAAGAGCGGGGCCTGGGTAAGCTCTCCGGCGGCCTGTTGCAGCTTTTCGTGATCTTCGATTGAGAGGTTGCCGCGAAAACGTGCCAGGTTCACACCGGCGAAGGAGGAAAGCATTCGCTGGGCGACTTCGCGGCTGCCCATTTCCAGAGAGAAGAATGCCACGGGCTGTTTTTCGCGGACCACCATGTGTTCGATAATGTTGAGGGCCAGGGCCGTCTTGCCCACCGAAGGCCGGGCGGCCAGGACTATCATCTCGCCTTTCTGGAATCCGCCGGTCAGGCTGTCGAGCTCGTAGTAGCCGGTGGGTACGCCAGTCATGCCCGACCCTGTGGCCTTTTCGATATGCTCGAAAGTCTCGATCAGCACCTCGCGCAGCCCCTTGGCCTGTCCCGACGAGCGACGTTCGGTGACGGCAAAAAGTTTCTTCTCGGTCTCGTCAAGGAACTCCTCCACGCTCTGGGCTTCTTCAAAGGCGTGGCGCAGCACATCGCCCAGGGTGTTGATGAGGTTGCGCAGGATGGACTTATTGCGGACAATGCGGGCGTAATGCTCGGCATTGGCCGCACTTGGCACGCTGTCGGCCAGTTGGGCCAGGTAGGCAGTGCCGCCAATTTCCTCCACGGCGCCATGTTCCTGGAGGCGGTCGAGGGTGGTTACAAGGTCGATGGCCACATTCTGATCGTAAAGCTCCATCAGTACCTGGCAGATGCGGCGATGGGCCGGGACGTAGAAGTCGTCGGGTTTGGCCAGCAGCAGCGATTCGCCTACGGCGTGGCGATCGAGCATCATGGCCCCCAGGAGGCTCATCTCGGCCTCGATGCTGTGGGGCGGCACTTTGTCGAAGAAAGCCAGATCAGTGGCTGGCGCAGGTTTTGCGGACGATTTTTTCGCCATGAGTAGTCACCAGATTATCGTGCGGTTAAGGGGGGTCGGCCAAAGCTGTGGTCAGTATAACGGACCTGCCCGGCAATGCCAGAGCAATTGCAAAGTAGTTAACTCCGAAGCGGGTGCGTGGGACTTTACTGGCGACACAGGCTCACCCCCATCCGGCCCTGCGGGCCACCTTCCCCCTCAAGGGAGAAGAGTAACAGAAGAAACATCACGCTTACGCAGCATTTTAGAGCAATGGCAGAGTAGTGGGCTGAGGAGTCCGCGGGGGGTGCATGGTAATCGGTGGAAAAATCATCAGACTGCACGGCAGGCGCGCGACCTGCCGTGCGGGTCTGATTTCATACGGTGTTTGCGGGCGATGCGTCTTATTCTTCGCTCGGCACGACCCAGAGGTCAATGTGAGCATCGAAGCCTTCGGCCAGGCGTACCGGCACCTGGTAGCGGTCCAGCATGCGAATGGGCTCGGCCAGCATGATCTGGTCATCGGTGATCTTATGACCAAGTTCCTGCAGGGCGGCGGCGATTTCGCGCTGGTTGACCGAACCGAACAGGTGTCCCTGCTCGTTGGCCTGGGCGCGAATGGTGATGCTGGTGCCTTCCAGCGCCTTGGCGGCCTCTCCGAGACGCTGACGGCGTTCGGCCTCGGCGGCATCGCGGCGCTTACGCTCTTCAGCGACGCGCTGAATGTTGTTTTCGGTCGGGATGACGGCCAGTCCCTGGGGCAGAAGGAAGTTGCGGGCGTGACCGGATTTGACGTTCACGATATCGCCAACCTTGCCCACATTTTTTACATCCTGTGCAAGTAGCAGTTTCACGGTTAATACCTCCGCTGACGCAAAATGTATGGTTATTGACGGTCCAAACTGGCCCGGGCGCCGGCCCGAGGCGCCTTGCATGGGCGCGCGGAACTCGTCAAAGTGGCAATTCTCTGCCCTTACCCGACGTACGGCAACAGCGACATGAAGCGAGCCCGCTTGACGGCACGACGGGCGCTGCGCTGATGGAAAGCGCAATTACCCGAGCGTTTGCGGCTGAACATTTTGCCCTGGCCGGTGACCAGCTTCTGAATCGAGCCGGAATCCTTGTAGTCGATTTCGCGAACCTTGTCGCGGCAGAACCGGCACTTGGTTCCGGCTTTGTATACTGTTCGTTGTTTCGGTGCCATCGTGTTACTCCTTGATATTACAGCCTGTTATTGAAGTTTCGTATATCATCAGTACGGCACGTTCATGACTGACTGCTGATGCTGCTGGTGAATCCCCTGCTGTCGGCGGCCTGGCCCGCGGGCCATTCGGCCTCCCGAGGCCCTTTCGGGCGGCACTACCTTTAGAAGGGGATGGTATCGTCTTCGGGCAGATCCTGATTATAAGGATAGTCTTCGCCACCGCCGGACTGATCGGCCGAAGGTCCGGAATAGCCCTGCCCCGGAGCAGCCTGGCCTCCGCCGGCATACTGGCCCTGCCCGCCACCGCCGGCGCCTGCCCGGCCGGAATCGATGAACTGGAAGTTCTCGAGCGTTACGCGCAGCTTGCTGCGCTTCTGGCCATCCTGCCCGGTCCACTGGTCGAGCGTGAGGCGTCCTTCGACAAACAGGGGGCGCCCCTTGGCTACGTACTTGCTGAGATTCTCGGCCTGCTTGCCCCAGGCGGTAACGTCGACGAAAGTGACTTCTTCTTTTGTTTCGCCGCTATTGGATCGCATCCTGCGGTTAATCGCCAAGCCGAACTCGCACACGGCCATCTGCGAAGGCGTGTAGCGAAGCTGGGGGTCGCGCGTCAGGTTGCCCATGAGGAAGACCTTGTTCAAGTTTGGCATTGTGTCTCTCCTATAACTGTTTTCGCATGGCAGCATGAGCGCCGACAATGCGTCCTGCATCAGAAGCCCTGTTACGGCGCCCACCGCATTCAGTTGCGGCAGAAGGCTCTTTGGACGAGGCGACCGCCGGTATTGCCTTATTCCTCTTCGTCGCCGGCATCTTCTTCGTCGCCTTCGTCTTCGCCGGCGTCGTCCTCATCGCTTTTGGCGGCGGCCACTGGCTGGGCGCCCTCTTCGGTCTCGGCGGTTTCTTCGGCGGGCACCTCAATGGGGGGCAGTTCTTCGCCGATGATATTCTTCTCGCGAGACGGGACGGGCATGCGCAGGGCATCTTCGACACTCATCCGCTCGTTCTTGAGAATCAGGACGCGGAGCATCGTCTCGGAGAGTTGAACGTCGCGCTCGATGCGGCCAACACTGAGGCCGGGGGCGGTGAAGTAGATGAGGACATAGGTGCCGCGCTTGTGGTGCTGGATTTCGTAGGCCAGCTTGCGGTCATCCCACTTGACCATGCGAATGACTTCGCACTGGTGGCGTGTGAGCATGTCCTGGATATCCTTGACGGCCTGGTCCCAATGGGCGGAAGCGTATCCGCTGTCCAGCAGGAACATTGCTTCGTAAATCTTCGACACAGGTTATTCCTCCTTAGTGGCGGGACGATCAGTTTCGTCCCCCTTACCACTTGCCGGCGCGGCATTGAACTGATTCATTGCCGCTTCGATACCTTTTTCGATCCAGACTTCAGCGGCACGAGCCGCCCGATCGATCATTTCTTCAGCCGCCGAACGTTCCTCCGGCGGAAAACTGTTGAGACAGAAGCTTACGGCATCCCGCTTGCCAAGCGGGCCGATTCCCATCCGGAGCCGGCAGAAACCATCCTGGCCAAGGCTCTGGATGATGCTGCGTATTCCGTTGTGCCCCCCGTGCGACCCGCCGCAACGCAGGCGAATCTGTGCCAGCAGGAGGTTGAAATCGTCGCTTACAATCAGCACATCCTGGAGCGGCAACTGGTAAAAGTTGATTGCCGCAGCCACTGCCCGCCCGGAAAGGTTCATGAAGGTTTCGGGCCAGAGCAGTAAAATCTTTTCGCTGCCTGCACGCACTTCAGCCAATCGTCCGGAGAACTTATTAACTGCTCGTTCGGCGGCAAACTGGCGGCTCAGCAGATCGCAGACTTTGAATCCCAGATTGTGCCTGGTATTCTCATATTGCGATCCTGGATTGCCAAGCCCGACAACAAGTTTCATGCGGCACGTTCTCCTGCCAACCAGCGGAACAGTTGCTTACTGCTCCTCGGCTTCCTCTTCCTCTTTGCCGCGGCCCACAATTTCGGGCTCGGCTGCCGACGTTTCCATCTCGGCCTCGGCCTCGGCTTCGGTGGCAACCTTCGGAGCGGCAACGGTAACCAGCACCAGCCCCGGATCGCTGAGCACCTTGACGCCTTCGGGAATGACCAGGTCGGAGACGTGCAGCGACTGGCCGATTTGCAGATCCTGCACGCGGGCGACGAGCGATTCCGGAATGTTGCCCGGCAGGCACTCGACTTCAACGGAATCGACATGCTGCTCGACGATGCCGCCGCTCTTTTCGCCGATCGCCTGGCCACGAAGGGCGATAGTTACGTTGAGGTGGATGGTTTCGTCCATGGCCACGCGCTGGAAGTCGGCGTGCAGGACTTCGATGCCGAACGGATCGTATTGGGCGTCGATCAGCAGAACGCGATTCTTCTGCCCTTCGACATCCAGATCGAGCATGCGGGCGTGATGGCGCAGGGCGTCGCTAAGCTCGCGCAGGTCGACGCTGATCGACACTGGCTCTTCCTTGTGCCCGTAGACGATGCAAGGCACGCGCTCATTATCGCGCAGTCGCCGTGCATCCCGCGTGCCTGTGGCGGTACGTTTTTCGGCCGCCAGGGTAAGAATATCTTTCATCTTGCGAGACTCCTTCCAATCTTCTTGCCAACCAAAGTGTAACAGGTCGCCTTATTCTTCGTTCACGAAGAGGCTGCTAACAGATTCGTTACGGTGTATTCGTCGTATGGCTTCGCCGAGCAGGCCGGCCACACTGACCACCTTGATTTTTTCAATTGCCTTTGCCTCATCGGTCAGAGGCACGGTATCGGTGACAACAACTTCCTTTATCGGAGCATCGTTGAGGCGCTTCGGCGCCGGGCCGCAAATGAGGGCATGAGTGGCAGCAACGTAAATGTCCTTAGCCCCATGCTTTTTGAGCAGTTCGGCGGCGGCGGCCACACTGCCGGCGGTTGAAATCATGTCGTCGAAGATGATGACGTTGCAGCCATTGACGTCGCCGATGAGACTGCTGGAGCGAACGATCTCGGAGCCAATGCGTTCCTTATCGACAATGGCCAGCTTGCCGCCAAGATGTTCGGCCGAGATGCGAGCCCGCTTGACGCTGCCAAGGTCGGGCGAGACGACGGTCAGGTTCTCCAGCTTCATGCGCCGGAAGTAGTCGAAGAAAACCGGTTCGGCCTGCAGGTGGTCGAGCGGAATATCGAAGAAACCCTGAATCTGGTTGGCGTGCAGGTCGATGGTCAGCACCCGCTGGGCCCCGGCCGTAACAAGCATATTGGCTACGAGTTTGGCGGTGATTGGCGTGCGGCCTTCATCTTTACGATCCTGGCGGGCATAGCCGTAGTAAGGAAGCACGGCGGTAATTCGCTTGGCCGATGCCCGGCGGAGGCAGTCGAGGTAGATCAGCAGTTCCATCATGTAATCGTTGGGCTGCCGGGCCACGCTCTGGACCACGAAAATGTCGCGGCCGCGGATATCTTCGCCGAGCCTGATGAAGGTCTCGCCATCGGGGAAGCGGCTGATGTCGGCCATGCCCATGGGCACGCCCAGACGATCGCAAATCATTTGCGTCAGATTTTGGCAACTAGTACCGGAAAATATCTTCACTGCCTGCCATCCTTCAGTGTTTGCAGCCAATAGATCAGGCCAGGGCCGTCTTGCGAGTAACAAGGCCGCCGGAAACCTGAACGAAGGGCTCAACGGTCGTGCCCTTCTCGACAACGGCGCCGCCCGATAGATGAGCGAAAGGTCCGACTACGCAATTGGAGCCAATGCGGACCGGGCCGTCGATTACGGTAAAGGGACGAATTACGGTATCCTGGCCGATGGTGGCCCGGGAATCGATAAAGGTTGAGCCCGGATCGACAATTGTGACGCCCTGTTCCAGATGAATCCGGACAATTCGCTGGTGTATGATGCGGGTCACGTCGACCAGTTCGGCCCGACTGTTTGCGGCGATGACCTCTTCCGGTGCTGCCCCGGGCAGGGCTTCGGCCGGCCGATTGTCTTCAATCAGCTTGGCAATGGTGTCGGTAAGGTAATACTCGCCCTTGGCGTTGTCGTTATCGATTCGGTCGAGCGACCAGAGCAGGTCGGCGGCCCGGTAGCAATAGTAGCCGGGATTGATTTCCTGAATGGCGGCCTGGGCGTCGGTGCAGTCTTTGAATTCGCGTATGCCGGCCAGGTAGCCGTTATCATCGCGAATAATGCGACCATAGGCGGCCGGATCGTCCAGCACGGCCGTCAGCAGGGTGACCGAGGCATTGGACTCTTCGTGGTGGGCCAGCAGTTGCTGCAGGGTGGAAACCCTGATGCAGGGGGCATCGCCATAGAGCACCACAACGTCGCCGTCGAAGCCTTCGAGCGACTGCCGGGCCATCATGACGGCGTGGCCGGTGCCAATCTGCTCTTCCTGCGTCACCCATTGCAGGCCGGGTTCGTTGCGGAAGGTTTCCATGACGAGTTCTTTACGGTGGCCGACGACAATGGTCATCTCGTTGATGCCGACCTTGCGGCAGGCTTCGATAACGTAAGCCAGCATCGGCCGCCCGCAGACGTCGTGCAGTACCTTTGGCAGGTCGCTCTTCATCCGCGTGCTTTTGCCCGCAGCCAGAATGATTGCTCGAGTCGGTCTCATTATTATCAAGTGCGCCTTACTGGGTAATGCGAAACAATCGTAAAAGGGCTGCAGCATTTTTTGCTGTCAGCCGAGGCCCACGCATCTGGCTACCCGGCCTGGACTCGAACCAGGGATAGAAGGACCAAAACCTTCTGTGTTGCCAATTACACCACCGGGTAATCAGATGCGCGGCTCTTCGGCAATTACTCTTCGTGCATCAACCGCAACCGCTTTTCTTTGTGCTCAGCTCTTTTTGCGGCTTCTCGACTTCGACGCTTTGCCTTTGGCTGCTGGCTTTGCAAATTCCGCACCCGGGCTGCCCATGACTGCTCCGGTCGAAGCACTGGTGACAAAAGCAGCATAGCGGGCCAGCCAGCCATGCCTGATTTTCGGTTCCGGCGCTTTCCAGACTTCTTGTCGCCGCTTAAGTTCCGAGGCCACCACCTTCAGTTTGAGAAGGCGAGCGGGAATGTCAATTTCGATTGTATCGCCGTCGCGCACCAGTGCGATTGTTCCGCCGGCCGCGGCCTCGGGCGAGACGTGGCCAATGCATGGGCCGCGGGTGCCGCCACTGAAACGGCCGTCGGTAATCAGGGCGACCTTATCTGCCATGCCCTGGCCAACCAGCGCGGCGGTGGGGGCGAGCATTTCGCGCATGCCGGGTCCGCCGCGGGGGCCTTCGTAACGAATGATAATGACCTGGCCGGCCTTGACCTTGCCGCCGAGGATAAACTTCATGGCATCTTCTTCGCTATCGAAGCAGACGGCCTTGCCGGTGTAGCGCATCATGGACTCGGTGACGGCCGATTGCTTGACGATAGAACCGTCGGGGGCCAGGTTGCCTTTGAGCACGGCAATGCCGCCCTCGGTCCGGTGGGCGCTCTTGATGTCGCGGATGACGTCATCGTCGGTAATTTCGGCCGCCTGGGCTACCTGCCGCGTGCTCATGCCGCTGACGGTAACCTTGCAGTTGTTGAGCCTGTTGCCGAGCCGCTTGATGACGGCCGGAATGCCGCCGGCCCACTCCAGGTCTTCCATAAAGTATTCGCCACCGGGGCGCAGGTTGCTGATGTGGGCCGTCCGCCGGCTGATGTCGTCGATAACGTCCAACGGCAAGTCGACCCCCGCCTCGTGGGCTATGGCCGGAATGTGCAGGCAGGTGTTGGTCGAACCGCCGAGAGCCATGTCGATCATCAGGGCGTTTTCGAAGGCCTCGCGGGTCATCACGCTGCGCGGTGTAATGTTCTCGTGCACCAGGGTCGCAATGCGTTCGCCGCTGGCGTAGGCAATGCGGCTCTTGTTGGCACTGACGGCCAAACTGGTTGCACAGCCAGGCAGGCTCATGCCCAGGGCTTCAGTAACGCAGCTCATGGTGTTGGCCGTGTAGAGCCCCTGGCAGCTTCCGCAGCCGGGACAGGCATCGAGTTCCAGAGCATTTAGCTCTTCATCGCTGATCTTCTCGGCCTGCCGCTGGCCGACGGCTTCAAAGGTATCGCGAACCAGGCTAAGGCGGCGACCGCGGCTGCGGCCCGAGAGCATGGGCCCGCCGGTGACGGCGATGGTGGGCAGATTGAGCCGTGCCGCGGCCATCAGCATGCCGGGGGTAATCTTGTCGCAGTTGGTCAGCAGGACCAGGCCGTCCAGGCGGTGGGCCAGGGCTACGGTCTCGATCATGTCGGCGATAAGCTCGCGGCTGGGCAGGCTGTAGTGCATGCCCTCGTGGCCCATGGCAATACCATCGCAGATGCCGGGCACGCTGAACATGAAGCTGATGCCGCCGCCGGCGTGGATGCCCTTTTCGATATCGCGCTCAAGCCGCCTGAAGTGCACGTGGCCGGGAATAAGCTCGGTGAAGGAAGATACCAGACCGATCATCGGCTTTTTCAGGTCGGCCGGACTTTTGCCGGTGGCGTAGAAAAGAGCCCGTTGCGGCGCGAATTTGTAATGACTGCTGAAGAGTTCGCTTTTCATCTGCTCGTTCCTTTGCTTCATCATCAGCGGCCCGGCAGCGGGCCAGCCGCGGCGAAAACCTTGTGCCGTCAAATCCAGCCATTGGAGCCTGGCGGTGAGGGTCCAGAGCGATAGCTGTCGGCCAAAAATTGTGTTTGTTCAGCGTATAAGACTACTTGCGACTCTTGGCGGTCGCCGAACCGGCTGATACTGCTGTAGCCGATTGCAGATAGCGCGGCACCTGACAGACGCCTCCGAGGCATGAGCCGAACCGCCGCCGGTCCGGCCCCCATCTGGCCACCGGCATTCGGCAGCCGACCCCATGGGAAGCGCGTTACATCCACTTCAAGATTACGAACTATAACTTATTGCAGAACGAAGGTCAACAGGCAAAATGGCACAAAATTAGTGCAGTTTGGCCGCTTGTCGGGGCCGGTTTCCAGTGACGGCTAAGAGGTGCTCACTTTGGCACTGGTGTCGGGTCGGGCGTCGTTAAAGCCGCTCGCCATTGGGGGGTTAGAACGGCAACACCAAAAAAGAAACAGCATCCCCCGGCAGTGCCGGGGGCTTTGGAACGGCAACGGCAAAACCAAAAGAAACGGCGTCCCCCGGCAGTGCCGGGGGCTTTAGAACAGCCACGGCAACACCTGAAGAACAGCATCTCCCGGCAGTGCCGGGGGCTTTAGGACGGCCACGGCACAATCATATAAACGGCATAGCCCGGCGGTGACGGGGCCTTGGAACGGGCTCGGACACGGCGCGATGGCCATGGCGCTCATGGGCAGGTTGCAGCAGGATGGCCGGGCCACCTCGAAAACCGGCTCAGACCCCCAGTCGCGATTGGCGCAGCTCGACCGGCAACGACATTTTACATGGTCTGGAGATGCGCAGGCTCGTCTCGCAGGCGGTGCAGAAGTGAGTCGGATCGCGCTCGTCTTCGTACAGAGGCTGGCCGCCCATGACAATCTCGCCGCGCTGCATGGCCTCCCACTGCTGACCATCGAGCGGCCCGTAGATGATCGGGATAAGCGAATCAGCTTCGCCACAGTTCGGGCACAGGCCCTTGTTTGCAGGCATTATCATTTTTCTGCTCCTTACGCCCCCGCTTGCCTGTTTTTCTGCATTTGCCGCCCGGGCTTACTGTTCACCGGCGGGTGGCCGGCCCCCACCGGAGCCGAGTCCTTCTGGATACCCTGCCAGACACTGGAGCCCGGAGCTGCTTGTTGACTAATTCCACATTTTCAGCATAACCTGACGGGCTGACAGACCGGGTAAGGCAAGAGGCGTTTTTTGTCTGAAAGTAATCTCGGCAAATAAATCAAGCTGCGGGGCTGTAAGCCTTGCTCCCGCATGGTCATAAGTACCACCCGCAGAAGCAATTGACATACGTGCGCCGCTTGTCCCTGCAGTCTGACCTGGAACAGAACAGCGGCTGACTTTTGCCCCACTTTATGCAATACTATGCATATCGTCTGTCTGCGCAGGCGTGTTATACTGTGCATGTGGTACCCGCGCTTGTCACCTGCTACTGGGAGATACGCATGCTGCCGTTTTTCGTGCTGGTCATGATTATTTTCGCCTCGATGAACGCTTACCTCATTTGGCGCGTCTACACTGCTTTTCCGCAGATGGGCTGGTGGCTATGGCTGCTGATTGCCTGGGGCCTGTTGATGACCACCGGGCCCTTCTGGGTGCGACAGATTGAGACCGCTCGCTGGCCTGGCCTGATCGTTTATATCTGGCTGGGTGTGGTGTGGTGGTTTCTGGCGGCTGGTCTGGTGCTGGATGCCTGGAACGCGGGCGTGTGGCTGGTGGGGCTGAAGTGGCCCGCCGTCCGGGCGGCTGTGCTGTCGCCGCAGGTGCGCTTCGGGGTGGTGGCCGGCCTGGTCTCGCTGGCCGTGGTCTGGGGCCTGATTGAGGTGACAAACATCCAGATTCGCACCTTCCACGTGCAGACCAGTGCCCTGCCCCCCGGGTCGGCTCCGCTTCGCGTGGCGATGTTCAGCGATGTGCATCTTGGCACCCACGTTGGAGAGCGCCGCGTTCGTATTATTGTCGACCGCCTGCGGCAGGCCCAGCCCGACATCCTGATAGGTGCCGGCGACCTGCTGGATGGCGACATTGAGCAGATAGGCCACCTGGTGGATATGCTGCGCGAGGTCCCGGCTCCGATGGGCAAGTTTGCCGTCATGGGCAACCACGAGTTCTATGTCGGCCTTGACGAAACCCGCGAAGTTGTGGAGAGTGCCGGCTTCAGATTGCTGCGAGGCGAATGTGTGCAGGTGGGGCCACGGGTAAAGGTTTGCGGCGTTGACGACCCGGCCGGCACGCGCAGAGGTGGAGAAGTTTTTCTGGACGAACAGGCCCTGCTGCCTCCGAGCCTGCCGGACAACGAAATAGTCATACTGATTAAGCATCGGCCGGAGGTTGATGAGGCCAGTATCGGCCGATTTCACGTACAGTTTTCCGGCCACAGTCACGGCGGGCAGATATGGCCGCTGCACCTTTTTTCGGGGCGGAGTAACCAGTTTCTGGAAGGCCTGCACGAGTTGGGTAGCAGATCGAAGATTATCGTCAGCCGCGGGGCCGGGACATGGGGGCCGCCGCTGCGGTTGCTTGCTCCGCCCGACGTGGTGCTGGTAGTTTTCGAACCGGCTCCGCTCTGAATTTCCCTGGTCCTGTTTCAGACTTTCACGAGGAGACATCATGATTACCGGTCTGGCGCACATTTGCTTCACAGTCAGCAATTTGCAGAGATCCATCGACTTTTACGGCCATAAGCTGGGCCTGAAGCCCCTGTTCGAGTTCCGCAGGGATGACGGCAGCCAGTTCGGCCAGTATTTCCACTTGGGCCAGCGGACTTTTCTTGAGCTTTTCGAAGGCGAAATCGATGCCAATCCGGAAAGGCCGGCTTACCGGCACTTCTGCCTGGAAATAGATGACATACAGGCCACCGTGGCCGAGTTCCGCAAGCAGGGCGTGGAGGTTTCGGATCCAAAGCTTGGCAACGACAGAAGCTGGCAGGCCTGGCTGAATGACCCGGACGGCAACCGTATCGAGTTGCACCAGTACACGGCCGAAAGTAAACAGTTGCCGGGCTTGAAGTAGAACAGAGGGCAGGCAGAATCAGACAGAACGGTGCAGGCGAAGAGCCTCCAGCGTGCGCTGCATATCGGCAGGCAGTGGAACTTCGAAGGTCATTCGCTTGCCGGTTATCGGGTGCCAGAGTGACAGGCGATGGGCGTGCAGGGCCTGGCGCTCGATGATGATCTGCTCGGCGTCAGCCTCATTCTGCGTCAGGTCGGCCAGCGTAATTCTGGGCCGCGGCGAGTAGAAATGGTCGGCCATTATGCGCAGGTTGACGCTGGCCAGGTGGACGCGTATCTGGTGCGTTCGCCCCGTCAGCGGTTTGGCCCGCACAAAGGCGAAGCCGCGGAATCGTTCGATTATCTCGTAACGGGTGATGGCGTCGCGCGGATTCAGGCCATCGACAGCCATCTTCTCGCGGACTTTCGGGTGGCGGCCGATGGGCCGATCAATCAGGTCGGCATCCAACTGCGGATTGCCTTCCACCAGGGCCAGATATTCCTTTTCGACTCGACGATTCTCCCATTGCCTGGCAATCTGGGCGTGAGCGCTGTCGTTTTTGGCCACCACGATAATGCCAGTGGTGTCGCGGTCGAGCCGATGGACTATGCCGGGGCGCTCGGGGCCGTTCAGCCCGCTCAGTTGCTGGAAATGGTAGACCAGGGCGTTGACCAGCGTACCTCCCCAGTTGCCGCGGGCCGGGTGTACAATCATGTTGAAGGGTTTGTTGATGACGATGAAGAAATCGTCCTCGTAGACGATTTCAAGAGGGATGTTCTCGGGCTCGATTTCGGTCTTTTCCCGTGGCGGCAACTCGACGTGCACAACATCGCCGCCGGTAACTTCCTGCGAGGGCTTGACCTTGCGGCCATTGACCAGGCAGTTGCCCGCCCTGATAATCTTCTGAAAATAGCTGCGCGAACGGTCGGTAAAGCGTGCTGCCAGAAAGCTATCGAGCCGGCGTCCACCGTGCACGGGCCGAATACGGAATTCGACCGTCTCGGTTACGCTGGTCTCCTCGTCGCCAAAATCATCCTCCAGCACCTCGGCCTCATCATCGGCGGCAATGGGCACGGGCGACGGGGGCGGTTCCTGCGGCGACTGACGTTCGGTAGGCTCCTCGGGGGGCATTTGCGGCAGAGCTCCATGATAATAGCGGGGACAGCCGATCCTGGACCGGTTGTCCCCGCCTGTTATTCTGATGCGCTTGACTCGACAGTCACCGCGGCACATTTGCCGCGGCGAGCCTGCGGTCCTTGTCTCAGCCGACCAGTGCCTTGGCGGTATCAACAGCCGAGGCAGCGTCGGGAGCGTAGCCGTCAGCCCCGATTTCATCGGCATAGCTCTGAGTGACCGGGGCGCCGCCAATCATGACCTTGGCATTATCAACGCCGGCGGCTTTCAGGGCCTTGACCACCTCGGCCATTTGCGGCATGGTGGTGGTAAGCAGAGCCGACATGGCGATGATGCTCTTTTCCTGGGCCTTGGCGGCATCGACAAACTTCTGGGCCGGGACGTCTGTTCCGAGATCGATTACCTCGAAACCGCCGCCCTTGAGCATCATGCCGACCAGGTTCTTGCCGATGTCGTGAAGGTCGCCCTTGACAGTACCAAGAATGATGCGTCCCAGCGGCTGCACGCCACCTGCGGCCAGCAGCGGCTCGAGGATGGTCATGCCACCGTGCATGGCGCGGGCAGCAATCAGAACCTCGGGCACGTAAACCTCATTGCGCTTGAACTTGCCACCGATGACACTCATGCCGGCAATAAGTCCCTCGTCCAGAATGGTCTTCGGATCGACCTTCTCGTCCACTGCCTGCTGCACAAGTTCCGCAACCTTGTTGCGGTCACCACGTTGCAAGGCTTCGCTGATTGCCTGCATGTCTGCCATCTCTGTAACTCCTTTGCTTTCTCTGGATGTGGCTGATTATGACGAAATCAGACCATAACTGTTGTTTGACTGACCCTGAGGCTACCATCAGCAGCCTTAATATGCAATGTAATCATTCTTCTTCTGCGGCGTCCATCTCCGCAGGCCCTTCCCCTGCCCCGTCATCGTCGGCAGCAGCCTCACCCTCGGCAGCGGCTGCACCATCGGCGGCGGGGGGAGCGACGCCATATTCCGGAGCCGGCTCGACATTGCCCTCGGGGGCCTCGGGTGCCGGTGTCAGCGGTGCGTCAGACGGAGGCAAGGCTGATTGTCCATCGCCAGGCCCCCACAGGCCGAACGGATCGTTGTTCAGCAGCGAGTCGGGCAGCGGAATGTTGCTGTCCTGGGCAGCTACCAAGGTCAGCGGACGGAAATCGCTGAGAGTATCCAGGCGATCGGCCGCGGCGCTTGCCATTGGAGAACCAGGATACTGCAGCGCCAACTGCTCGAGCATCTTTTTGCCCTGCTCCAGCAACTCGCCGTCTTTCTTCACGCGGCCCAGGGTCCTGATGGTGCAGGCCAATCCGTAATCGGCCCGGGCCTGATTAATTTCGCCTTCGTCGCCCTTGAGTTCCTGATACGCCGCCCGGGCCTGCTCGAGGCTGGCCACGACGGTCTCAGTCGGTTCGTTCGAGGCCCAACCCAACAGAGCCTTCTGATACAGCAGATCGCCCTTTATACTCCGGGCAATTGGACCATACTGGCCGGAGCCGTAACTGCCGTCCAGGAACTGATTGAGGGACTCGACGTGTATGCTCAGAGCCTGCTCCGGCAACGTATCTTCTGGAAGTTGCGGATTAAGGGCCGACGAAAACGCCTGGTAAGACTCGACCTGCTGCCGTTCGCCGGACTGTAGCTGCATATTGATGAGCATAATAGCCAGAATTATAATGACAATGCCACCGACGATATGCCATGCATAAGGCCTGATGCGATCAATTGCATTGGTAAGCCACTCGGCCAGATCATTCTTCTGCAACTCGTGCCGCTCGCTTGATTTCATTCTCTGCATTCCTCACATTTCGTTGGGCTGCCGAACAAATGGGCCGGCAAGCTTTCAAGCTCTCCGCCCACTACGGACGCGTGGAAGGAGGCCGCTAAGTCAGGCATGCTACCGAAATCGCCAGAACATGACAATCAAAAACAGCAGGCACATTCAATGCCGACAACGATAGCCTATTCCAAACGCTCATTCAGTGATGATGATCACGGGCAGAAAATAATTATAGCGTCCGGTCAAGCCGCACGCGGGCAAAGTGCTCCGAACGGCCGAAAGCCTCCGCCACTTCGTCGGCCGAAAGCCCTGCTCCCAGCAACACCTTCTCGGCCATGCCACGGTCCATAAAGTCGCCCGGGCTGTGGCTGTCGGACCCGAAGACAACTCCGGCCCCGGCACGGCGGGCGGCAAGGGCAACGTGGCCATTGGTCAAACTATGCCCGCATCGCCCGCTTATTTCAAGCAATACGCCTCGCTTGGCCGCCAGCCGGGCATCGTCATCGCTTATCAGGCCGGGATGGGCCAGATAATCGATCCCGGCCTCAATAGCGGCCCGGTTAGTTCCGGGAATTACCGGCTCGACAATCGTCTCGCCATGGCAGACAACATAGTCGGCGCCAAGCTCACGGGCGCGACCCACCAGGTCGGCAATCTGCTCCGGCCGGCAATGGGTCAGTTCGCACCCGGCCAGCAGGCCAATGTCAACCACCGCCGACATTTCGCGTACGGCCCGCACCAGGGCCGCCATTGTGTGCTCAAGAGTGGCGTTATCGACATGATCGCTCAGGCCGATGGCCCTGAAGCCCTTGACTTCGACGCGTCGGATCAACTCCGCGGGACACAATTCGCCATCGGAAAGAAACGTGTGGCAATGAAAGTCGAACATGCGCAGTCCTAATGGAAGAAGTTTGCAGGGAAATGGTACGCCCGACAGGATTCGAACCTGTGACCTGCGGTTTAGGAAACCGCCGCTCTATCCGACTGAGCTACGGGCGTGTGCGAAAACCATCTCATGGACTGATAAATTTATCGGAGTGGACGATTAGCGTCAAGGAGATTTGACGAATTGCCAGACCATTACGCGAATGGCGGTAAAATGGAGGTTGGAGGCAAAGGAGCAATCGCGCTCTGTTGCTGAATCGAATGGCCACACTGAGGGGGGAGGAGCCATGCGAATCACAAAATTGTTACTTGCCATTGCGGTGGCAACATTTGCGGCACTGCTGATTGTGCCGCCCGAGGCAGCAGTAGCTCAGCGTCACCACTGGACTCGTCAGCCGGCGCAGATTCCGACTCACCAATGGGGATACCGGGCGCCAATTCACATGAATACCTGGCGTTTTGCCCGCATAACGCCGGCTCCGGTGGGGGAATTTGGTCCGCCGATCCATTGGCTTGATCTGCCGACGGCCGATGAACTGCGGCTAAAGTTGGGCGTTCTGGGGCTGAGCGAAGAGCAGATGGAAAGCGTTGACCGGCTTTGGAACAACTACGAGTATCTGGAGTTCGCCCATCGCCAGCGGCGACAAAGCGAGATATACCGCGTTCGCTTGGATATAGCCCGAGCCCAGCGTTTTAACAAACCTGTCCAGGAAATGCAGTTGCGGCGGCACCTTGATGAGCTTGTTGCCGGCGAGTTGGTGGGCTGGTCTCGTTTCGCCCGGGCCTTGCGCAACATTCTTACCTGGCACCAGGAGCGCATGCTATACGCTATTGAATACCCGGCCGACGCCCGGGCACGGTTCAAGGTTCTGCGCACGAACCCGGAAGAGCTGGACGTTAACTATCAGCAGATGCAGAAGGCCCGCCAGTTGAACCAGGAATACGAGGAGATGCGACAGGAGCGGCAGGAGTACGAGGCTCGGGAGTTACAGCCTTACCAGGAGCGCATAGAGCGTTTGCAGCAGAGCCCGAAGGCAGACGACACACTGTTGAGCGCCGCCCAGCGGTCTCTGGAGTTGCGCCACCGTCAGTTGCAGGCCGAACACCTGTTGCGCGAGAGAATGTACGCCGACCGGTTGAATGCGACGCTGACAGCCGAGCAGACTCAGCAGATGGTGGCCATGGCCGAAGGTAGCCAGCAACAGGAGCAGGCGCCAAGCGTGCAATGGTATACCGATCTGCCGTCGGAGCAATCGACCTATGCATTCGAAGAATAGCCGGTGCAGTTAAGTTGCGGGTGATTGCGGCGACAGAACGTCTTGAATGAAAAAAGGCTTCGAGAGCAGACAGCCTGCTCTTGAAGCCTTTGTCTTAACTGGTGTTGCCGAACGACATCCGGCGCGGCTTGCAGTCTGGCTGCCTTGAAGCGGCAAGATCAGCGGATGCCGAGATCCAGCCGCGGATGGAATGCCAGGGCCATCAGGTGTCCATCGCCTTCGCTGGCACTCTCGAAGCGGACCACGCGGCACTCGGCTTCCACGTTTTCCAGGAAATATGTGTTTGGAGTTTCGCGCGGCACGTTCAGGCGGACGTGGACGAAATCGCCGACGTTCCACGGAACTTCATCGGAACCGACTCGACAGAGCACGCCGCCATCGCAGATGTTGACCGTGCGAGCCTTCAACTCATCGCGCAGCTCTTCAATGTTAAACCAGACGGGACAGCTCTTGCTGATCCGATCGAACTGCCGCCGCTCACGAAGATCGATGGCCGACATTTTACGCCCCTTCCGAGCACAACGGCTCGAATTGAGAAAGGATTCCCCACCCTTTTGTCAAGCAGCACAAACAGCACGAAGTGAGACAACCTGTTTCATTAAACCCTGATTTCCGCTTGACGTCAATATTATCTGGATAATCAAGGACCATTTTATGAAGTTATCGGTCCTTATCTGATCGAAAATTCAGCAAAAACCGGGGTTATCTGCTCAACTGTGGCGGCTCGCTTTGTCGGAAATGTCGGTCCGGTAATGGGCTCCTTCAAAATGTATCTGCTGCACAGCCTCGTAGGCCCGAAGCTTGGCCTCGCCAATGTTGGCCCCGATGGCTGTAACGCAGAGCACGCGGCCACCATCGGTGACTATGCGGTCGCCCTCCTTGCGCGTGCCGGCATGGAAAACCTGCACATCGGGCATGGCGGCCACCTCGTCCAGACCGTGGATGACCTTGCCCTTCTGATAGTTGCCGGGGTAACCGGCCGATGACATGACCACGCCGACCGCCGGCCGACGATCCCACTGGATCGAAATCTTGTCAAGTCGGCCCTCAATGGTGGCCAGCATGGCGTCGACGAGGTCGCTCTTCAACCGCATGACAAGCGGCTGGGCCTCCGGGTCGCCGAACCGCACATTGTATTCGAGCGTCTTCGGTCCGCCGGGCGTAACCATGATGCCGGCATAAAGCAAGCCGCGATAGGGCGAGCCTTCCATCTGCATGGCGTGAATGGTGGGCACGAGAATGTCGCGCTCAATTTCGGTCATCAGCCGGTCGCTGATAACCGGGGCGGGACTGTAAGCGCCCATGCCGCCAGTGTTTGGCCCTTCGTCATCGTTGAAAATCGGCTTGTGATCCTGGCTCGACTCGAGCGGGTATATGTTGCGGCCATCGACAAAGGCCAGAATGCTGGCCTCTTCGCCCACCATGCGCTCTTCAATTATCACGGTCTCGCCGGCATCGCCGAAGATGCGGTCGACCATGATCTTCTGCACGGCATCGGCGGCCTCTTCTTTGGTGTCGCAGACAAAGACGCCCTTGCCCATGGCCTCGCCGGAGGCTTTGACAACCAGGGCCTCCTCGCGCGTCTCGACGTACTTCAGGGCATCGTCGGCACGATTGAAGGCACGATGCTCGGCGGTGGGAATGGCGTGGCGGCGCAACAGTTGCTTGCAGAAGGCCTTGGAGCCTTCCAGTCGAGCGGCGGCCTTGGACGGTCCAAAGGCCACCAGGCCGGCCTTCTGGAATTCATCGACCAGGCCGAGAACGAGCGGCCGCTCGGGCCCGACCACCGTCAGATCGATTTTTTTGCTGCGGGCGAAAGTTACCAGGCCCGAGATATCGTCAGGGGCCAGAGGCACGTTTTCGGCCAACTGAGCGGTACCGGGATTGCCAGGGGCGCAGTATATCTTGTTTACCTTACGGGATTTGGCAATTTTCCAGACGAGGGCGTGCTCACGACCGCCAGAGCCAACGACCAGTACCTTCATCAGCAGAGACTCCTTGGACAGATTGTAGTTGGTAGACCGCACCGCCGCGTGCTGCCGGGACAATAGTTTTGGCGGCAAAGCCGGGATTGTAAGCTGCAATCGAAGGCAGAGCAAGACTGATGTTGGCAATAGGCTCAGGCCCGCGGGGGCAGATGACAAATTTCCGCGCGGGCGGCGACACCCCCACCTGTCTCCGGCATTCGCCGGAGACATCCTCCCCCTTCAGAAGGGGGAGGGGTTAGCAGCAACGGCT
>JAWLHX010000016.1:0-66393 GCA_041690105.1 Phycisphaerae bacterium
GGCTGACAATCAGTGGACTCGTCCACCATCATCAGCCGCCGTGTATTTTGTGGTGGGCAGGGCCGGAGTTGAACCGGCGACACACGGATTTTCAGTCCGTTGCTCTACCAACTGAGCTACCTACCCGAGCGATCCGAATGATATCATGAAATCCGCCCCTGGCAAGCTAAAAAGTAGATTTCCGCAGTTGCTGACGCCGTTCACACATGCCATTACCCTTTGGCCGATAGCAACTGGATAGCAAACCCGGGGACAATCTTTTACGGGGCAGCAAGGCTATACAAGATGTGGACTGCGGAGTGCCTGAAATCCTTCTTGTTCAATCATTACAATTCTTCTAAAATGCATCGCTTGCATGATCAACGACTTCTTGATAGTTCGCCGGACAGACACGGGGGTGAGAGTGACATTGTCTTTATCCGCTAACAAGCAAGAGAGTTCATCAACTCGTTCAGTGCCGACACAGCGCGAAGACAAGCCACGGCAGATAAGGTGGCTTGTGCCTGCAATCATAGTCCTGGCTGCGGCAATTGTCGCCTTCAGTGGCCTGCTGGCTGAAGTGAGCGTGGGCGATGAAGTGTATCATTTTGGCTTCGCCCGTGCCTGGGCCGAAGCCGGGTTGATGAACAGGCCGGTGCACCCGCCGCAATTTGAGTCGGGCCATCCGCCGGGCTACTTCTATGTCAGCGAACCCCTGTGGCCGTTTGGTCTGGCCGCACTCTGGCAGGTATTGCCCCGCCAGCAGTGGGTGGCGCAGCTATACCAGGCGATGTGGTACGCCCTCATGCTCACCAGCGTTTATTTGCTGGCCAGGCATGTGCGTCGCGGACGCGAGGCGGGAGTGCTGGCTCTGCTGTTGGCGGTCAGTGTGCCGATGATGGGGGTGTACGCAACACTGCTGTATATCGATATAGCCGCAGCTGCCCTGATTACTCTGGCGCTATTCCTGGCGGTGCGGCGGAATTACGTTCTTTGCGGCATTGTTCTGGGGCTGACCTATCTGACCAAACGCAACGCCATCTTCATGGCCCCGCCAATAGCCCTGATGGTGGTTCATCAGGCGTGGCAACAATATCGTTCCGGCAAAATCGGCAAGCGGCTTCTGATGGTTGTCCGATCGGGACTTCTCCTGGTGGTGCCGTCTGCCCTTGTGGTGCTGCCCGACATGCTCTGGAGGCGCAGCGGCATTTTTCCCGCCCAGGCCGATCCGGCCAACAGCCAGTATGTGCTGCAGCGACTGAGCATATGGATGTCGAACGAGAAGTTGCCCAGCAGCCTGATTAATCCGGTTGATTGGGTGACGCACGTGGGGCCATTGCTGCTGGTGGGCCTCGTTGCCACCTTTGCAGCTTATCTGTGGCGAAAGCAAGTGCCGCGAGAAGATCGCTGGCTGGTACTGATTGCCGCTCTTTATGCAGTTGCTCTGATCATGGTGTTTTCTCTGAATACTGACTTGCGTTACCTGATGCCAGCCGTGCCGCTGCTGGCCGTAATCGCAGGGCGGCACGAGTTTTTGTCGCGTCGTCGATGGTTAATGTGTGCTGTGGCCATTATTGCCGTCATGCAGTTGGGCGGCGCTTCGATGGTTGCTGCTCGCCAACGCTATCTACCGGCAGAGAATGAAGCGGTGTTTGCTTATCTGCGCGATGAGGCTCCAGATGGAACTTTTGTGCTGTATCCGGGCGAGGTAATCATGGCTCGCACGGGGAATCCGTTCGTTTGGTCGAACCTGTTTGACCCCGGTAGCAAAAGAACGGCCGGACTCGGTTTGATGTTCTACAAACATGGCAACGCGGATATTGAACACACCCTGCGGCATAACAATGTGAAGTACCTGGTGGTGGACGAGAAGCGCGTCTTCGACCCAACGACAGATGGCAAACACATGAATGGCTGGCCGCAACCTTTTGTGGACCGCTTGCCACAAATGCCGTTTCTGCGGCGCGTTGACGGACCATGGAGCAGCATCACTGTCTGGGAGGTAATCGCTCCGGCTGAAGTGACCGCAGGAGATGGCCAGGCAGAGCAAAGCGGGCCGCCTTCAGATGAAGACCAGTCCGAAGTTGGCATTCAAGTGGAGTAAGCGGCTTTTGGCCAAACGTAAACGGCAAAGCAAATCCAACACGCATCAGCCGCAGAAGGTTGCGGAAGCGGGGACCACCGCTCAAGCCAATCGGCGACACTGGCGAAGCGTCATTTTGGTGGCGCTTATCCTGGTTCTCCTCAAAGTAGCCCTGAGCTTTCAATTCGAGTCGCCCTGGTTTGAGCCGGATGAAACAACTTACGCCCTGCGAGGTTGGCATCTGGCTGAAGGCGATGGCCTCTCCTGGCGTCATCCCGGCAGGGGTGCAGGCAGCGATGGATATGTTGTCTTGCTTGCCGGCTGTTGGCTGCTGACTGACGATACTGACACGTTCATTCGTCTGGCGCTCTTAGCCAATTGCCTGCTGAGCGGTATGCTGCTGGTTGTCGGCTATGCCATGCTGCGCCACTGGTGTGAGCATTGGGCCTCGGTGCTGGGGGCCCTGACAATGGTCATTTTCGCCCCGGTTTTTGTCTACAGTTTCGCCATGTTGAGCGAAACGCTTTTCTTTCTGCTGGTGGCAATAAGCGTGGTGCTCGCGCAGCAGGTTTTCCGGAACAATCGCTGGTACTGGTGGATTGGGCTGGGCGCGGTCGCCGCCATGGCATCCATTACGCGCGTTAATGGGCAGGTGCTCACGGTGGCCGTAATTCTGCTGACCGTGATGAGCATTACGCAGCGGCGCAATTTGCGAACCATTGCTGGCTCAGTTGCCGGAATAATTACGATGATAGGCCTGCAGATGCTGGCCAGGCGGCTTTCACGACCCACAACGGTGGTGCAGATTGAAGGTGGAGATGGCGATTATACGCTGGTGCAGCAACTTTTCCTGATTTTCGGCGACATACCGGGTCACATCGCGGGCATAGGCCAGTCAACCGTGCTGGCGGTTGCCTACGTGATATTGAGCGGGCTGGCCATTCTGCCAGTTGCCTTCGTACTTTTCTCTGCGCTGAATTTGCGCCGTCAGCAGGGTGGCAAAAGGCAGTTCGACCTGCCGCTGATCTACTGTATGCTGCTTATTGCCGGCATGCTGGCCATGCATGTTCTTGCACTTTCGCGTGGTGCCGAGGTGGAGCTGAAGGATCGCATCGGCGGACGCTACGTTGATGTTGCCGTTATGCTTATTGTCGGCCTGGGCATGGCCTGGCTCTGGAGCAGGACGAACAACATGCTGCGTAGACCGCAGACATTGCAGGCGAGCGGGGCTTCGCCGATATTAAGTGGCCGGCGGAGTGCTGTTATCATTGTTGCAGTGTCGGCTGCTCTGGGCCTGTTGGCCTGGATTGTCTTTCCGCTGGGCATCGCTCCGGAAACACTTCAAGAGCAGCCAACACCAGGGGCCCAATTTTCGGCAAATCTGGGCCTGGCGCCGCTACTGGTCAGGCCGGGGCAAGTCGCCTCTGAAAGCGCCGGGCTGAGGCTTGTTTTTGCCGCCTCTGTGGTGCTGGCCCTGGCGGCCGTAATGCTTCTGCGCAAGAGGCCCCGGATTGGTGCTGTGGCGACTCTCGCAGCCATCGGCCTGGTAAGCGCGGTGAGTATCCAGCAAGTCAGCGAATTTACTCAACCTTTCTCCCTCTTCCACGATTTTGCCCGCACCAGCGCGGCGAAGCTTGAAGCCCGGTTCCCTGGCCACAAGGTGGTCTACGTTGATCGGGTTGCGGCGGAGCATGTCAGCATGAATGCCATTCGAATGTTTGCGACCGGAAGCCTTGAGTTGTGGAATCCGCAGGCACAATTCATTGAAGTCGGCATGGAGCGACACGTTCCGCCCGGGTCAATCGTCTTCAGCATGTACCAACTGCCGTTCGAGACTGTCCACCAGCAGCACAACCTGAGACTTTACTACGTGCTTGAATGATTCTCGAATTGAGCTACTATGTGAGTACGTCGTAACGTTCAACGGTCGACACAGGCGCCTCGGCGACGTCAACCGCGCCCGCGGAGTAACTTGATATGGAAGCAGATTCCCGGAAAATGTATAAGCTGATGGCCGATGTCATTTCGGCCGCTGGTCACGAGATCCGTCTTGCGGCGCTCGATTACCTCAAGGACGGCGAAAAGTGCGTCTGCGACATTGCCGAACACGTGGGGGCCAACCGCAGCAATGTCTCCAGGCATCTGGCGGTCATGTTGAACGCCGGGCTTGTCAGCCAGCGCAAAGAGGGCCTCAAAATGATGTATAGTTTGCGTGCACCGTGTATCCTTAATATAACACGGTGTGTCATGGGCGTCTTGCGCGAGCGAGCCCGGGAGACCAACGAGCTTCTGTCCAATCTGTAATGCCGCCGCTGGCCTTTTGCAGAGTGTTAAGTTTCGCCGCGCCGACACCCTGCCGCCAGAGGCGCAGCACAATAATGAGCCTGTTTATGACAAGCGCTGCAAAACGCGATTTAAAGCTATTGGGCATCACCTTTGTCACAATCTTTGTGGCCGAGTTGGGCGACAAGACGCAGTTGGCAACTCTGGGCTTTGCTGTCAACACGCCCGATTACAGATTGCTGATTTTCGTTGCCGCAGGGGCTGCCCTGGTGGCAAGCTCTCTGATGGGGACGCTGCTCGGCACGCTTCTGGCCCGCTGGATGAAGCCCCGCCTGATGAACCTGGTCGCCGGCATCATTTTTGTTGGCTGCGCTATAGTCTTCGCCTGGCAGTTTTTTGCGTCGACCTCGGGAGATTCCGCCACAGCAGCCGTCGAGTCAGCTGCCTCGACACAAGCCGCCGGGGCGGCCAGTGGGGCGCCATGGGAGATTTTCCTGGCCACCTTCGCAGCCCTGTTTATCGCAGAATTGGGCGACAAGACTCAACTGGCCACCTTTTCGCTGGCTGCAGGCAATCGTCATGCCCGCTGGACGGTCTTTTTCGGATCGTCGCTGGCCCTGGTGTTGAGTACTCTGCTGGCCGTGGTGGCCGGGGCCATGCTGGGTCATTACTTCGATCAGCGTTACCTTACTCTTGCCGCCGCCATTGTGTTTGCCATTCTGGGCGTTGTGTTTCTGCTGGGCAGGGCCGAGAAGGGCAAACGGGAGTTCGGATGGCTGGTGGAAGAAATCGAGCGGGTCTACCTGGATGGCCAGTGCAGAGCGTGCCCGGATTTCATGATGTTTTTGGAGCACATCCGCGAGCTTGACAGCGAAACGGTTAACGCTAAGATCAGCTCTCTGCTGCTTCCACGGGAGCAATGGTCGGACACTTGTGCCGGCACCTGTCGGGTTGATCGTCTGCATGCTGCCCTGCACGAACATGTGGGCGAGCCTCCGCCGCTGTCATCATCGGCCGACTCGGACCCAGCCAACGGTGGAGAACCAGAAGCATGAGGATTCTTGGCGTCGACCCCGGAAAGAAAAGAGTGGGGCTTGCCATCAGCGATCCTGGCGAGACCTTCAGCCATCCCCTGCGCGTCATCCAACGAAGGAATCTTGAGCAGGTTGTGGAGGATATTGCCCGCACCTGTCGGCAGGAAGAGGTTGGCTCCATCGTCGTCGGGCTGCCCCTTAACATGGACGGCAGCAAAGGACAGTCGGCCATAGATGCCGAACGAATGGCCGCCCTGATCGGCGAAGCAACGCATCTGCCAATCATCCTGCACGACGAGCGGCTGAGTTCAGTTACCGCCGAGCGCAGCCTGCTGGAGGCGGAACTCTCGCGTGCCAAACGTAAGGCGCGCATTGATAAAGTCGCGGCCCAGGTCATTCTACAAAGCTACATCGATGCTCGCCGCTACGAGCAGCGACAGGCCGCCGCGGCTGCAATATTATCCAACCAAGTTAACCAACACACCGATACAGGAGCCGACACCGTGAGCGAGAAAATCAGCATCATGCCTTGTCTGGACATGCGCGAAGGCCGGGTTGTCAAGGGAGTCCACTTTGTAGACATCAAGGACGCCGGCGACCCGGTGGAGTGCGCCCGGGCTTATTGTGCGGCCGGCGCCGACGAGCTGGCCCTTTTGGACATTACGGCGACCGTCGAAGGCCGTGGCACTCTGCTGGATGTTGTCAGGCGGGTGTCGGAGGTAACTACCGTGCCCTTTACGGTGGGCGGAGGCATTTCCGACGTCGCCACGGCAGCAGCGGTGCTGGAGGCAGGTGCTGATAAAGTCTCCACCAGCAGCGCCGCCTTCAGGCGGCCCCAGGTAATCCGCGAGATGATTGATGAGTTCGGCCCGGATTGCGTTACCGTGGCCATCGACGTTGACCGGAATCCGCAGCTGCCGTCCGGATACGAGGTTTTCATTGATGGCGGACGCACGCCGACTGGGTCCGATGCCGTGGAATGGGCTCGCAAGGTGGATGGTTTTGGCGTGCGAGTCATACTGCCCACCAGCAAGGCCGGCGATGGCGCTCGCACGGGTTATGATCTTCCGGTCATACGGGCGATGAAAGAGGCCACTTCGGCGAAAATCGTGGCCAGTGGCGGCGCAGGCGAACTTGCACATTTTTATGAGGCTGTCGAGGCCGGGGCAACTGTTCTGCTGGCGGCGTCGGTGTTCCATTATCACACGATTGACATTGGCCAGTTGAAAGATTACTTGCGGCAGAAGGGTGTTAAGGTCAGCTGAAACCTTAATGCGAGAGAGGCTTATGTCCGCTTGGGCCAAATTGCCGGGCCGGCTGCCCCCGTAAGCTTTGCTCAACTGTGGCGCCTATTGTAACCGATAATGACCAGCAGGGCCGACGTCTGAGCGGCCCGCTGGTTATTTTATTTAGGGCGAGAGTGGCGATGTTCTGGTTTGTTGTTGGAATTTCCATGCTGATAGTGCCGCTGATGGTGAACGGCCTGATTCACCAGGAACGCCTGCGCCTTTGGAATTTGCGCCAGGAGGAACTGGCCGAACAGACGCGCCTTGCCATTGAAGAAAAGAAGCGCCTGGCCGGCGAAAAAATCAAGCTGATGCTCAAAGAACGGAGAAATGCTACCGGCCCGGAAGACACCAGCGACGCCATGCAGCAGGCGGTGGCCGAGATGAACGCAGCCCTTGAGGCCGAGAAGTCGTATGCCGCCCGCAACTGATGCTCTACGCCCGCGTCAGTCATGCCGCAATCAGCCCAAAACCCGCCTGATCAGCCCGCAATAGCTCCAGAACTTCACGCTAAACATGAGGCGTATCCGGCGCTCGCTCAGCTTTTGCCCATATCCTGCCGATGATTGTCCGCGTATACTGGTAAGGGGAAACAAGGCTGGTGGCAGTTTGTCTGCCCGATGCATAAGGTTTCAGCAAGGGATTGTTTTATGATTGATTGCGGCAGCAAAAAGGGCCTCACCAGACCAACCGTCATGCTGATTTTGTCGATTGCTTTTGGCCTCTCTGCCTTCAGCGGATGCAGGCAGGCAGCCAGTTGGATCGACCGCCCTCAACTTGCAGCCCCTCCGGGGGTGCTGGCGCCTACCGCAGTTGCCGGTTACGATACAAACGATGACGGCTATGTCAATTACCTCCAGATTTTCGACCACAACGGCCGCAAGCGGCGACTCATCTTTGACAACAACTACAACGGCGCCTTCGACCAGTTGTTCATTCTCGATGATCTGCAGGACACGTCCACCCACCGCACTCTGCTCGTGTTGCTCGACGGCGTGAGCTATAATCTTATCGAACAGTTGTACCTGGATGGACATTTCAGGCTGTTCTACCCGCCGGGAAGGGTCGTCGGCGGTTTCCCGACGGTTACCGACACCATTTATGCGGACTTCTTCCAGACGCCGCGCCCGCTCGGCTATGAGGCGGTTTATCTCGATCCGCAGACCGGACGCAAGGCGGGCGGACCACGTTTCTACCTTCGCGGAGGAAACGAGCCGGAATGGCCGGGGCGGATGCTCTATCGTCAGCCGCACCTGTATGACGGTCTGGTTTACCTGATGCACGACCGGTTCAGTCGGCTTGAGCTAAATAATTCCATCCAGGCCGCAGAGGACTGGCTGCAGGACGAAGATGGCGCGCGGCTGGCTGCCATTTACATGGTCAACACCGATGCCATTGGTCATGGACTTGGCCACGAGTCGCTCAAGGATTTTCTGCGCCGGGTGGACACTGCCCTGGAAAAGCTGGTCTGGCTCAGTGGCGGCAAGTTGCGTCTGATAGTCATGGCCGATCATGGCATCAACCAGAACGAGATGAGGCGCGTGAAACTCGAGGACAGTCTGGAAGCAGCGGGCTTCAATCTTACCGATAGCCCCAGCGATGATTGCGACGTATTTATACCAACCTTCGGCCTGGTGTCGCACGTAGCTCTTTACACGCGATTGCCGCAACAGGTTGCTGCCGCATCGGCGGCGACCGCTGGTGTGGAATTGGCCATTTACCAGGATCAGGCTGGGCGTGTTTTTGTGATGGACGGCCATGGCGGACGGGCCGAAATCCAGCGGCGAAGAGTGGCTGAGTCCAACTCACACGCCGCCGACAGCAAAGACTTTGTGGCCACGGATGGCGACAAGAGTTCGGACCACGCCACAATCGACCACAGCACCGAAAGGCCGGACCTCGCCTGGCAGTACCGTTACCTTGCCATTGAGGGCGACCCGTTGCTGCTTCTGCCAATTATTGAGCGCATGCATTCCGCGGGGCAGATTGCAGAAGATGGCTGGGCCTGGCAGAGGGCGTGGCTGGAGGCGACCTGGGATCATCGTTGGCCCGACCCGCTCGCTCGGCTGGCACATGCCTTCGAAGGCAACGTGCGTTATCCGTCACAGGTGCTGCTGAGTCTTGCACCGAAATATTATCATGGTCAATCCACCTTCGACCTGCTTGCCAGCCTGCGCGGTACGCATGGTTCGCTGCATGCTGACGCTACGACAACATTCGTGCTCTCCAACTTCTTTCAGCCGCCAGCGTATCAGCGTATATGGCAACTGCGCGACGACCTCAAAAGCCGTCTCCAAGTGCAAAGCATGTTGCCTGAGGCCGGAAATCGGTAAAGCTCCCGGGGCGAAAGGAACCACAATTGCTGCAGGTGATGGGCAGCCGTCTCAACCGCCCTGGCTGCTTCCAAGCGCCTCGGGCGACGGTGCATAGAAGTGTGCATTGCCCAGGCTGAACGAGATGGGCAACTGCTGCCCCTGGCGGAAATCGGCCTCGGCCAAGACCGTGGTAATGATGTCCCTGCCGGCCTGCAGCCTGACCACAGTCTCCCGCCCCAGAGGCTCCACCGACAGCACTTCGGTCTCAACCTGAGAGTCCTCGGCAGAGGGCGTCAGCAGGACGTGTTCCGGGCGGACAGCAACCAGCAGGCGGCCATCGGCATCGGCGGCGGCTTGAGCCCGGCGATCGACCTCACCGGAAAGGGCGAACGATCCGCCCGAAACCTTCAGCACCCGCCTGCCCTGCTCCTGGCCAAGAGTAGCCGTTAAAACATTGGCCGGCGGCGAGCCGATGAATCCGGCGACAAATGGGCTGGCCGGCTTCTCGTAAAGCTCGTGAGGCGGTGCGCTTTGCTGCAGTTCGCCGCCACGCAACACGGCCACCCGGTCACCCAGGCTCATAGCTTCCACCTGATCGTGCGTCACGTAGATGGCGGTAATGCCCAGTTGCCGCTGAAGGCGTTTTAGCTCGGCCCTCATGGTGCCGCGAAGCTGGGCGTCGAGGTTCGACAGCGGTTCGTCCAGCAGAAAAAGACTTGGCCGGCGGACGATGGCCCGGGCAATCGCCACGCGCTGCCGCTGTCCGCCGGAGAGTTCGCGCGGCCTGGCCGACAGCAGTTCGGTTATCGAGAGCGTCTCGGCGGCCTGTTGCACGGCCCGCTCGATGTCCGGCTTCTTCCAGCGGGCAATCTTGAGCGGAAAGGCAATGTTACGCCGCACATCCATGTGCGGATACAGGGCGTAGCTCTGGAAGACGAACGCCACGTTGCGCTGGCCGGTGGAGGCAAAGAGGCGTCGCTGGGCATCGGCCACCGGCTGGTCGCCAAAATAAATCTGGCCGGTGGTGGGTTTTTCGAGTCCGGCAATCAGGTTGAGCAGAGTGCTTTTGCCCGAGCCCGAGGGCCCGAGCAGGACATAGAATTCGCCGTCTTCAATTTCCAGATCCAATGTGCGCAGAGCCCGCACGCGCCCGCGCAGCGAAAAGAATTCCTTCGAGACGTTTTTCAGAGTCAGCTTCATTTCTATCCCTTTACTGCTCCCTGGGTCAGTCCGCTGATAATGCGCCGCTGGAAAATAAGTGCCAGCACGATGACCGGCAACGTAGTTATGACACTGGCGGCCATGATGTCGCCCCACGGCGTCTGGCCATGCAGTCCCTGAAACAGAGCAATGCCGACCGGCACTGTTCGGGCGCTGGCGTCGGTTGTGAGCATGAGGGCGAACATGAACTCGTTGAATGCGAAGATGAACGCCAGCAGAAAAACCGAGAACATGCCCGGCGCCGCTACCGGAATGATGATCCGCCAGAGAATCTGCCAGCGATTGCAGCCGTCAACCGTGGCGGCAATATCGAGCTCACGAGGAATCTGGCTGAAATAGCCCACCAGCACCCACAGCGACAGCGGCAGAGTCCAGGCTATGTACGGAAGCACGAGCGCCATGTAGGTATTGATCCACCCAAGACTGCTCATCAGCTTGAAAAGGTAGCCAACAATGCCGATTTGCGGGAACATGCTGACAATCAGCACGAAAAAGAGGATGCCCAGCTTGCCCGGCAAGGCCAGCCTGGTAATGGCGAACGCGGCCAGGGCCGAAAACATAACTGCTCCGGCGGCACTCAGGGCCGAGACAATGAGGCTGTTTCGCAGGTAATCAAGAAAGTGCAGCGACGACCCGGTAAGGACGGCCTCGTAGTGGTCTGCAGTCGGTTCGAATTCGACGCCATGAGCCAGGAATTCGTGGTCGGCGCTGAAGCTGACCAGTGCCATATAGAAGAACGGAGCCAGGCTGAAGGCGAACACAAGCACGGTCCCGGCGACGAGCAGGATGATTTGCAGGCGGCGTTCGTTCATGCGCCCTCCGCCCGAAATCGTCCCAGCTTGACATAGAGGATCGACAGCACCAGGGCCATCAGGAAAAGCACGACCGAGGCAGCCGAACCGTAGCCGAATGATCCGTTGAGGTAATAGGAGTAGGCGTAGAGCGAGACGGAGTTTGTTGATCCACCGGGCCCGCCGCCGGTAAGCACGTATACCAGGTCGAAGATGCGCAGCGCATCGATGGTGCGAAAAAGCAGAGCGGCAATTATGCCGGGCTTGACCAGCGGCAGTGTAACGTGGAAGAATGTCTGGATAAAGTTGGCCCGGTCGACGCGAGCCTGATAGTAGAGTTCGCGCGGCACCGCCTGCAGGTTTGCCAGCAGAATAATGGCCACGAAAGGCGTTGTCTTCCAGACGTCGGCAAGCACCACGGCGGCAAATGCCCCTACGTCTGATCCGAGCCAGTTCACCTGTCCAGAGATGCCAAGGTTCGAGAGCAACCAGTTAGCCGCACCATGGTTGTAGGCGTAAATGAGTTGCCAGACCCTGGCCGATACAGCCGCCGGCACGGCCCACGGCACCAGCACGCAGGCCCGCATCAGACCGCGCACAACGGTTCGGACATCGAGCAGCAGGGCGAAGATCATGCCCAGGGCAAGCTCCAGCGGAACCGAGGCGACAATAAACATGGTGGTGAACCAGAGGGATTGCCGGAAGCTCTGGCTGGCCCACAGGTCGCGATAATGATCGAAGCCGATGAAGCGGCGGGGCAATATTGTAACGTCACGATAGAAACTGTTGACCAGCGTGCCGATGACCGGAACAAGCACAAAGGCGGCAATGACGGCCACGACCGGCAGGACAAACAGTGTTGCCGTTCGGATTTCCGTCCAATCTCGCCACCTGCGAAGGCGTGGTGGAGCTGAATGCGATTCGTCAGGGCGTGCCATACTGCTCCATGATTTTCTGGGCCTGAGTTTCGGCCGAAAGCAGAGCATCCTGACTGCTCTGCCGACCGCTTAGCACGCTGTTGAGTTCGCGCTGTAGGACCTGGGAAATCAGTGTGTAATAGGGCAGATTTGGCCGTGGGGTGAGATGCTCGAAAACCTCGCGTAACTCGGCCAGGTGCGGCGCGGCAGCGACGACCTCTTCATCGGAATAGACATCGGTGCGTGCCGGATTCCAGCCAAGCTCCATGGCCAGAAGCTTTTGAGTCTCGTAGCTGACGATGAAGGCGATGAGTTGCGCAGCTTCGTCCTTCATATCGCTGAACCGCGACATGCCGACATGCCAGCCGCCCAGACACGACACGCTCTGCCCGTCGGCGAAGCTGGGCAATGGCGCTATGCCGACTTTGCCCCGCACTGGCGAATCGTCGGCCTGGTGCAGCGGCCAGGCGTAAGGCCAGTTGCGCTGGAAGAGTGCATTGCCGCGCTGAAAAGCCAGCCGCACTTCCTCTTCTTTCATTTCGGTAAAGGTATTGCGTGGCGAAATCTCGTACCTGTGAATCATGTCGTGCATGAACGTGGTGGCCTCGTTGTTGGCCGGAGTGTTGAGCTTGATGGTGCTGTCACCAATGACAAACCCGCCGCCGGCGGAGCCAGCCACCTCCATCCAGTTGCAGACAAGGCCCTCGTACTGTGCGCCCTGCCACAGGAAGCCGTCGAACGAGCGATTCTCCTGGCGTTCGCCCTGCTGAACCTTCTGGGCCATTTCCACTAGTTCCGGCCACGTTGCAGGCGGAGCATCGTAGCCATACTGGGCCAGCAGATCTTTGCGATAATAGAGCAGACCTCCATCAACATAAACAGGCAGAGCAACGAGCCGCCCCTGGTAGCGGTCGCTGGCATCGACCACCTGCCTGAACAGTTGCTCGGTTTCGATGACCTCCTGCTCGACGTACGGGTCAAGAGGTTCGAGCCAGTTGGAGGCGGCAAATTGGCCAAGCCAGGCCACGTCCATCAAGAATACGTCCGGGTCCGACTGCCTGGAATCAAGAGCGGTAACAAGCCCCTGGCGACGCAGATCGGTATCGGTTGGCTGGCGCAGCAAAGTGACGGCTATGCCGGTTTCGCTGGTGAATTGTTCAATGAGCGATTCCCACGCATCGAGTTCTGAAGGCGCTCCGCCAACCGCCAGCACCAGGCTGCGCGGCCCGCGGTTACCACAGCCCTGCCCGATAACGAAAAGCGAGGCAAGCATTGAGATCAGAACAATGGCGGCACAGAGGCCGAAGGCTGCCGATGTGCGTCGTCTTTGGAATATCATTGCTGGCCTATCCTCCCTTGCTGATGTCTGGCTTGCTGTCGAGGCCGCATGCAACCGGGGCTGGGCTCATCGCCAACCGGAGTCGATCTCTTAATCGCGGCAATGCAGGGCGTTACCTTACATTTTGACTATACGCCAATATCCGCGCCCGCACCAGCCCAAGCTGATAAAGGATGCCAACTCTCGCCGCGCGGAGGACGCACCGGCTGCCACGTCGGCATACCAAATCAACATGGCATGGCCGGCGTGCCTACAGGACGATCGGCCCAGCGACCGACGTTGTCCATCACAACGGGCGAATAGCCGAAGGCCTCACCGAGCATCTTATGGTAAATGCTCTCTTCGGGCGAACGCAGTCGTGCTGACGGGTGCTTACTCATGTAGGTCTCAGCTTCCGCGCCGGTCATGAATTTTTCGAGGCCGGCCGCCAGCAGGTCGACGGTGCCCGAGCCTTCGTCGAATTGCTCTTTTTTGCGCCAGACGATTTCCTGCGGCAGCAGGTCTTCGCAGGCCTTCCGCAGAATCCACTTTTCAACCGGTTTGCCATCGGCATCCGGTCGCAGCTTCAACTCGGCCGGAACCTTCTGCGCAACTTCGATCATTTCGACATCGAGAAATGGCACGCGACCCTCAAGCGAGTGGGCCATGGTCAGCCGGTCGACGCGCTGCAGGTTTACATTGTGCAGGCTCTCGACCGAACGACGCAACTCATCGTGGAGCTGATCCTGAGCCGAGATATCCTTGTAGTACGTGTAGCCGGCAAAAAGTTCATCGGCCCCCTCGCCCGTCAGGATGACCTTGACATGTTGAGCCGCCAGTCGCGAGGTGAAGTAGCAGGGAATGGCCGAGCGCACGAGGTCCTGATCGAAACTCTCGAGGTGGTAAATAATCTCGGGCAGCTTCTGGTGTACCTCGTCGGGCGTGATGATGTACTCGTGATGTATTGTGCCAAGGTGGCGGCTCACGACGCGGGCAGCCTCCAGGTCGCGACTGCCTTCGACGCCGACCGAAAAGGTGTGTAACTCCTTGACATGTTGCCGCATCATGGCGGCTATTATCGAACTGTCCAGCCCGCCGGAGAGAAAGGCCCCTACCGGCACATCGCTCATCATCCGCTTCAGCACGGCCCGCTCCAGTGCCTGGCGGACCAGCCTGGCATGATCGGTCGCGGTGCCGGACTCGGCCTGAAGATTCGGCACCGTGTAGTATTGGTGCGTACCGTGCTTGCTGTGGTACCAGGTGCCTGCCGGGAATTCCTGCACGTCAGTCGCCCGGCCTGCAAGGGCCTTGAGTTCCGAGGCGAAGACCATGCTGTCGCCATGCCTGCCTATGTACAGCGGCTTGATGCCGATCGGATCGCGGGCCAGATAGATGTCGTCGCCGTCGGCAATAGCAAAGGCAAACATACCGTCGATTTTCGAGGCTGTCTGGGTGCCAAGGTCTTCGTACAGATGCAGGGCCGATTCGCTGTCGTTAGCGGTTCTGAACTTGTGACTTTTCTGCAGTTGGCTCCGCAATTGCGGGTAATTGTACATCTCGCCATTGGCAATGATGGCCCGCTTGCCGTCTTCGGCATAGATGGGCTGATTACCACCCTGCCCCGGATCCATGATCGACAGCCGCCTGTGGCCAAGGACTCCACGGTCATTTTCGAAAAGTCCGCTGGCATCAGGCCCGCGGTGAACAAGTTGCCCCATCAACTGCTCGACAATCGAGCGCTCAGTTGATTTACCCCAAAGTCCAGATATACCGCACATCAGCAATTGCTCCTTTCGCGTAAGCATCTGCTGCAACAGGCGCGCTTGGCGATAAGTCGCAGCAATATGTCCCGCAGGGGCTTGGGCTCCTGCAGACAATAAGGCCCCGCGCTCAGGCTTTCGCACAACACAACCTTTTATGCACTAGGAAAATGGCGGCTGCATCACGAAAATGGTTGCGACGGGGTTTTGTACTGATTTTAACACGAAACGAGATATTCTCAAGGACTTTAAGCTTCGGGGGGCGGGCATAAGCCTAACGCGGCTAAGCTTGAGCAGCCATCAGCGGCCGGCAAAAAACCGCGCTTCGTGATCCAGCAGGCGTTGCTTGGCGGCAATGCCATCGCTGGCGCTGAAGCCAACCATGGCTCCGTCCGAGCCTACGACTCGATGGCATGGAACAACCAGAGGTATGGCGTTGGCGGCCATTACCTGCCCCACCGCACGTGCCGCCCGCGGCGAACCGGCAATGGCCGCAAGCTGACCATAGGTGATGCTTTCACCAGCCGGAATCTGCCGGCAGGCCTGGAGGACAAATCGCTGGAATGTGGTGCAATGGTCAAGGGCAAGGTCAGTCCGAAAAGCGGCTGCCTGGCCGGCAAAATAAGCCCGCACCTGCCCGGCCAACTGCGGCAGAAGATCGCAATCACTCCTCTGCGCCTGCGGCCAGCGCGTCGTCATCTGGTCCGTCAGCAGAGACAGGTTGGCCATTGGCAGTACAAGCCCCGCAAGCCTCTGGCGGTCGTCAACCACGAGTGCTGCCACGCCCCAGGCAGTCTCCACCTTTCGCCAGAGCATGCTACTGCTCCTGCGGGCGGTCGGTGGCGGGGGCATCTTCGTCGGCCGAATCGTCAAGCTCTGCATTTTGGTCATCCGCCGAAACATCGTCAGCGTTGTCGGTGGGTTCCTGGCGACCCATTATTTCGTTGTCGCTGTAGATGGGTTTGTAAGATTCGATTTCCGGAACCTCGATGGCGAACAGGTCGTCGTCAAACTCCGTGCGCTGCGAATCGTCGGACGCAATATCCTGCCCCTTGAAATGACTGCGGCGTTTCAACCCCTCGGCCTCGCGGGCCTGCGAGCGGCTGGCCACTGCTTCCGGCGGAGGAAGAACCACATCCTGCGATGCCGGAGCCTCCTGATCATCGCGCCAGGAAATCTTCAGATCGTCAAAGTCCTCTGCCTGCTCAATCTGCAGCACGCGCTGCTTGATGCATTCGAGCACAGCCAGAAAAGCACCAATCAGGTGGCTCCGGGCAACCTGCGAGTCGGTACCAAACACTTCTTTAAACAGTTCGCTGAAGCGTCCGAACCGCTTGCGCTGCATGATCTCAATCAGGTTGCGGGCAATTTCTTCCACCGGCGTGTCATCGTAGACGACCTCGCCGCGAGACATGTTAATGGTCCGCATAAGACGGGCGAATGTGCTCACCAGATCCCAAACCTGGACGTCCTTAAACATCTCCTCGACGGCCAGTCGCTGATCTTCCGGACCAATGACAATGTGGGCCGCGGGCCGACCGTGCCGCCGCCCCTGCTCGTCGGCCAGCAGTTCCAGAGTCTCGGCCGCCTCCTTGAATCGCTTGTACTCCAGCAACTGGTGAACCAGCACCAGCCGCGGGTCCTCTTCCTCCTCCGGAGCAGGCGCGTCGGAATCAGCCAGCTGGAGTTCAGGACGCGGCAGAATCATGCGGCTCTTGATTTCCATCAGCGTGGCGGCCATCACCAGAAAATCGGCGGCCACATTCAAATCGAGTTGCTGCAGCACCTCGAGATGAGCGATGTACTGCTCGGTTATGCGCACAATCGGAATGTCGGTTATCTCCACCTCTTCCTTCCGGATAAGGTAGAGCAACAAGTCCAGCGGACCCGAATAGATATCCAGATTGACCCGGTAGCTCATCGCCTACAACTCCTGCGGCCGCGGACCAAGGCCAGTCAGACGACGCACGCCGCTCATCACCTTGCCGGCCATCTCGCGGGCCCGGCCGGCTCCATCGGCCAGTATACGCTCGACCGCACCGGCATCGTTTTCAAGCTCGGCACGCTTCCGGCGCGGTTCATCCAGAAAGGCATTCAATATCTCAGCCAGGCGACGCTTGCAATCGGTGCAGCCCCAGGTGGCGGCGCGACACTGCTCGGCAATCGTTTCGTACTCGCCGGGACTGAAAATCTTGTAGTACTGGCAGACGTTACAGTCCTCGGGGTGACCGGGGTCGCTCTTGCGGATGCGCAGCGGGTCGGTGATCATGCTCATCACCTTCTTGCCAACCGTCTCGGCATCGTCGGCAATCTCGATCGTATTGCCGTAGCTCTTGCTCATTTTGCGGCGGTCCAGACCAAGCAGTCGCGAGGCCACGGTAAGCTTGGCCTGCGGCTCGGGGAAGAAGTCTTCGCCCACCAGGTGGTTGAAGCGGCGGGCAATTTCGCGGGTCAACTCCAGGTGCGGCAACTGGTCTTCGCCAACCGGAACCGCTTGTGCCTGGTAGACAAGAATGTCGGCCGCCTGCAGGCACGGATAGCCTAGAAAAGCGTAATTGTGCAGATCCTTGTTCTTGATCTGCTGCAAAGCCTCTTTGTAGGTCGGGCAGCGCGTCAGCCAACCCAGCGGTGTGTAACAGCTCAGCACCATATGCAACTCGGCGTGCTCGAGCACGTCGCTCTGGCGGAAGATTACGCTGCGATCCGGGTCGAGGCCGCAACTGATCCAGTCGATAACCACTTCGCGCGTATTATCGAACAGCACCTGGGGCTTCTCGTACTCGCTCATCAGGGCATGATAATCGGCCACCATGAAGTAGCACTGAAAGTCGTCCTGCAGGGCCGCCCAATTCTGCAGCGCCCCCATCAGGTTGCCCAGATGCAGCCGGCCGGTCGGCCTCATGCCACTCAGGATGCGCTTCTTTTCCACCATTTGCTCCTTCAAAACCAGTAACTTGAATCAGCCGCCCAAAGCATACAGGTAAGAGTTTGCATAAAGGCCAAAACCATCGTGCCCGACAATAGCGATGATCACAGGAAAAACCAGATCGACCAGCCCGAATCCGCTGCTGCGGCTCAGGAGAATGTAACCAAGCAAGAATATGGGGCCAATTCGACTGAAGCTGACAAAAGCCGCTCGCGGCGCCCCCAGAGGCAGCATTTCGCGCACTATGTGGTGCCCGTCCAGCGGCGCAAAAGGCAGCAGGTTGAACGCGAACAGTATAAAGTTTATCAGCACCGATACCGAAGCCATGGCCAGCAGCAACTTCCAGGCATCGCCCAACGAGGCAAAATCAACCATCCCCCCAAGCGACCGGAAAACCACGCACAGGGCCAGGGCAAGAATAAGATTAGAGCTGGGCCCGGCGGCGCTTACCAGGATGTCGTCAAGCCGAGGCCGTCGGAAATTCGCCGGGTTTACAGGCACGGGTTTGGCCCAACCGAAGCCGGCAAAAAAAAGGCATGCCGTGCCCAGCGGGTCAAGGTGACGCAAGGGGTTGAGATTCACCCGCCCCAACTGGAATGCCGTGTTGTCGCCGCAACGCATGGCCACCCAGGCATGCATGAACTCATGCATGGTCAGCGCCCAGATGATGGGCAGGGCGCTGATGATAAGAAAATTGGCGCTCAGGTCCAACATAACAGGCCCTTCAATAGCGCAGGTGATACCGGGGGGGCGATCAATGTCGCTTACGGCCTGATCTCGACCTCAGGCCCGGTCACAATGGCTCGCTTCTGCTGCGTCCAATACATTATTCTTTCGCCGGCTTGCCGACTGTCCTTGCTGCCATCGGCCGTGCGCTGCCAGATTTCGGCCAGCTCACCTTTGCGACCCTGAAGCACCATCAGCTCTCGCTCAGCATCGTACGTAAGGCTTTCGGCCGAGCCAACCATCTCTTCGTTCTGGAAGCTGGTGCGGTCGCGGGCGATAAGCTGTTTCAGCTTCAGCTGGTTGCTCCCTCCCAGAATATCCGCGCCGCCGCCCGCCGCCGCTGTCGCAACTGCACCTTCGGCCGGCTTCTGCAGGAATATCCGCAGATCCTGCGTACGCAGCATGCCATTCTGGATGTTCATGGGCGAGGAGCCTGCCATGCTCACCTGCCGCCCCTCAACCGTGGCTACTACATCGCGGGCGAAGCGCAGGATGAGGTGGGCGTTGTCGTAAACCATCTGGCCCTGCCAGACTATATCGGTCGTATTCTCGGCAACCCTGTCGGCCTGTCGCACGACTTCCGGTCGAAACTCTTTGATAGTTACCCGCCCCGGACCATCAACACCCGAGCGCCCTGTACGCACATCATGATCGAGCCTCCCGCTGCGAAGAACCAGTTCCTGAACGTTAGGCTCCGGCGCCGGCTTGCCGGCCTCGGCCTCCGGACTGCTGCCGGTTGAATGTCGCGTAACCACCACCGCACCCACAGCCACCATCCGCTCGAATTCCCAGCGCTCGCGCATGGCCCGGGTAAGATCGGAGCCTTCGCCGACTGTCCCCTCGGCCGCGTCGCCGCCGCCTGCAACTGCTGCCTTGCCCTTACCGTAAATCCAGAGGTCGTGAGTCTGCAGGTGCGTGTCGGGCATACGGGCCGAAACATTGCCGCTGAACTGGGCGATATTCTGCTCCGGATTACCGTCAAAGGCCATCTTGCGAGTCCAGGTGACACTTATCGGAATCTTCTCGGGCTCACGATCAGCTGCACCATCGGCCGCTTCGCCTGTTGCGTCGGCTGTCACATGCATTTCGCCGCGGCCGCTTATCAGCACCTTGTCCAGCACCTTCTCCTCTTCCCTGGTCTGCTGATGTACGTCGATTATCTCGCCCATGAACTTGTGAGTCTCAACCTTCACTTCAGCCAGCTTCTGTCGATTGCCGGTCAGGCGGATATGGTCGCCGTCCTTATCGCTCTCAAGCACATCGGCCGTAGCGAACAAATCGCCGCGACGCAAACGCACGTCCTGGCGGGCGAAAACCGTATTAAGCCTGACCTGGCCGCCATCCTGCAGAGGCGGTGCAAAATCCACCTTAAGCTCGCCGGCCTCAATCTGGTTATCCGGGGAGTTGATCGCCACATCGCCCTGGGCCGTCAGCTTGGCCGGCTCTGAATCCCCGGCCGCAGTCTGCCGGAAAATGACGTCCAGTTGCTGGGCGCTGATGTCGCCGAACATCCGCTCGCCATCACGCCTGGGCCGCTGCATGACAACGCTGCCCTTGGCCTGAAGACGCGACAAGCCCTGCCGGCCACGTCTGTCGGAAGTCAGTGAGGCCGCAATCTCTTCGCCGGTCAAAAGCTCGTCGCCTCGCTTTACCTCCGCCGGGCTGCCCTTGCGGCCGAAGAATTCCGCTTTGCTCAACTGTTGCTGCATTCTGCGCGAGCCATCGGGCTGCACGACTTCGGCATTCTCGAACGTTGCCCGCATGCTCTGCGACCAGTTGGCCAACAGCGGCACGGGCACCTTTTTCGATTCGCCGTCCCCCGTCCCGCCTGCCGATGTCTCCAGACCAGGCTGCTGATCGCCCCTTAAGTCGCTGCCGGTGGCTGCGTTCGCTGCCGCCTGGGCGCCTGTCAGACGCCCTGCCCCAACCACGTGCAACACCTGTTGCCCCCGGTCGAGAATGATGCGCGGGCCGTGGAGTTCCGAGTCACCCTGCTTGACCACTACGGTCATGGGCGGCAATTGTGGCGCAGCTTCAAGCTTGCCGTCCAGCACGCCTATCTGGGTGCCGCCGTCATAGGTCATTGTGCGGCAGACAGCGGTCATCTCCTCGTCAACCATGGTCACCATATGCCCCGTGGCCCTGACGTACATCTGCTGCTCGGCCGGGGCATCAGGTTTCGGGCGGATGACCATCGGCCCGTCGCAGTTGATGTAAATCGGTTTGACGCCATCTGCTGTATCGGCTGGGTGAACTTCTTCATTGCCCTGACCGCGGTCGGCCCGTGTGGCCGCCTCGGCCTCACGCGAAAGATGCTCTGCTCCGCCACCAGGCGCAGGCGCTGTGCCAGTCGGCTGAGCAGGTTCGCTCGAGTCGTCCTGCCCCTTCATCCGCGTAAGCAGCACAAGCTTGTCGGCCAGAATACGTTTATTCTCCTGCCGCACTCGTACGTCGCCAGCAAGGTCGAATTCATACATTGAAGACGCAGTCTCTTCGGCAGCGGGAGACGAAGAACCATCGCCGGCCGAAGCCGCACCGGCTGAAGAACCATCGTTGACTGAAGAACCATCGCCCCTGCCCGTCGTTGCGATATCACCGGCCGATCCCGGCTCGGCTGGACTTGATCCGCCCGCTGCTGTCGCCGAAGACGAATCGCCCTCGGTCATCGACAGCAGCCCAACGTCAAGGTCGCGTCCCTGAAGCACCATCCGCACGTCGCGCAGCAACTGGATTTCGCGCAGCTCGTTGCTGGCAACATCGACAAAAATGACCATACCCTCGGCCCGCACAACACCTTCCGGCGAGTCAATTACAACCGGGTCGCTGGTCTGCAGGCGCCCGCTCTCCCGATCGTACGATATCCGTTTGGTCCGAAAAACAATGTCGTCCGAACGGTCGGCCGTGCCTCTATCCTGACGCACCACCACATCGCCACTCAGCTCGGCTTTGGTAATGTCGTCGATGTCCGATGGGAAGTGGCCGGGCGTGTCAATGTATCCCGTCGGGGCGACAATGTACAATCTCTCGCCCTTCTGGCTGTAGAGGACCATCAGCGGGTCTTTCAGATCAAACCTTCCCGTCCCCGGCACCGGCGTCATGTCCACTTCGAAGAGGTGTTTCGGCATGCCGCTGACATCGTACTTGGTCGACCGGAAATGGCCATCGCCCACGCCCGTTCCGTCCAGGCTGCGCACGACAGTGCCTTCCGGATCAAGACCGGTTTCGGACGGAGCCGAAGTGAAGATGTTGCCAAGCTCCGGCAGCGATGACCCCAGGCGCAGCATCAGCAGGGCCAGAAAGACCATGGCCAGCACGCTGATAAGCACCGTCATGACCCGCTTGAACAATTAACGCCCCTCCGCCCCCGGTGCCGCCGGAAGACTCTCAGGTTTCTGTGACAGATAGCGTTGCATAATCTCGTGCCAGTGGCCCTGCGACCTGAGCATGAACTCGACCGCCTCCCGTACCGCTCCGGATCCGCCCCTGCGCTGCGTAACGTAATCGGCCTCCTGCCGTAGCTCCAGCACCGCGTCGGCCACCGCTATACGATAGCCAACCTGCCAGAAACATGGCAAGTCAGGAAGATCGTCGCCTATATACGCGGTCTCAGCAGCCGTGCAACCGGTGCGCTGCAAAATGCGATCAAGCACGGGCAGCTTGTCTTTGGCCCCCTGTTCGACCACCGAGATACCCAACTCCGCCGCCCGCAGGTCGACCGAGTTGGAACTGCGGCCCGAGAGTATGGCCACCTGGTGCCCGACTCGCTGCCAATACTTCAGGCCGGCGCCGTCGCGCACGTGAAAACGCTTGGTCTCGGTGCCGGTGGAATCAATAATGATCCCGCCATCGGTCATTACGCCGTCCACGTCGCACACCAGCAGACGGATTTTCGAAATGTCGGCCAACTTTTCTGCCCTCGTCCGTTCGCTTCAGCCTTGTGCCAGCCCAACAGCAACCAGGTCCTGAATATCGATCATTCCCACAGCCCGGCCGGAATCGTCAACCACAGGCAGATCATCGATTTCGTGGCGGTTCATTATATGCAGAGCCTCGCTGGCAAGCATGCCAAGCCGAGCGTGCTTCGGTTGCCCAGTCATAACAGCCGTCAGCGGCCGATCAAGCAGATCGCCCTTGCCATCGGTCAGCAGTCGGCGCAAATCGCCATCGACAAAAATGCCGCTCAGCTTGCCGCTATCGTCGATGACAATGGCCGCACCGCTGCGCCGCTTCATCTGAGTGCGACGCACCAGCATCTCGCGCACACTCATCGCGGCCGGGGCCATGCATACATCATCGCCCTGACGCATAACCTCCTCCACCTTCAGAAGCTTGCGACCGAGGCTGCCTCCAGGGTGATACAGGGCGAAGTCCTCCGGCTTGAAGTTGCGCATCTTAAGAACGGTCAGGGCCAGAGCATCGCCCAGGGCAAGCATGGCAGTTGTCGAACAGCTGGGAGCCAGCCCCAGCGGGCATGCTTCGCGCAATTCACCAAGGTCGAGCACCACATCGGCATGGCCGCCAAGGGTGCTGCTGCGACGGCCTGTCATGGCAATAATCGTGACCCCAAGCTTCTTCAACTGCTGCAGCAGGCGCGTCACCTCCTCGGTCTCGCCACCATAGCTCAGCACAATGCAAAGGTCGTTGCGCCGCACGCGGCCAAGGTCTCCGTGAATAGCCTCGGCAGCATGCAGAAAAATACTGTGCGTGCCGGTCGAACACAAGGTGGCCGACAGCTTTTCGCCGATAATTCCTGCCTTGCCGATGCCGCTCATGACTACCGTACCCGAACAACCATAAACCAGCCGCGCCGCACGCTCAAAATCGCCATTCAGGCAGGCCTTCAGCCCGGCAACCGCGGCCGCCTCGCTCTCAATAACCTGCTGCGCATAATCCATCGGCACGCCGACAGTTGCAGCGGCCGCGCCTTCGGTCGTCGTGCCGGAACCGGCCGCCGGCGACGCAGCGCGATTCATACCCCTGCTGCTCTCCAAGGCTCTATCTCCAAAAGACTTCTAATTCGGGCCACAAGCAAAACAGTTTAGCCCGGAGCGCTTAGCATGGCAAGCCAATAGCCATTTGCAAACGTCCCCAGTGGCCCCAGCCCAGCCGTCGGCGAATGCCCGATCAAGGCCAGGCCTCGTCCATCACACAAACCAGTTGGCAATGCCATTGAAAAAGCACGGCTGGGGCCTGCCAGCCGTGCCATCTGAGATTATTATACTGCCGCCGATTCAGATGCTCAAACCGCGGCCACAACTTTATTGCGCACCACCTTCGGCGAGCCACTGTATTCGCTCTGATAAAGCAGGCAGCGTACGTTGCGGCCGTCGGTCTGCGTCTGGGCCGGAATGACATGCTGGCAACATTCCATCGCCTCAGGGCAACGCGGGTGGAACACACAACCAGTTGGCAGGTTGGATGGGTCGGGCACCTCGCCATGCAACACGCCGTGACGCTGGCGACGCTGGCTCGGATCGGGCTTGGGAGCACTGACCAGCAGGGCACGGGTGTACGGATGCATCGGCTCGCCAAACACCTTGTCCTTCGGACCGTCCTCAACCAGTCGGCCGGCATACATTACGGCCACCCGGTCGGCAATATGCCTGACTACTTCAAGGTCGTGCGCCACAAAGAGATACGATAGACCGAACTTGTCCTTCAACTCCATCATGAGGTTCAGAATCTGGGCCTGAACCGAAACGTCCAGGGCCGACACAGGCTCGTCGCAGACGATCATGTCCGGATTCAGAGCCAGAGCACGGGCAATAACAATACGCTGCCGCTGACCGCCCGAAAACGCGTGCGGGTAACGGTTCAGGAACTCGGTCTTCAGCCCGGCCTCATTAATCAGCTCGCGGACGCGCTCCTTGCGGTCCTGCTTGCTGCCGATGTTATTAACCTTCAGCGGTTCCGAAACAAGCTGCAGAACTGTCATTCGCGGATTGAGCGAGGAGAACGGGTCCTGAAAGATCATCTGCATGTGGCGGCGCAGAGGACGCAATTCGCCCTGCTCCATTTTTGCCATGTCGTAAACTTTTTTGCCGTCCGGGCTGAAATTAATCGTCCCGGCTTTCGGCCGGTGTGCCCGCAGCACAGCAAGGCCGGTCGTGGTTTTGCCCGAGCCGCTCTCGCCGACCAGGCCGAGTGTTTCGCCCCGGTTAAGCTCGAAACAGACATCGTCCACGGCTTTCACGTAAGAAAGCGGCTTGCCAAAAAAGTTGCGTCGCTTCGGAAACCACACGCGAAGATTATCGACCTTTAGAAGCGGATGCATGCCTACTCCCATCTGTCCCGCAAGGGTTGACTATTTATTCTGATACAGGTGGCAGGCCACCGAAGTATTGTCCTGCATCGTCAGGAAGTCCGGATCGGTCTTGTCGCACACGCCGCGAATGTAAGAATCGCAACGCGGATGGAACGGACAGCCCGGCACAATTTCCAGAGGAGCGGGAACACTGCCGCGAATCGTCGCCAAACGCCCGTCATCGGCCAGGGGCGAACCAATCACCGACTTAAGCAGCGCAACCGTGTACGGATGTTTCGGCCTCTGGAACAGGTTCATAACGTCGGCCAGTTCCACAATGCGGCCCATATACATGACAGCTACCCGGTCAGCGGTCTCGGCCACCACGGCCAAATCGTGCGTAATCAGGATGACCGCCATCTCGTGCTCGCCCTGCAAACGCTTGATGAGCTGCAGAATCTGGGCCTGAATCGTTACGTCCAGACCGGTGGTAGGCTCATCGGCAATCAGCACACGGGGTCCACAAGCCAGGGCGATGGCCACCATGATCCTTTGGCGCATACCGCCCGAGAACTCGAAACTGTACTGGTAGTAGCGACGGTCGGCATCAGGTATGCCGACGTGCCGCAGCAGTTCCACCGCCCGCTTAAACCGCTGCTCTTTGTCCATCGGCGTGTGCAGCCGCAGAACCTCGTCAATCTGCTTGCCGATGCGGTGAACCGGACTCAGGGCGGTCATCGGCTCCTGGAAGATCATGGAGATCTGCCCGCCGCGAATCGCACGCATCGCCGGACTGTTGCGATGATACTGCAACAGGTCGATTGGCGGACGGTTGTCCTTCTGGCGGAAAAGAATCTGCCCTTTGCTCACGACCCCGGGAGGCTGAATAAGCCCCATGGCCGCAAAGCTGCTCTGGCTTTTGCCGCACCCGCTCTCGCCCACGATGGCCAGGGTCTCGTTCTTAAAGACCCTGTAGGTGGCCCCGCGAACGGCGTGAACGACGCCTTCGTCCAGTTCGTAATCGACGTGTACGTCTTTGAGTTCGAGAATAGGGTCTGCCATAGTCCTCGCGCGCCTATGAAGAGTACGGATCCGCAGCGTCGCGCAATCCTTCGCCAATGAAGTTAAAAGACAATACCGCAATAATCACCATTACTGCCGGCAACAGAAGCCACGGCTGCTGCTTGACCACCGCCACGCTGTTGGCCTGCTGGAGCAGAACGCCCCAACTGACGATCGGCGGACGCAGGCCCAATCCAAGGAAGCTCAGCGACGTCTCGGCCATGATCATGCCCGGAATAGCAAGCGTAAGGCTGGCGATGATATGGCTGGTGAAGTTCGGGATAAGGTGCATGAAGATCACGCGACGCTCCGTAGCCCCGGCAAGCAGAGCGGCACGGGCGTAATCCTCCTCACGCAGCGAAAGCAACTTGCCACGCACCACGCGACACAGGCCGGTCCAGCCCATGCAGGCCAGAATAAGCGTCATGCCAAAGTAGACCTGAACCGGCGACCAGCCGCGCGGAATGGCCGCACCAAGGGCCAGCCAGATCGGAATTTTCGGAATGCTCTGCAGAATCTCGGCCATGCGCTGGATGCCCATGTCGATCCAGCCACCGTAATAGCCCGAGATGCCACCAAAGCTGATGCCCAGGAAGAAGCTCAGCAGAACGCCCGTTATGCCCAGCAGCAGCGATATACGACCACCGGTGACCAGGCGACTCAGCATGTCCCGACCAAGGCCATCGGTTCCGAGCAGAAATGCCCGCTCCGGTCGATGAATCTCGAATCGCGCACCCTCTGGTGGAACATCGCCCGGGGTGTCCTGGAGTTCCGCCACGTGATTGTTGACCACGCCCCGGATGCGGAAGTCGCGCTGCAGCGACTCGCGACCATCTTCAGCCTGGTAAAACACACGCAGAACATCGTTGCGCTTAACACTGCTGGCGAAAAGGTCAACATTGTCAACCTGGATGTATCGCAGCACATCGCCGGCAGTCTCAATTGTGCTTTCCGTTGCCTCCGCCGGCGACTCAGCCGACGGCGATTCATCAGCAGACGCAGGCTTAGTGCGGCTGAAGCTTACCTCCAAGCCCGACCCATTACTGCCTTCAGTAAGTACCGGACGAGTGTCGCTTGTGCCGAAAAAGTGAAGGTTAGTCGGGATAAAGCCAAACAGGTTATAGCTGAAGCCGCGACTGAACAGCTTGATCGGCACACGGCGCTCGTAATCAACATAATAGCGCTGGTCCAGCGTCACAGGGTGCTGTTCCATCTTGAACGGGTGAACGTAGAACCCGGGCAGTGTACCGCCGGTGCTGCCGAAGCGGAGAACCTGCGGCGGCTGGTACACGGAGTCGGCATGAATCTGCTCGTAATTGTAGGGCGAGAAAAACTCGCAGTTCAGGCAGATGATGTAAAGCACCAGCAGAACGTGGAACATCCAGAAGGCCATCTTGTGCTTGCGGAAGCGACGACGCATCAGTTGCCACTGCGATGCCTCGTAGTAGGCCATTTTCTTCTCGGCCTCTTCCGCATCTGTCAAGGCCCCACTGGCCGCATCAACAGCCGTGGCGACACCGGTTTCGCGCCCGGCCTCAGCCATCAGGTCAACTTCCAGCGGCCTCTGGTCATCCGGACGCTCCTGCGGAGACAAGGAACTCTCCGGATGCGAATCTACCGGGCGGGCACCCGCCGATATCCGCTCCTGAGACTGGTTCTTCTTCGGTTTCTGATTATCTGCCATTATTCACCTTCAGCACTGTAGGGCCGCCTGAATTGCAACTCGGCTCATTTCTTCTCGAACTTAATGCGCGGATCGACCAGCGACAGCAGAATATCCGACAACAGAATGCCAATTACCGCCAGGATGCATTGGATGAACACAGCCCCCGCGGCCAGGTTCATGTCCTGGTCCATAATAGCCTTCAGGGTCTGCGGGCCAAGAGTCTCTAACTGGAGCACGATGGCGATGATCATCGACCCGGAAATCAGAGTCGGCAGAATCAGGCCGACATTCGAAATGAACGGGTTGATGGCCACGCGAACCGGGTAACGAAGCACTACCTTGACCGGATGCACGCCACGAGCACGAGCGCACAGTACGTACTGCTTCTTCAATTCGTCAATAACATTGGCCCTGAGAATTCGAATCATGCCAGCCGTGCCGGCGACACCCAGGATGAATATGGGAATAAACATGTGCGCGGCAAAATCCAGTTTATCTATCCAATAGTCCTCAAAGCCGCTGCTGAAGCCAATGGCGGAGTAGCCTGGAAAGGTCTCCACCATAAATGTCTGGAAAATCAGGGCTATGACGAAGGCCGGCGTCGCCATGGCAGTCAGCCCAATGAAGGTCAACAGGTAATCAAACGTCGTATTCTTCTTCACGGCGGCGATAATGCCAAATGGAATCGCCACTCCCCACGATATCAATAACGCCCCAATGCTGATGGCTATGGTGTTCGGAATAAGCTCGCCCAGAATCTCGGTCACAAACTTGTTGCCCGGCTGTACGCTCTTGCCCAGGTCGCCCCGCGCAAAGCTCGTAATCCAATGGAAGTACTGCACAATCATAGGGTCGTTGATGTGAAACTCTTTCTCCATGGCCGCCAGAGCAGCCTCGTCAACCATACCCTCTTCTTCCATCTGCCTGCGCATATGATCAATGAAGTTGCCCTCGGGTATCTGGATAATCCAGAAAACCAGGAAACTGATGATCAGCAGCGTCGGAACGGCAATCAGCACGCGACGAATAAGGTACTTCATCAACATGACGATTATTCCTTAACCTTGTAGAAGACCTCTGGACAGGTATTACCAGGCTCGTGGGCGATCCAGCCGGCCAGCGAAAGCTTTGGCACATTCTTAAAGTTGTTATGCACGTAAACAACTTTGCCGGGGCTGGTCATAATGCCGATGATCGGCAACTGCTCGGCCGTGTAATCCGAAAGCTCAGCCCACGCCTTCAACTTCTCTTCCTCGTTCGTCGCCACCATGACACGATCATACATCGTGCGCAGCATCTTGATTCGTTCAGGTGGCTCCTTGCCCCCGCGTCCGCTGGTGTACATCCACCTGGTCCACTCGGGCCATTGCCCGCACTCGGCCGGATTCGAGGGCATGTAGCCCCCAGGCTGCAGCGGACCAAAGTAACTGCCGCCCTCTTTGTGAACCCGCATGTCCAGCATGCCCATCTCGCCCCAGCGAGTCAGCATGGCGCCGCCACGCTGCTTCATCTGAGCGTTGATTCCGACTGCCTGCCAATAGCTGCAGGCCATCTGCACGGCATCAAACACGTACTTCTGTTCCGGTGTCACGCTGACTTCCAGAATGAACGGGCGGCCATCGGGGAACAACCTCATGTTCATGCTGTCACGCTGGTCAAGCCCAACGCTGTCCAGTAGCTGGTTGGCCTTCTCCGGATTGTATTCCACACTGATGGTATGATGTTTCTCGCTGTAATAGGGCGACTCCGGCGGCACCGACCACTGGGCCGGACGTCCGATACCCTTGTAAACCACGTCAATAATTTCCTGACGGTTCAGGGCCATGCTCAGAGCATGACGGAACTCCGGCTGAGCCTGAAGAGCGGCATATCCAGGATCCTTGTGGTACTGAACGGGCAAGAAGGTCAATTCGCCAACATAATCGTGAGCCCACAGGCGGATCTCGTAATCACCTTTGTCTTCACTCATCTTCAGCGTCGTGTAATCGCTGAACTCGAGGTTACGCCACTGAGCATCGACGTTGCCGCTGGTCATCTCATTAATAATGTTGTTGGGCTCGGTAACCTTCCTGGTATGCACCATGTCCAGGTAAGGAAGCTGATTCCCCTCGGCATCCACCCGGTAGTAGTACGGATTCCGAACGGCCACCCCGTCAGACAGCGCCTCCACAACTGTTCGCCAGGCCCGCAGCGTAGGCACGTGCGGCACCAAATCCTTGTCAGGCGTGGACAAGCCGCGCATCCGTGTTATCCAGGTAGCAAATTGACGCGGGTGCCTGTAGGCGTCCACATTCAAGGCATTTTCGCGGTTGTAAGCCACGAGGGGCTTGTCTTCGGGGAAACGCCCAACGCCAAAGCCCGCACGCAGCATGGCCTGGTTGAACTCGTAAACCTCTTCGTCGCTGAGGTCCGCCACGCCACGCTTCAGCATGTCGTCGCGCTCCATGATTTGGAGCACCCGCTCACGCTGTGCCGGGTCGCGCATACCGGAGAAGCCATTGGCCATCAGCTTGTCAATCTCGACACTCAGCTTTACCGCCTCCCACGCCTCTTTCTGATAGAAGTCGCGGCTATGCAGCACACGGTTGATCTCGTCAACCAGATCCTGACGGAAATCTGTTGGGTAATCGTCAACCTTCTTGCTGCGGTTTTCGCGCACGGCGGCCTTCATCTCATCCGACATCAGCAGCCATACCCGCTTGCCAGGCAGTGCCTTGGAGCCCTCGCCCTCGATGACCAGGGCGTCAAGAAACTCCGGCCACTCCAGAATATCAATCGTGTTGATGACCTTGGAGCCGCTGATGTGCAGCGGCCCGTGGAACTCGCGCGACATCTCGAAAATGCCGCGGTAGAACATGAATGTGCCGGTCAGTTCCAGGAAAAAAGCATTTGGACGCTCGAAGGTAAACCGCACAATGTGGCTGTCGTCGCCATCTTCATCGGCAACAGCCTCCACCTTCACCCGGCTGAAGTAAGGAGGCACCACGAGATCACGCATGGCCGCCCTGAAAAGCATCTGATTGAGGCGAATCAGTTCGCCGCCACCGTCTATCTTCTGGCCCGGCCCACCGCTAGTTTCGCCGGCTTCGCGGATGCCAAAGTCGTTCATGCGCCGAAGAAGATCATTGCGCTCCATCAGCACCGACAGTCGCCAACGCTCACCATCATCCAGCCTGGACGCTCCCTTGTCCTTCAGCTCTTTTATGTCTACCTCAAGGTCGACATCGGCCCAGGCATCCTTGTCATAGAACTGGCGGGAAGTGAAAATGCCATTCAACATCAGCGTGAATTCTTCACGCGCCCGCTTCTCGGTGACGGCCTTGGCAAGCAGTTCCTCGAAGAATTCTTCCGCCGCCTTACGCTGCTCTATGATGGTCGGCTTTTTTTCGCCCGGCCGGGCGAGAAGGCTCAGCGCTTCAACCTGCGCTGTTGCTCTTTTCTCAATCAACTGCTGCATCACCTGACGAGCCGGCGAAGCAGTTGCCTGCCGCCCCTCGGTCAGCAGCAACTCCTTAAAGCTCTTCCAATCCTTAATATCATCGTCGTACAGCGTGCTCGATCCGTCGCGCTTCTGCATCCAGGGGTCCATGTCGCCCCAGTAGGCCGAATTCATGACGTCATTAGCCACCCATACAACGTCATGAGCGGTGAAAGGAGTGCCGTCGGACCAGCGATGGCCCTTGCGCAGGTAGAAAGTGTAGACGCGATTCTCGTCCTCAACCTTCCACTTGTAGGCCAGTCCCGGCTGAATGTTGCCAGAAGGATCGAAACGAATGAAGCTCTCGTAGCCGATCTTTCGCGTAAGATCGAAAGTGCTAGGCGTAGCTCGGCGCCAGGCGCCGCCATAGTTGCCGATTCCATCGCATCCGACAACCACTGCCGGGTTCCGCGGCAAACGCTCTTCAACCGGCGGCAAATCGTCGGGAATCTGGCTGCGAACGTGCTCCATCATGCGGTCGCTGACTGTTCTCAGAGTGATCAGACTGGGGTCGCGAAGGCTCGGAGCCTCGTTGAATTTGGTGATCTTTATCAGCTCGACATCATCGCCGACAACAGGCTGGGCGTCTTCGCCGGCCACGCGCAGCGCATCCTCGTAGCTGAAGTCGGGGAAGCTGACCTTGGTCCGCGTTGGACTTGGCAGGTTAAGGGCCTTGACATCGGCAATGCGGGCCTGAACGGTGGGCTTAAGGTCGCGCGACTGGCTGTCCTTGCGCACTAAATCCTGGAACTTATCGAGCGTCATTTCGCGGCTGGTGGCAGGGCCGTCGGCAGCGGCCGCGAAGGTTATCTGGCCTTTATCTCCGTCTGCGACATACTTCCAGACCTCATCGCCGCGTCCTTCGTTATAGCTGATGGCAACAAAAGTGGCATTACGAGCGGCATCACGCTTCACCCGGTCCAGCACTTCGGCAAAAGTGACGGTCTGCCCTTCATCGTTTTTGGCCAACGGCCTGTTGCTGATGGATACGACACCACTTTGCGTGACCACGTAGCGCCAATTGGGCGAAGGCTCCACGCCTGGAATACTGACAGTCATTCCGAAGTAAGGCTCAGGACGCTTGTCATGAGTGAGCCCCCTGGAGGCCACCATGAACAACAGAAAGAAGACGGCCAACACAACAGCAAAGCGGCCAAGAGTTTTCATAGAATATAATCCTCCAGGACAACCGGAACATCGCGTCACGCATAAATGGAAAAGCCGGGCGATTCTATCAACTTAAAGTGCAACGTCAACCTTCTGATTGCGCAAAGCATCGCAAAGAATACTGCTGCGGGCAGTCGCGGCATCAGCCATCGGTCAGAATACGTGCCGAACAGGTTTTTGCCCGCCGACCTTACCCAACCGTTACCGTTTAAAACCGTAATAATAATGAAAGTGCTCCGGACGACTGCGCCCCCTGCAATCCTCGCTCTGGAACCTTTAACGCCCTGGCCCACCGTAAGTTCCGCAGGATTTTGCACTATTCTCTTTTTTCTTTGAACATAAGTCATCCGGGCTCCGGCCAGCCCAACCGCACTGCAATTAGCGCATTGACTGCCAGCCTGCTGCTGCGCATTATAGTAATCCGGTCATTATTTCCAGCAAATTGTCCACCAAAAACGGACCTTTTGGAACACATCTATCACTGCAGCGACACAAACAAAGGCCTTAACTTCCACCATAACGAGGGAGCCAACATGTTTCGCTACCACCACCGAAAACTGCAGCGACTGACGCTTGAACTGGGCCTGAAGGCCTTTAAAAAGCTGGACGACAAGAGCATCGAGGAAACCTGTCATCGCGTGCTCGACAACTGGCGGGCGCTTATTGAAGACGCCCAGAGCGTCGACCTGCTGCTGTGGATAGGCGATGGCGACGAAGTCTTCAACTGGCGAGGCCGGATGGAAGACCAGATAACCTGGAACGATACCATCGGTTTCAACTGCCAGAAGTACGGTGCGTACCCCCACAGCAGGCATTACCAGGCCTGGCCGCCCAGACCTTACATGCAGAATCCGCCCAAAGTCACTTACAATCACATTAAAACCATAATTGCCGCGCTCAAGAGCACCTGCCAGGCAATGTACGGCAAACCGCTGCTGGTAGGCGAGACGATTGACGCCGGGCCGGAATTCGTGGAAAGCCAGTTCAAGTTCGAGCGACACCCGGAGCTTCTCAAAGGCGGGCCGAAAAGCCAGTTGCCGTACAGCCTGGCCTTTCTGTGCTGCTATGCCCGGATGAAAGCCGACGGCTATCCTTATGCGACCTTCCCGGACGGCCTGCCCGAAGGGACGCCTTTCGGCACCTTCCTCGGGCGGCAGTTCAAGAGCATGGCCGACGCCGTCGGCTTCGACTGGTTGTGGCTCTCGAACGGGTTTGGCCTCACCCATTACGCCTGGAGCTACCTTGGCGAGGTTTTCGACGGTACACAATACCGCCCTCACCTGGCACCCGAAAGCATCAAACAGTTCGCCAGCTTCTGGCAGACCTTCCGGCAGGAGAGCCCCGACAGGCCGATTGAAATCCGCGGCACAAACTTCTCCATCGGCATGGACGCGACAGCTCATGGCATCGATATCCGCGAAATCTATCGCATCGGCAATCTCCATCTGCCCTCGCCCAACCCGCCCTGGGGGTCGAATAACCTGGGTTTGGAAATGGCTGCCCACATGTCGCGCATCAGCTTTTCGCCCTCGCGGGCCATTCCGCTGCGCTACTACGTCTGCGACAACTGGTTTGCCGTCGTCCCCTGGTGGGATTACTACAACCGCGAACCGTTCGATATCTACTGCCCGATGTCCGCGGCCCGTCTGAACGAGCTAGGCCAGGCCGAAACACCGACCGACCTCAAGCTCTTTACCATCAACACTGGTTTCGGCGAATTATCGCGCACCCAGGCCCTGGAGATTACGCCCCACCTCCGCCGGGCCTTCGACATGGCCCCCGACGAAGCCGGCCCGCTCGTCTGGGTATACCCGTTCAGCGAATACCAGGACGAATTGCACAAAACCGATGGCTGCATCCACAAAAGCTTCTTCGGAGACTGGTACATTGCCCGGGCCATTACTGCTGGTCTGCCGCTGAACACGGTCGTTACTACCGATAACTTCGCCAAGCTGATGGCCGACAATCCCGACATATTCAAAGGGCGGACGCTCATAATCCCGGCTCCGGCAGGCGATTGGCCTTATGTGGCAAAACTTATCAGCTTTATCAGGAGCGGGGGCAAAGCGATCATATACGGCTCTCTGGCCGACACACCCAAAGCCTTGCGCGATCTGCTGAATATAGAGCTGGCCGATCCGGTCGAAGGCGACCTGCCGGTAAAGCTCTCAATGCCAACTGATTCATTCAGCCATCCGCCAAAGGGCCGCAAACTGCGCCACCTGGGTCACAATAGCGATGGCGGACTGCAGGAAGTGCTCCGGGCCAGCGACGATGCCGCAACGCAGGTGCGCATCACCGCCGGCAGCGGCAAAAAGAAGCGCATTTACGCCCTCGTTCGCCAGATGCGAAGCTGGAAAGGCGGCCGCGTCGGCTGGATTCATGGCTCTCTGCCGTTCGACACTCGTGGCTCAACCCTTGAGCCGGTGAACTTTGATGGCACCAAGTTCGAGGATCCCACCATCTGGCTGCGCTATCTGCTGGCCGACTTCGGTCTCGACATCAGGCAGAACCGCGATAACGCCGCCGTGCGCCCGGTGAATCTGTTCGTCTCCCGAAGCCGCGGCAGTTTTTTCTTCAACGGCCATACGCCGGAGTCCATCGCCTCCTTACGCATGAGTTTTGACTGTGGGGCGCCAATCTTCTGCGAACGGCAGATGTACGTGCAGGACAGCGTCAGCCAGTACCATCCTGACCGATCGTTCCACTTTGAGTGCCAGGCATTCGTTCAGCAGAAGCAGCGGAGCCTGATCACACATAAGGAGCAGCGCACAGTGGCATCGCAAACCCGCCGCTTTCAGATTGGCGGCCTGAAACAGGCCACGGTGACGCTGTTTGTTCCGGCCGAAGCGGTAACCGCCGAAAAGCTGCAGATTCGTAACGTCATCCCCTACAATATTGTCGACCCGACCAGCGGCTCCAAGGTGCGACAGAAGGGACTGAAATACGACAAGAATGGATGGCCCATCGAGCCGCTGATGAAGTTCAAGGTCGATCCCACTTCCGGCGGCATCGTCCTCAAAAATGTGACTGGCACAATCGACGTTGTTTATTAATTCCTGCCTGATGCGACAATGACGCGGCCGAGCCTCTTCGGCGGCATTTCGAGGGAAAGAAAAAAAGGCCGTGGCGGAGCATATCCGCCGCGGCCCTTCCTGAATTCGCACGATTCAAAAGCTATGAATTTTCGGCGGGGCACGACTTCTGGCCGCACTCCGCTCCGCAAACCTTCTCGCCCTGGCCGTCCCAGCAGTACGTGCACAACTTCTCCTTGGGCAGACCAATGGCATCAATCATGTCATCCAGGAACTGGAAACGCAAGCTCGTCAGGTTGAGCCGGCGGCGAATTACCTCAATCATATTCGCGTATTCCTTGCTAGCCGGATCTTGGTAAGCCGTCAGTCGGCTCTCGTCGACTGCCCCTTCCAGTTCGGCCACCGCCTGCCTCACGGCCAGGTCCATCTCGCTGCGGCTCCGCGAAAAATTCAGGTACTGGCAGCCGTAGATCAGCGGCGGGCAGGCCGGACGCATGTGGATTTCCTTCGCTCCCAGCGTGTACAGCCGCTCGATGATGTCGCGCAACTGCGTGCCGCGAACAATTGAATCCTCGCAGAACAGCAGGCGCTGACCATCAATAAAATCCTTGATCGGAACAAGCTTCATCCTGGCCACCAGATTTCGCTGCCTCTGATCCTGCGGCATGAAACTCCTGGCCCAGGTTGGCGTGTACTTCACGAACGGCCGCCGCAGCGGAATCCGGGCCTCGTCAGCGTAACCGATGGCATGACCCGTCCCCGAATCCGGAATGCCGGCCACCACGTCAATGGTCTCGGTTTCGCGTTTGGCCAATGCCGCGCCACACTTGTTGCGCGACCATTCCACATTAATGCCCTCGTAACTCGAGGCCGGATAACCGTAGTAGACCCAGAGAAAAGCACAAACTTTCATCTCGCTGCCGGGTGGCACAAGCTGCTCCACCCCCTCGGCAGTCATTCTGACAACCTCACCCGGCCCGAGATAACGATCGATTTCGTAACCCAGATTCGGGAAGGCGCATGTCTCGAACGAGGCCGCATAGGCACCCTCCTTGCGGCCAATGACCACCGGAGTGCGACCAACGCGGTCCCGGGCGGCATATATGCCATCGTCTGTCAGCAGAAGAATGCTGCACGAGCCTTCTATCTGCTGCTGAGCGCGGCGGATACCTTCTTCGAAGGTCGCCTCCTGGTTAATCAGCATGGCCACCAGTTCGGTCGGATTTATCACCCCGCCGCTCATCTCCGAAAAATGAGTGGCCCGCTTCTTAAATGCTTCGCGGGCCAGACGTTCGGCGTTCTTGACCGCTCCCACGGTCACAATGGCGTATACGCCCAGGTGCGAGCCGATGATGAGAGGCTGATCTTCGCAGTCGCTGATTACGCCGATGCCCGAATTTCCATGGAAAAGCGACAGGTCGTTCTCAAACTTGCTGCGGAACTGGGCGTTGGTTATATCGTGGATGGTCCTGGTGAAGCTGCCGCCGTTAAGCACTGCCAGTCCGCCGCGAACCGTGCCAAGGTGGCTGTGATAATCAGTGCCGTAGAAGAGATCGATAACACAATCTTCTCTGGCTGTGACTCCGAAAAACCCGCCCATTATCGTTCCTCTCTATCAGCACTCGCACGCGGCCGAGCTGCACAAAACGCGTTTCCCCACCGCCTTCAGAGCCTGGGCCCCGGTCGGCGGCGTTGCCGGCCAAACCTTCTCGCCGACGTCACAAGGCAGATATGATAACCCAATGCCGCCCAATTGACAACACCACCTTCTTTCGACTCAGCCATCAGCCGCTCTTTTGCTTTACAGGCCTCCTGGTGTTACAATTGATTCTGTCGTCGTGGCAAAATCTGCGCCGCAGCCTGCGGCCCTATCGCCGTCTGGTGGCCAGATATCACAGTTTATCTCGGGGAGAATCGGAATGTCACTCCGCACCATTACCATCGCCATCATCGCCCTGGCCATTTTCTGCGGCTATTCAACCGAAGCCCAGGCAGCAGCCAAAAGGCCCGTGGCCCGCTGGGATGTAGTTCCCGACCAGGTAATCAACGAGCCCTTCAAGGCCGGCGTAGTGGCCTTTCACCTGGCTGGGGTTAAGGTCGAATTCCGGGTCAACCAGCAACTCGTACATACCGCCGATAACCCGACTTACAACGACCGCACCGGAGTCTGGGAGTTCTGGTTCAGCCTCGACCCGGCAGATTACGATGATGGCCCGCTCGCAGTCGATGCCCGCGCCATTCCGCTGTCAGGCGATGGCCCCTCGTACGATCTGCCGGCCCTGACGCTTTATGCCAACTCTGGCGGTTCGCTCACCGTAAACGTCGTCCGCTGGGTCGATTCGGTTAACGGCAACGACTCCACCGGCGATGGCACCGAGGCCAAACCTTACCAGAGCATCCGCCAGGCCGTGCTTAATACGCCCAGCGGCGGAACAATCAACCTCAAAGCCGGCAGTTACCAGAGCCAGGGCCTTGGCGGCGGATCGACCAGGCCCTATTGGACCACCATTCAGGCCGCACCTGGCGTGAGCCGCGACGATGTTGAAGTAGCCCCAGGCCGCCCCAGCACGCAACGCCTTAAGTGGAAAGACCTTACCATCTATTCCACAGCCGATGGCGGCGGCTATACCACAATTCTGGTGGGCGAAAACGGGTCCCACAGTGTCTGGATTGATAATGTAAAGGCCTGGAACAAGAACGGACGTTGGGCGGCAAGCACGCAGACCTTCGGCAACAGGTACGTGGCATATGTAACCGGCGGGCTTACGACCGAAATGGCCAACGGCCCCGGAGGAAGCATTATCCGCGGCCACACCCTCGACACCATTACCAGCGATGCCTGGAGCGGCGGCGGAAGGCTGGTGGTCAATTCCACCTGCGTCGACATTCATCCCGGGACCACCGGGGCCCACCCCGACTTCCATCAATCGTATGCTGTCGCACCGGATTACGTGGAAGACGTAATTCTCTATAACGTAAGCGGTTACAAGGGACATAGCCAGGGCTTGTTCGGCAGCAGATTGAAAAACGCCGCCTTCGTAAACGTGCTTTTCGAGCGCACCACCGATACCGTAATGTACAGCCAGTACAGCGGCGAACTGGCCAACGTACTCTTCCTGCACATCAACATAATCAACCAGACCTGGCTGTGGCGCGACGGCTTCGATCCGGACGAGGTCCACGTCATCAACAGCGTCTTCGGTAGCATGAGCGCCACCAGCGGGGCGTCAACCGACGGACTCTTCGTCCATCATAACCATTTTTCGGGCAATGTCTTCGGAACCGATGCCAGCAGCGGCGAAACCAAATACGTCGACCCGGCCAGCCGCGATTACCGGCTTCAGGAAAGCTCGCCGGCCTACGCCTCGGGCATATTCCTCCAGTGCGTCCCGGCCGATATTACCGGCAAGCCATTCAATCCGGACGGACGCAACAAAGGCTCCTATGCCATGCAGTGGCAGGCGACAGCGCCCACAATTCAATCCTGGTCGGCCACTGCCACCGGAGCGGCCACACCAATGGCTGCGGCGGAAAACTTCGTCTGCCCCAGTGCCAAGGGGATGTCGGCTTTGCGGGCTGCGGTAAGCGCTACCATCAACGCCAGCACACTGTCGTCGCCCGGAACCACTCTGGTTGCAGAGGGTGGCACCGATCATTCCAATCTTATAGCCGGATTATCGCTCGATGACGCAGGACGCACTATCGTGGTAAGCCTGAACTCTTCGCCGCCGGATGCTACCCGCTACACGCTTACGCTCTCGGCCGGCATCAGCGACACCAACGGCCTGGCCCTGGCGGGCAGTCGCTCGCTGAGCTTTGCCCTGCTCTCCGGAGACGCCAACGGCGATGGCACAGTCGACGCCGCCGACGCAAAGATTATCAGGGAGAACGCCGGCCGTCAGGTGGACGCCAGCACGGCTCGCTTCGACCTTACCGGCTCCGGACAGATCAGCGGCCAAGACGTCCGCCAGGCGCAGCGAATGGCCGGCAAAGCGTTGCCATAATGCCGCGCAATGCACGCCGACTGGCAACAAAAGGCAGTTTTGCAGCGAGACCAATGGTCGGCTACTGCTGTGGCGGCAGCTTTTTGCCGAGCCGCGAGCGCACAACCATCATGTCTTTGCCGCTGATTGTCCCGCTGCGGTCAACATCGTAGCGCAACAGGCCGGAGGTCAACGGCTGGCCGACCATTTGCCGCACGTCGACTATGTCGCGCTCGTTCGCCTCGCCGGAACCATTAACATCGCCCAGCAGCACGCCGATGACCAGCGAGCCATCGCCCACTATTGTCTCGCCGCCCAAGCCCTTCACGGTGTCGGCCAGCCTGATGCTGTACCAGTCGCCGTCGGCCAGGGCCTCTTTCAGCGTTATCAGCACCAGGTTTGACTCGGCACCAGGCTCCACCTGCTGCACAACGTTGGCAAGCTCGCCCGCCTGCTGCCCGCTGACCAGCACCGCATTGGCATTCAGAGTGGCTGGGTCAATCGCTCCCGTCAAGAGCACTTGCAGTTGCGTTCCACCGTCCAGCCATGGCACCACCGCCTGCTGATTCAAGTCGACAGTCAACGATGTGCTGCCATCCCCGACAGCAGCATGCAGGCGCCACAGATGCACCTCCAGGGCCGAACCCGGCACCAGGTAGCTCAGCGGCGTGTGCAGTATGGCGGGCGAGGCCCCAAGGGCGGTGGACTCCGCCCCCGCCTGATTTATGGCTGCCACATGGTAGCGGGTATTGCTGCCGGGGCTCAATCGCGAGGCATCCTTGAAGCTGGTCTGCGTGCCACTGAGTACGATAATCGGCGCGCCATCGCGGTATATGATGTAAGCTGCCGGAGCGCCGGAAGACGGCGCCTGCCAACTCAGATTAACGCCATCGGCCTCCAGCGTCACCTGCAGGTTTGATGGCCCGGCTGCCACCGGACCGGCCGGAGCATCAGCCTTGACAATCATCGGAAACACCTGCGACGCCTGGGCCTGTCCGTCGGAGACCGTCACCGTCGGCAGATGCACGCCGGCATCGCCCGCGCCGGGGGTCCAGGTAATTCGCTTGTTGGCGGCATCGAAAGTTGCCCCCGCGGGCAGACCGGCAACACTTATGGTCAACTCGTCGCCGTCAGGATCAACCGCAATTATGTCCTTGTAAATCTGCTCGCCAGGCCTGACCACGTGTTTGAACATCGGCCTGAGAATGGGCTGATGATTGGGCTCGGCCTGGTACTCGCCTATTTCGGCCACGTCGGCACAAAGAGCAAGAGCCCACGGACCATAGAAGATCTTCCTCGAACTGTCCATGCGGGCGCGGGTTTCGGCGTCGATCGACCCTTCAATATTATAATAGGCCTTCAGGTCGCTCAGGAACTGTCCCACCATGGCCTTGGCCTGCGGTATGGCCGCATAATTATTGTGCCGGTTGAAGCCATACACAGCCGATTCGATTCGCGGCTGACCGGCCATCCAGATTTTCTGCTCGCTGTTCCAGCTCAGCCCTACGGTGCCTCCGACAAGTCGCCGCCGCAAATACGTCCGCACACACAGCGGACTGCTCCGCGTATCGCCCTTCAGACGGCGCATCAGATCGAAAGCGTACAGCCGCTCCACGAACGGCGACTCATAGCCGCTCATTTCAATCAACTCCACCCGTCCCTCGGCATTGGCCAGCCCGCCATACTTCACGTCCACCAGTCGCCTGCCCATGGGGCCGGTAAAATAGCGGTCGCCATCGGCAGCCAGATCATTCGGCCCCGTCCACCAACCGTCATCGGTCAGCAGAAACTCGGCCCGGAACGGATATATGACATTCGGATGCCCCGGCGTCTCGATGGCCGGATCGGTAGCGCACTGGTACCAGGTGACGCCTTGGTCGGGGAAAGGATTCCAAAACTTGCCGTCACCGCCGGCCGTGTTGTTCAAGGTCATCCGGTCGGCCCCGCTCGCGCCATACCAGGCCGATTTATAGGTCGGCATGGCCATGGCGATGGTACCAAAGGCAAGCTCGTAGCCATGGGCCCAGTGAGTATCCCCTGCTCCGCTGGTGGCCGAATAGTTGCCTCGGTACTGGAGGATGCTCTTGGCGATCTTGGCCAGGCCCTCGCGGATGCAGATCTCCTCCACGGGCGTCATGCCGCCGGCATGGTCGGTGCTGCGATAGTGCGCCGCCAGCAGATCGTAGGCTATGCCGCAATCGGCGAATTGCTGCAAAGTCTGCCCCAGTTCGCTCAGGAAATCTTTGGCCGGGGTACTGTTGGATACCGTTGGCTCAAAGCCTACCGGCTGCAGGCGGGCCATGCGCAGCAGGCGGATTTTTGCCGCCCGAGCCTCGTTTTCGGCCGCCGCCGCACCTTCCACCGCCACCACCAGGGCATTGTTGAGCGATGCGCTGCTCAGGCCCGCTCCACTTCGCCACCCGCCTCGGGTATCGTCGCTGCCCGTATAGTCACTGTTCTGATAGTAGCTGCTGCGGAAGGTGTTGTAGGACACCTTGAATGGCTCAACATTGTGCAGCCTGTTGCGCAGGGCCGCCAACTCAGTCTCATCGGCCCAGAGCATGTAACCGTGCCGCTCGCCGGGCGCGGGGTGCTCCGGATCGCGGACAATCGTGCGTCGCAGTATGGCCCCCTCCGCTCCGCAGCGGGCCTCAAGCACTACCTCCACGCCCGCCTCGCCGATCAGGTTGGAGGCGGTCAGCGGCTGACCGTTCCAGGTCTGCCACTGTCCATCGCCAAGGCGGTACTGGATGGTCTCAGCGTTAGTCAGATTTACAAAGCTGATGGTCACGCCGCCTGTAACGTACGATGTCTGCGGCCAGATTTTCGGCACGTGGTAAGTCTTGATTGGCGTTGTGTAGAACTGGTCAGCCTGCGTCGGAGCGTTAAGCTGAATGACAGGAGTTACCGGGTTTACGCAGATAAAATGACTATGGCCGTCACTTGCCCCCTGCCGACCATAGCTGACACTTTTGGCCGTCAGCAGCGGTATGTCGTTATCCCAGAAGGTGAGCGTGTGCCACTCGTTGCCGAACTCGTCGTTCTGGCCGTAGGCAAATCGGCTGGTGGTATTCAGCGGCCGCGAGCCCCATGGTTCGCCATTATCGCCCACAGATCCCTTTACGGCTTTGCTGCCGTCATAGGTCAGCGAATCGAAGTTGAATGGCCCGCTATAAAGCGGAGCGAAAGCCGGCAAACTGCCACGCGCACCGGCGTAGCTGTGGGCCTGCATGTCGCGATCTATCTTATAATGTATGTCGCCCTCGTCTCCTGAATCCGGCTGGCCGTCGGGCCCGTTCACACCCAGCACCCGGGGCACAAGCGATGTGCTGACCATGATGCTGTTGCGCTCGTTGTGGGCCAGGCTTATGGGCACGTGGCTCTTGAGGTAAATAATCTGGTCGCCAACCGAGCGGTCATGAAAGCAATGTTCGACGGCCCAGTCCACACCATTGGTGCCGCCAAGGCTCATGGTAATTCCGCTCTTGGTGCTGACCAGAGGCAGCGGATCGGCCGCCGCGGCCACGCCCGATAGAAGCAGAACCGTCGCCATAATCACCATGATTGCTTTCTTGCAGTCCAGGCCCCGCGATTCAATCTGTCTCATCGGTAGTCTCCTCTGGCTTATTGTCTTCCGCTGATGATGTTGCCTCCGGCTTTGCCGACATCATCAGCAGGAAGTTAGTAAGAATCACCCTGGCATCGTCCTTCTCGTAGCCTCGGCTGTCGAAGGCGTCGAAACCCGTTTGCGAATACATTAGGTCGAATGGGCTGTAAAGGCCGACAATCCGCTCGCCCCTGGTCAACAGGTACAACTCGGGCTCCGAACGGCCGATGCGCTCGCGCCGCAAGTTGAACTTGAAGTCGACCAAGCTGATTTCGTAGCCATTCGCCCCATCCAACTCGCCGCTCAGCAGAGAATGCCCCGCGGCAATGGCCCGAAGCTCCAAACCAAGCGCAGCGACAGCCTTGCGGAAGTCGGCGTCAAACTCCCTGCTGCCAAGCGTTGCATCAGCAAGCAACATGCCGCCTTTGTCGAGATAGTCCTTCAGCGCCTTGGTCTCGGCATCGGTCAACCTGAGCCCCCGCCGCCCGGTCAGGTATGCAAGGGTCACATCCCCGGCCAGTTCCGACGGCGCTACTGCATCGGCCACATCGAGTTGCAGCCCGCCATTCTGCTTTACAAAGTCCGACAACTTCTGGAGCGTAGCATAATTGTCGCCGGCATGCCAATCGCCGCCATGCTTCAGCCGGGCCATTTTCATCTGCCGATTGTGGCCGACTTGCGGTGCGGCCTCGGCGTAACGTTCTTCAGGAAATGCCGAGGCCAGACGGGCCCTGAGCGGGCGACGGTCGGTGGCATAGGTGTACATGTTCATGCCAAGGTCGAAAGTGGCCTGCTGCTGCACGCCCACCTGCCGGCCGGCCCAGACGCAGGACAAGTCGTCGAAGGTGACAAACATGAAGGTCCGCACGGAGTCGCTCATTCCCAGCAGGTTGGGCGGCCGCCGCGTGAGGCGCTTGTCGCTGCTGAAGAGCGGGTGATCGGCCGCCAGCCGCTGCAATTCGTACTGCGGCCACACTTCGGCAATCAGACTGCGCCAGGCGACGGTGGCCGCCCGGTTGCCGCACGATGACTCGTAGAATATGGTGCCGCCATTGTCGGTGAATTGTCGCAGCTTGGCCTTGTCCTCGTCCGAAAACTCTATTGCGCTCTCGGCCGAAATGTAGAGAATCGGGGCGTCATGCCACTCCGAAACCGGCGCCTCCAACGTTATGACCTGCCATTGCATCAACTGCTCTTTCTGTTGGCCGATGTAGTCGGTCAGGTTCGACAGATCCTGCGGGTGGCTGTTCCAGACACCGTCGAACTTCAGCTTGTTGAACAGGATGGGTGCCCGACCCTTGACCAGAAAGCAGATGGCGTAACTCGTGTCGTCAATCGTGCCCCACATGCCGGTCCTGCTGTTCTGCTTCTTCAGAAACCATTGGGCCCCTTCGGCATACCAGTCATGTCCGCCAAAGTACTTCATGCCGCCCGCCAGCCCCACGCGCTCGCATGAATAGAGCCAGTACGGAATCCAGCGGGCAATGGTTGTCTCGCCACCGGCAGCCGCAGGGTGCTTGTTGGCCGCGAAGTGCTCGCCCAGCCATTCGTAACCCCGCTCCAGAGAGGCGTCCAGCTCGACCAGCCGCCCGCGAGACTCATCGCCCGTGCAGGGGCAACCCAGACCGGGGAAAAGGTTGTCGCGCGTCAGCATCAGAGAGGCCACGGCCGCCGCCGTCATCGAACCATAACTGCTGTCGCGGATATTTTTGCGGCCAAACTCATGGCCGTAATTCCAGCCGCCATCCTTCAACTGGTTGCTGACGAACAACTCCTGGGCCTTCATCCAGACCTGGCGCGGAATTTCGATGCGGCGCAGCTTGTTGGCCTCCGACAGCCCCAGAATAGCCATCTGCGTGTTCGAGAAATCCCACCAGGTATCCTTGCGTTTGGCCACCCGTTTGGGCGGATCACTGCCCTTTTCATAGGCCGGATAGCCCCATCCGCCATTCTCGCGTTGCAGAGAGACTATGAAGCTTGCATCGCGCATGGCGACCCGCAGGGCGGCGGCCTGACGGTCACGGTCCAGCTTGTTGTACAGCTTGGTAATTACCATCAGCCGAAAGGCGCTGTTGTAGGTCTGCAGCATGTCGAACTTGAGCAGTTCGTCAAAGCCCTTCTGCATCTTCTCGTTAGTCATGGGAACGCCGGCATAGGCCAGAGCCAGCATGGCGCAAACCTCATTGCCACCGGCATATACGTGCGAACTCAATGTATAGCTGCCGCTGTCGGACCACCAGCCATTGTCCTTCTGAGCTGCCAGCAGTGCTTCGACGCCACGGTCGATGGCGGCCTGAATCTGCTCGTCCGTCACCCGGTCGGATTGCCCCAGGGCAACTTCGGGCGAAAAAACTGTTACCAGCAGCAAAGCCAACGCCGCCAGGGCCGTAGAGTGGTAGCGTTGCAATGGATACCCACCACTGCCTGCCCCTGTGCCACAAACTGCCATGGCCGTTCCTTTCAATACCTTGGAGTAGCGATTGTCGGCTGCAAACTTTACGGACGGGCTCCGGCAAAGCACGGGCATTATGCGCCAACCGGCCCGCAGTGGCAAGCCGCACATCAGCATTTGTCTTACGGTGGCAATCGTGTTATTGCTCAAGCGCTGCCAGCGCGGACTGCCAAAGGTGGTCTACAGGAACTTCCGGAACCAGTCGAGGGCCTTGGACCGCTGGTCGGCCGGGAATTCGTGCTTGCCCTCGAATATCTCCAGCGCAAAGGCCTCCTCGGCGTCCTTCTCCTGCCAGGCCCACTGGCTCTTCTGATAAAGCTCGCGCGTGGCCTCCAGAGGATCTTCGTAGCTATCGGTCGGATTTACCAGCATAAGGGCCCGTGGAGCAATGAGCGGAAAGATGTCGTACATCTCCAGTCCGGCCTCAATCATTCGCGGGATGTAGTTCATGTAACAGTGCAACAACTTCAGTTCGAAGAGGGCCCGGATGGTATACATGCTGCAGACGGCCACGCCAGCCTTCATCCGCGGGTCGCACATCATGGTGAAGAAGGTCATGCCACTGCCCATCGAAAGCCCGATGCCGCCAATACGCTCCGGGTCGATATATCCCAGAGATTGCAGCACGTCGATGGCCCGCATGTTATCCCAGATATTCTTGCCGACCATGGAGCCACCGGCAGAAATCTCGCGCATGGTCACAATGCGCTCATAAATAATGTCCGGAATTCTATCCCCGGCCGGATTGCGACGCTCGCCGAAACAGACCGAGTCCGGGCACAGTACCACGTAGCCGGCCCTGGCCAATTGCAGGCCATAGCCCATGCCCAAACTGGCAAAACGCTCGTGCCGCCCGATGACGCCGTCTTTGCCGACCTCGTACCGCCCGCCATGACCATGGAAGGCCACGATGCCAGCCAGAGGGCCGATGGGCCGGTGAGGTCGCAACAGATACGCCGGAACGAATTCCCCGGGCTCCGTCTGGTAATGAATCTTCTCCATCAGCAGCCCTTCGCCCAGGTCCTCCTGATCAAGCACCTGCAACTCCAGCGGCACGCGCTGTTTACAAAGCGACGAGCCGATACACTGGCGCAAAGCATGATCCACGGCCGCCAGATTCCGCCCGCGCTCTCCCCAGCCATCGCCTGCTACTGCCATCGGATATTCGTACATTGTTGCTGGCTCTCCGGCACATATTGATGAAATTGTTAAGAAGAAAACCTCTGCCGCCTCAGTCTGCGATTGCTCTGCGGCCACGACTCAGCGCCCACGGCGGGGGCCGTCAGGTAAAGTTGACTCTTGTCGCATGCTGTCATTCGATAAACTCAGCACAAAAATAATGGGCCGCCCGCCCATTTCTCAGGCGAGCGACCCTTTTGGTCCTCAGCTTACTGCTTTAACCGCCACTATCGTGCTTTGGTAAATCATGCCAGAAAAGCCCATCCAATCAGCACTTGCAGCAACATAAGGATAATGCCGCCGCTACTGCTCCGAGCGGAAGTTGTCGCGCATAAGCTTACCCAGTTCTATCTGCTGGGCGGCCGAGAGCGGCAGGGTTGCCTCATTGCTGAGGACTACACTGTTGGAGTAGATGGTAATGTCTTCGACGTTGCTCTTGTCGTCGGTCACCCGAATCCAGCCGACCGCCCGCCCTCGTGGCTCGGCAGAATCCGAGGCGGCGCCGCGACGGGCAAGAATGTTCTGCTCAACCCACTCCTTCAGGGCCTGGCCCGATGTGGTCTCGATGTTCGCGCTTTGCGGCGGTTCTTCGCCCACGGCCAGTTCAATGTAATGCACCTCGGTAACAGGTTCGCCGGTTCCTTCAACATTAACAGGCTCATCGCCACCACAACCAACCATCGTGGCAGTAAGCAGCACCATCGCCATGACTGCCATTAACCTTGCACTCGTTTCCAGCTTGCTCATCGTTACAACTCCCTCGCAATTATGATCTTGATGACTATCTCCGGCCACAAACCCAGGGCCGAGAATCGCTTCCGGCACCCCTCGGGGCCCGACCGTGTGCCATGCGCCCCTTGCGGTATGGCCATAAGCCATCCGCCACCGGTTGCCGCCTGCGATTATAAAGGATGTGGCCTGGATTGGGCCAGATTATATTTTCAGAGCCGATTCAGCGGGTGCGGCCGATTTCTAAGCGGCGAAAGCCGTTGCCGTTAAACCCCTCCCCCTTGACGGGGGAGGATGTCTCCGGCGCATGCCGGAGACAGGTGGGGGGTCGTAGCGCGGAAAACTCCTCGTTCTTGCGCACAAGCCACGGCCTCACCCTCATCCGGCCCTGCGGGCCACCTTCTCCCGTCGAGCCCTTCGACTGGCTCAGGGCGGGTGAGAAGGGTAACAGCAGAAACATGCCACCTAAATTCGCCCCCCATTCAGCCGCGAAAATCGGGATTCCGCCTGGCCTTTTTGCCGCAACAGGTCCTTGGCGTGTCCGACTGTTTGCCGCACGACGGGCAGAGCCAAGCCTCCATCGGCGATTCTGCGTGCAACTCAGACGGCTTGACCGAGGCCTGGCCGCAACAGGTCCGACCGCTGCTTACTATTTTGCCGCACATGCCGCACCGACGACTTTCCGTCATCTCCTCTCCCTCCAAATGATCGCCGCAACATCAACCTTCGGCGGCCATTTTGCTGGCTTCGTCTTCGCTGATCTTGGTCATATCCTGGCCGCAGCAGACAAGCGTGCCGCCACCGCCCTTGACAACCTTGGCCACTATGCCGCAAATCTCGCAGTAGTAGTATTCGTTCTCATTGGTCATAGGTTCCCGACTCCTTTTTCGTGCTCTACGTACCTTTGCCGCCCGTTCCAACCACTTTTCAGCATACCCATTTGTGGGCTGTCTGACCACAGGCAATCGCAGTCCTGCCGCGCCGCTTCATTATAACATCCGATTTGTCGCGCCTGACCCTTGACTTTACGTTGCCGCACATGTATCCTGTTGATCTCGACTGACAGAAGCCATCGCAGGATGGCCTTTATAATTATCCGCGAAGGAGCAGGTTATGCCCAGAAAATCCAGAAGGCGTCGTAAAATTGGCAGCAAGAAGCGAGCCGCGCGTCGTCGCAATCGCAAGCACTAGATGCCGGGGCTTGAGGGCCAGGCATTCCATCTGAATTGATTCCACACGCAAGAACTTCCCTGTCGCGCAGGTAATAATGTGCGGCAGGGAAGCCCTTCTTCCACCACCTGTTGTATATTATTGTCCGACGCGACACAAATCAGACGAATCTTCTTTGCAATGTGCGCGCAATTGGGCGTATAATTCCGTTGTGGGGGGAACTCTGATCGGAGTAACAGGTTAATGACTAACCGCGACGATCTGACCGAACTGCTGAACCGCTGGCCTTACGATCCGGAAGAGTATGTCCGCGAGGTCGTGGGCAGCGATGGCAGGCCGAAGCTACAGGTCCGCTTTCCGATGGGTATCGAACAGTACGAACTCGATGGCCGGCCGGACGGTTCGCGCCCGCGCGGATACGAGTCTTATCTCCAGTTTTTTCTGCACCTTCGGGATCAGGCTGCAGAGAGCAAGCAGCGACTGACCTTTCGCCTGACCATGGAAGCCACCGACCTGCTGCGCGAAGAGTGCATGATCTATTATTACCGCTTCGACCTGCTCTACACCCGCAAAGACTACGAGCGAGCCATCCGCGATTCGGGCCGCAACCTGATGGCCTACGATTTTGTGCGTCAATATGCCGAGACGGCGGAAGACCGGGAGTCGCTTGAAATGTATCGTCCCTTCACCGTCAGGCAGCATTATGCCGCCCGGGCCCTGCTGGCCGCCCGTCGTCGACAGTTTGACGACGCTCTGCGGCAGGTTGCCTACGGCTTGCAGGCTCTGGAAGAGATGCCGCCGGTGGAGGTCGGCCGCTGGCGTCGCGAGCGCCGCCGGGCCATGAGCTTTTTGAAGCGGCTGCAGAAGCGCCTGCATCGTGAGCGTCCGCTGACTCTGAACCAGAGATTGCAGCGAGAGTTGCAGCGAGCGGTCGAGCGCGAAGATTACGAGCATGCAGCCGTGCTCCGCGACCGCCTGGCCGATTTGCCCGAGAGCCGCCAGACTCAGCCGGCGGACGACAACCGACACAACTAATCGGCACAAAAAAGACGCCCTGCTTAACCATTGTTTTTGCGGCCGCTGCGAAGCATATTCGCAGCGGTCGATTCTTTTTTACGTGCACCTTTTTTTGTCGGTCTTTTTTGCTTGCACGGTCATAAGGTCCTGATTAATATGGGGTTCGGGTTTGGGCAAGAAGATTGTCGGCAGAAGTAATATCGGCGGAAGATGCGGCATTTCGAGCAGCAGGGGCCGGGAGCGAAGACAAATCTTGTGTGTTTGATCTAGCAGTTAGCAGATATACAAAGGATGGCCAAGCGGCAATGGCGATGGCGCATGCGCCGCCTGAGCTGTTTGTGCCTGTATGGGCGTCATCGGAATAGCAGCAACAGGGGAGAGCCAATGCAGACAATTACGAAGAAACAGTTGACCGACAAAATCGCGGACCAACTGGGTCACAAGAGGGCCATCGTCAAAGACGTGGTGCAACTGTTCCTGGACGAAATCATCAACGAACTCGCCGAAGGCAACCGGCTCGAGTTCCGCGACTTCGGCGTATTCGAGACTAAGCAGCGCAAGCCTCGCGTCGCCCAGAACCCCCGGACGCTGGAACGCGTGGCGGTTCCCATCAAGTGGACGGTCAAGTTCAAGGTCGGCCGCATGATGAAGCAGAAGGTACAGGTGGATGGGGCGACCCCTACCCCGCGCCCGCCCCGACTGGTCCAGCCAGTGGCTGAAGCGGACGGCATACCCGGCAAGCCGGCCACCTTCCAGAGTTAATCCGGGGCTGGGGACTGTGCAGGGCCGATAGAGGGAAAAGGCTGTTGTCGCTGCGATTGTCGCAAGACCATCCCGCCTGCACCGCGTTTTTCTGACAGGCACTGGCATTGGCAAAACCTGAGAACGGCGGAATGGTGGACGCCGGATGAGTTGACACAGTGGGCGGAAGCAAAGCCCGCCACTCATGCCGGCCTCGGCCATTCTGCCGTTTTTATTTCATCAACAGACGATTCCAATGATTGCGGCTTGCTTTTTCGCGCTGTAAACAGCCTCGTTTGTCCCTAGAATGTGTAGTATGATTTGTTTTTGCTGCTGTTTGTTGCCCGGGAGAGTGTGATGGCTGACGAACGTGCCCAGCGTCCCGATCTCAGGACGGTGGCCTTGGAGATTTTCGAGATTTCGAAGCTGACCTGGCTCATGGCCCAGCGCCGGAAACCAGAGGGCGAGTACGATCTGTCGGAGAGCGAATTTCTGGCCCTGGATGTGCTTCAGCACCAAGGGCCGATGACCGTCGGCGATCTTCAGCGACGCGTCGAGGTGCTGCCGGCCCAGATGTCGCGGATTATTCGCAACCTGGAGACCAAGTTCGACCAGCCGCTGGTAGATTGCGCCATAAACGCTGACGACAAACGTAAGATCAATGTTAAGATTAACAGACTCGGAGCCCAGGCTGCCGACGGATTCCGCCAATCGAAAATCGAATTAACCATCGAGAGCCTGCGCGTGCTGAGCGATGAAGATCTGGTCCAGTTGTTGCGCATTGTGCGACAGACCCGGGCCGCAGCCGAGAATCTGCCGAACCAGAAAGAACAGGAGCAGCCGTGAGAGTTGCCTTGACCGGGCTCAGCTTATCGGGCAAAACCGCCTTGTTTAACGCCCTCAGCAGCCATGCCATCGATTCCGCCGCACATCCGGCCCGTGGCGATCAGCCCAACCTGGCCAGCGTGCGCATTCCGGACGAACGGGTCGACTGGCTGAGCCAACTGAATGCCTCCAAAAAGTGCACCCATGCCATGATGGAACTCATGGACCTGCCAGGACTTGTGCTTGGCGGTGGACCTGGGTCGGCCGAACGGCCACGCATAATTGCCCAGTTGCGGCAGGCCGATGCCCTGGTCTACTGCCTGCGGGCGTTTGATAATTCCTCGGTGCCGCCCGCTCTTGGTACAGTTGATGCCGCCCGTGAGTTGCGCGATCTTCGCAGCGAATTTCTGCTTGCCGACCTCGAGACGGTCATGCGGCGACAGGAGAAGGTTGAGTCGAACCTGAAGAAGCCGCTGCCGAAGAAGGAAAGGGACCAGTATCAGCGCGAGCACGACCTGCTGGTCAAGTTGCAGACGGCCCTGGAGCAGGAAGAATCGCTGCGTCCGCTGCTGGAGCGGCCGGAAGATCAGGCCATGCTCAGCGGTTTCGGCTTTCTGACGCAGAAGCCCGGCATTATTGTGCTGAATGTTGATGAGCAGGGGCTGTCGAAGGCTGATGAGTTGCGCAGTCAGCTTGGCGATACCGAGATGCCGGTGTTTGTCATCTGCGCCCGCGCCGAGAGCGATATTCTGGAGTTGCCCGAGGAGGATCGCGAGGTCTTCCTGGAAGAACTCGGTATGGAACGCCTGGCCTCGCAGGATTTGCTGCGAAACATTGGAGCTGCACTTGACCAGATCGTCTTTCTGACCATGGGCCCCGACGAGAGCCGGGCCTGGCCCATCCCGAAGGGATCGTCGGCAGTCGAAGCCGCCGGGGCCATTCACAGCGATCTGGCTCGCGGCTTCATTCGGGCCGAGGTCATAAATTACGACGATCTGAAGGAATTGGGCAGCGAGAAGGCAGTTCGTGCCGCCGGCAAGCAGCGACTTGAAGGCAAGGAATACACCGTGCAGGACGGCGACATCCTGGTCATTCGCTTCAGTGTGTGAGTGCGGAAGGTTGTTGCAGCACCCGCCGGACACCTTGGCTTGCACCTGCCTCCGACTGCAGAACGCGCCCCCCGCTTCGACCAAATGACCGCGGGGCCGCCAGAGATATGAGGTCCCCTGCCCCATGCATACCGAAACGCTGAGCATCGGTTCGGAACTTACCGCCGGCAGCACAGTCGATACAAACGCCTCCTGGCTGAGCAAACAGCTTGCCAAGCTCGGCCTGATGGTTTCCCGCCATACAATTCTGCCCGATGAGTTGCCGCCGCTGGTGGCCTTCATTCAAAGCCTCAAGCCGCGGGCCGGCGACGAGGGAGCCTTGCTGCTTATTACCGGCGGACTGGGCCCGACGCTGGATGACGTGACGCGCGAAGCGGTGGCCCAGGCAATGGGCAGGCAACTGGCCGAGAACGCCGAGAGTCGGGCGGCCATCGAGGAAATCTTCAGGCGACGCAGTTGGCCCATGGCGGCAAGCAATCTGCGACAGGCCCAGTTGCCGCAAGGGGCCGAGGCCCTGCCGAACGATCGAGGCACCGCCCCCGGCTTCTATATTACTGATGGGCACCTGCACGTTTTCAGCATGCCGGGCGTACCAAACGAAATGAAGGCCATGTTTCAACTCCAGTTGGAAGGTCGCCTGCAGCAACTGGTGCCTGCCCATGGCGTAGTTCTGGAGCGCACGCTGCACACCTTCGGGCAGGGCGAAAGCTCGGTTGGCCAGACCATTGCTGAATTCATGGCTCCAGGGCTGAATCCGTCGGTTGGCACGACTGTCAGTAACGGCATGGTTTCGGTAAGGCTGCGAGCCAGGGGCGGCAATCAACACCAGGCCGAGCGACTGCTGGATGAGACTTCCAGCGCCATCCGCGCCGCAATCGGCGACATCTATATTGGTGCCGACAGCGCCGACCTGCCGCACGTTGTGGGGCGGCTTCTAAGCGACAGGCAGGAGACGCTGGCGGTGGCCGAATCGTGCACCGGCGGCCTAATTGCCAAGATGTTAACCGACCTGCCCGGGGCCTCGCAGTATTTCATTGAGGGGCTCGTAACTTACGCCAACGAAGCCAAGATGGCCCGCCTGGAAGTGCCGGCCGAGGTTCTGGCTGCCCACGGTGCTGTCAGCCGTGAAGTGGCAGGCCACATGGCCGAGACCCTGCGCCGTCAGGCGGGTACCAGCTATGCCTTGTCGACTACCGGTATCGCCGGCCCCACGGGCGGAACGGCCGAAAAACCGGTCGGCCTCGTTTACATCGGCCTGGCCGACGCTCATAGCGTGCAGGTCATAAAGCCGGTAATGCCTGGCGACCGCGAGCACATTCGCATCCGTTCGAGCCTGGCTGCCTTGAACCTGCTCAGACTGACGATGATGGGCCGCCGAGGCTGAAAATCGTAGAGCAAGCCGGCGTCCAAAACGTTGCCCCGCAACAACAACGATAACTCGACACAACGCCGCCCGCAGCATCAGATCATGTCCGAGTGATCCCCTTGCACGCGATAAGTCTTTGCTCCGTATAGTGTTACGACTCCTTCGGCGAATATGACTGAAGTCTGGCACTGGATTTGCACTAAGTATATGCAGGGCAACGATGCGCGCAACAGCGCCATCCGAACGACCGGGGGGTTTTGTAAGTCATTTTAGGGATGTCAGCCGATGAGAACGCTCATTTCATGGTAACCGTGACACTGATTGTTGCCATTACCGTGTCAGCCATCAGCATGCAGGCCAGTTCGGCCTCCGCAGCTTCGCCAAATATTGACGGGGTGCAAGCGGCGACAAGCTCACCCGAGCCAATCACCACGTCGATTGTCCTGGGAGTCGCAGTGGCCATGATCCTCTGGAAGATAGCCCGGAAAACCGGCTGGGCCTGATTCTTGCCATCTGCTGCTGCAACACCGGTTCAAGGCTTCTGCGACCGCGCGTCCGTCACTCCGCTTCTGCGACTATTCTTTCGCGACTCCGCTTCCGCTGGACCTACTGCTCGACTTATCGACTGTTGCTCTGCTGCTCGGCCGCTTTGGCCCGTGCGGGTTCTGCGCCGTCATCGTCATCCTGCGGGGTCGGGGCCGCGGCCGGTCTTTCCTGCGGCCTCTCCTGCCGGTAGAGCATGATGTCGTCGCCTGCCTCGGTAAGTAGCAGATAATCCATCACTTGCGGCGGTTCGACCAGGCCGGCCTTCAGCCGCTGGCCCTCGGCCACGCGTTCCATCACGCTTTCTTCAGCCAGGGCAAGAGCAGCAAAATAATCGGCCAGCATCAGGTCGATCTTCTCTTTTGTAATGGTTGAGGGTGGATAGATGCGGCGAGGCCGGATGAGGTTGCCATCCTGATCGTATTCGGCTGGACGCACGAGGTCCGCTTCGGTCGGGGCCACCAGGCGCTGGTGCTGGAGCGCCGCGATGCGCATTTTCAGGGCTCCGACCTGCTGCTCCAGGGCCGCCACCTCGCCGGCCATGGCTTCAAGCTGAGCCTGAATGCGACGGTTGCCGGCTACGTACTGCTCATAACGCTCGCGAGTAACCCAACTTGTGCCCCAGCGGGTGAGGCCGCGCTCGTTCATTGCCGCCTCCAGCCGCATGGTGGCATTGTGCAGCTTTGTTCGCTCGTGTTCAAAGCCCCGAAGCCCCAACTGCTCCATGCGGAGCAGAGTTCGCTGGGCGTTATCGTTTACCAGGACCACGTCGCCGGCCAGTTCGACGGCGCGCAGCATGAGCGGGACACCGGCCAGAAACTGGCGGCGCGTGCATTCGACAGCGGCCAGATTGTTCAGCGAAGGCACATGGTTTGGGTGCTGCTCGAGCACTTGCCGGTAGTATTTGACGGCATCGACCGGTTTGCGTTCGCGCTGATAAGCCAGGGCCAGGTGAAACTGTATGCCGGGATGCTCGGGCCATTTGCTGACGGCGTCGCGCAACTGCACCAGGGCGTCGGCGCTGCGACCGGCTTCATTCAGCCTGGCTGCCGTGGCAAGCTTTTCCAGTGCTGCAAAGGCCAGAGCGTCGCGCTCGGCAGGCGTCATCAGCTTGCCCGACCAGACAACCTTGCCTTCCTTCGAGGCGCTGGTCCACATCCCAAGCTGCTTGCGGGCGCTTTGGAGCATCGGATCGTCTTCGGGTCGCTCCTGAAGGTAGGCAAGCCAGACCTTCATGGCATCTTCCGGCACTCGGGCCCGGCTGGCTTGCTCCATGGCCTGCCTGTATTCCCGGCGCTGTTCGGGCGTGGCCTTGGCCGCGGGGTCTTCGATTACTCGGGCAACGTCCACGCGGTCGAACATCATCAGGCCTTCGTCGGTGGCCACGCCGATTTTATCGCCGGCATGAATCAACGGACCCGAAAAGGTCCGGCCATCCTTCAACTCAACTCCGCTGCCTGCCACAGCAACCGTGCAGAACAGCAGGGCGAGCATCAGGGCACAGAAGATCGGGTTGCGGATCATAATGACTCCTTCCGGATGTCGGATAGCGTTCCTGGTTTTCGCTCATAATGCTGCTGGGAAAGGCGGCCCCAAGCACGGGCACCTGAAGACGCACCGCCCTCCACTATTATAAACGGGCGGGGCAAGACTAAAATTTGCATAATCCGGATGGAAATGATGTTTCGAGCACAAAAACATACGCTGGGCGGGGCGATTTACTCCTGCGATGGCAGGGCCGCGGCCTCTTCATCGGTCAGGCCTTCGGCAGCCACAACCACGTGTTCTTTCTCGACCCAATGGCTCGGCCAGTCATTCCATCGCATCTGCTGAATTCTTTCCTGGCCGGCGGCTAACGGTGCGGCAATCATCTCTTCGTAGCCACAGAAGTCGCCATTTGCCCGCATCAGAACCAATTGCAGCCTGACCCGGGGGATATTCTGCGTGCTCTTGTTCTGCAGCCTGACTTCGACCGTTCCGTCGCTCCGCCCGTCGCGAATAACCTGGACCACCTCGGCCTGCAGGTCGTAGCGCGGAGACTCTGTGAGCGTCAGGTTGTTATAGGCGGACTGGAATCCCATTTGATTGGAATTGGCGGGCACCGGCCAGGCGGCCACCAGCAGCCTGCTCTGCTTCGGCTTGAGGTCGAAAAGCGGGAACTCGAATGACTTGTGCGGACTTTGGTCAACTGTGAGCGTAAGGTCGACCTTGCCGGAACGTATAGTCTTGCCGGTGTTGTTTGTGGCCTCGATAACCTGGAACATCATGTTCGGGCGCTCCAGCAGCGTGACCACACTGCCGCGGTCCTTGAAATCGAGGCGTCCCATCGCTGCATTGCGGGCGGATGCTTCAGCCCCGGGCGAGGCTGGGGCCGCGTCATCTGGTTCACGGGCGTCGGCCGCCAGCGCATTCTGCGGTTGCTGGGGGGCGTCCGCCTGTTGGGCGACGTTGGCATTTGCATCGGTACCGGCATTCTGAGCCCCCTCGCTCGGCGTTTGCGTGGTCGACTGGGCAACGGTTTCAGCAACTCCATCGGCGGCGGCCTCACTGCTCTGCCAGTTAGCCTTTACGACCAGCCCGATAACCACAAGCACCAGGGCGACCATGCTGATTATGCCCCAGACGAGGCCGAGCGTGCGGTTGCTGCGCGGAGGGCGGACAGTAGGCCTCTCGCTGCTGCGAAGGCCATTGGCTGTTGCGGAGTGTCTGCCCGCCTGGACCGGCCTTCGAGGAGCGGAGGCCCCGTTGGTTGCCGCATGTCTGCCGGCATGGCCCGTGCCTGCTGGCGCCGTCGGTCGGGGGGTGTCGGCAGGCGCTCCGAAAGCATTATCAATGGCCGAGTTACGTGCATCGGCAGCCTTCTTGTCGGCGTCGGCGGCCTTCTTGTCGGCGTCAGAAGCCTGTCGCATCTGATCGAGCAGAATCTCCTGCGGGCTGCGCTGCGGCTCAGGCGGCTTGGTGGCGGCGCTCTTCGAGGCGGCGTTTGCGGCATCGGGCAAGCGCAGTTTTTTGCCGCAATGCGGGCAGGCCACAGAGGCGCCGGGTTTGAAATCGCTGATAGCGAATGGCTGCCTGCAAGCCGGGCAGTTGACTTTTTTCGAATCCTGCATGGTGCGCAATTCTCCCATTGGGATAGCTTTCGTACCAATTAGTACGCATTGCGAGCGAAAAACTCCAATAGAAAGCGCTATTTTTCGCTCATCGGTGGCATGATTGGTTGAATTTTCGTAGTGCAACAAGAGAGACAAGCTGCGATTGTCTATGACCTTGGGAAGATCGGGGGAACGGTCTGGATTAGCCGACAGATGCGGCTCTGGGGCATGTGCGGGGGGAGTCGATGGTGAGCGGGGAGGACTGGTTGCAGGTGGGCGCAAAAAGCAAGGGATCCGAGCTCGCCGTTACCCGGATCCCCAAGCCAGACTGCCCGTTCACCAGGAACGGAACCCACAGCCTTCTGGTAATGAATATCGGCAACGCGGTGTCGTGACATAAGCAAAAAAATGGCCATTTCATGTGGATTCGTTGCCGTTCTTGGCCAAGGTCCGATAAAGCGGAGCAAGGTGCCCGCTTGAGGCCTTTTTGCTGGTATGAGTGTCTCTGCCAGCCTATATTGTAGGCTGGGGAGGAATAATCCACGGTTGTGGCTACCAGCGGAGAGATATTTTGAGCATCTTCAGTATCCGCCGCACTTTGCGCAGCAGCCACAGGCTGGCGACCATTCTGACGGTGCTGGCCCGGCATGGCTTCGGCCATCTTGCCGTGCGTATGCGTCTGGGCCGGCTGCTACCCTTCCGCCACAGACTGCATCGGGTCCAGCAGCAGGAACTTCCGGCAGACAATCCTAAGTTAATGGCGGATCGGCTGGTGCAGGTGCTGGAAGACCTGGGGCCGACCTTCGTCAAGCTTGGTCAGTCGCTGGCCAGCCGTCCCGACCTGCTGCCACCAGAGTTTCAGGCCTCGCTGCGCAAGCTGCACGACCGCGTGCGACCGTTTGCCTTTCAGGAAGCCCGCGAGATGATCGAGCGGGACCTCGGCGCCCGCTTGGAGTCGATTTTCTCGCACGTCGATACCGAACCGCTGGCCTGCGGGTCGATTGGTCAGGTACATCGGGCAACAACGCTTGATGGCGATGCGGTCATCCTGAAGATCAAGCGCCCGGGCATCGACCGTGTGATTCTTAACGACATTTCGCTGCTTCGCACGCTGGCAGCGCTGACCGAGAAACATTTGCCGGAATATCGGGTTTATCAGCCGAGCATGCTGGTCGACGAGTTTTCGCGGACCATCAACCGGGAACTCGACTTTATCAGCGAAGCCTCGGTGACCAGCCGCTTTTACGAGACCTTCCGGCGGAATCCGCACATTTCGACGCCGCGGGTTTATTGGGATTTCACCTCGCATAACGTGCTTACGCTGGAAAGGCTGGAGGGTCTGCAGGTCAGCTTCGACATGAACCTGGACGAATCCACGCTGCATCGCAAGGCCCTTGCCGACCATTTGCTTGATGCTTTCATGACGCAGTATTTCGACCTCGGCGTCTTTCATGCCGACCCTCATCCGGGCAACCTGCTGATCCAGCCGCCCAGCAGTTGGGCCATTATCGATTTCGGCCAGGTTGGACGGCTTGACGCCCAGATGCGCACCCGGCTGACGTTGATGCTGCTGGCTGCCACCAAGCGCGAGACCAGCATGGCCATCGATCTGCTGGAGGACGTGGGCTCGGTTAGTCAGTCGGTCGACCGGAACCAGCTCAAGAAGGATCTGGAGACGATACTTGATAAGTATTATGGCACTCCGATCAAGCACATAAATCTTTCGCGGCTGTTTGAAGAGATTGTTGGGCTGGCCCGGGCGCACAATATGATTCTGCCCCGAGACTTTGTGCTACTGGGCAAAAGTTTGACGAACATCGGCGGAATCGCTCTGCTGCTTGATGACGAGGCCTCGCCGGTAAGCTACATTCAGCCGCGTCTGAGAAAGCTGCTGACCGACCGGATTTCGCCGGGAAATCTGGGCCGGGAACTGGCTTTGTCGCTCTACAACATGGCCATTTTCCTGAAGCAGGCCCCGGCCAGCGCCCGAAAACTGATGCGCAACCTGAGCAAGGGCCAACTTCGGATCATCTTCAAGCACGCCGGCCTGACGAATTTCATCAGCGAGATTGACCGAACTGGCAATCGCATCGCCTTCAGTGTGGTGACAGCCTCTCTTATCCTCGGCTCGTCCCTGCTGATGCACGCCAAGATAAAGCCGCTGGTGGGTGATTTTTCGGTCCTTGGACTGGTGGGTTTTACGCTGGCGGGCATTGGCGGCCTGTGGCTGCTGTATTCAATTTTCCGCAGCGGAAAACTGTAACGGCCTCAGTGACCGTTTTTCATCAACTGTAGCGTGGCGACAATCGTATAACAGACGATGGCCCTGGAGCGGGTTCGCAGCGCCCTTCGCGAAACCGTTATTTAAGATGGGGGATCTGGCTTCATCGGCCGGCTTGGGGCGTGTTATGCTGCTGGCTTTGCTGAGTGACGAAGGATAACCGCAGGAGCTTCTGATATGTTTCGCACGATTATGATAACCGCCTCGCTGCTACTGGTATGGGTGCTGCCGGCCCGGGCCGATTTGCCGAAGGTTGCCACTCCGACCGATCCGGGGGAGCCGCGCCTGCGGACGTCCCAGGCGGCGCAACAGCCGGACAACGAGCAGAACCGCATGCAGATGCTGATACAGGCCCAGATGCTCAGGCAGCAGCAGATGCTTGGTATGGAGCAGCCGGACGAGCCACAGGGGCCACTGGACCGGGCGGACCTTCAGTTGACGATGAAGGCTCTGACTGATCCGGGCGTGGCAATGAGCGCGGACGCTGCGAATCAGTTTAGGGATATGAGGCAGTTTGCAGCCATTGATCATGAGCGGCAGAACGAGCTTGTGCCCGAGCTTTTGGGGCTTCTGCGCAGCGGGCGTCCGCTGGCTGAGGGCAATCTGCAGATCAGACATAAGGCTAACGCAGCGCTTTCCAGGCTTGCCCATGTCACCTTCGGGCAGTTTGCACCATCGAATGCTGATGAAGATGCCCGGACGGATGACGAGCGAATATTGTCTCAGTGGCAACAATGGTGGCAAAAGGTCGGCCCATTGAATTCGGATGAGCGCCAAGCAACAACGGCAGCAATGCGCTTGAAGCTGATAGAGGAGCATGTCGAGGATGTCAAATCAGCACAGTTTCAGCATAATATGGACATGGCCCGCGAGGATAAAGATACTTCGCCGATGCCAATGCTTGCCAGGATTATCAAGGTGCCCGACATTGAGAAGAAAGAGGAGATTGATGTAGCGTTGCGGCTCTACATTCAGTTTTATTCGTCGATAAAACCAGGTGCCGAGCATGCGCGACCTCTGATTGAGTTCGCACGGGCGGCCAATACCCCGCAAATAGCCCATCAGACTCAATGGTCACGGCAACTGGGCCAGCTTATGATGCAGATGACGGGTACCCGCTTCCAAGCTTTTAGAATGGAAAAAGCGACTATTGAGCTCAATGGAGAACAGAAGGAAGTAAACGTTCCCCTTATCACTGATGATGCATTCAAGACAGTCGAGGAGTGGATGCAGAAGGAGTTGCAGGCCGAAAAGGACGGGACGTCAGAAGATGCCCCAAAGCCGGCGGCTGACAATCCTGCTGCGGTCAACGGGGCGGCCAACGTGATAATCCAACAAGGAGGCGGAAACGTAAGAATCAGGATTAACGTGCAGGCGGAATAGCTGAGTTGTTCGGCTGCGGAAGGTGCCGGCGGCCGAAAGGCAGAGAGGCGCCGGCCCCCGCGAGCACCAGGAGAGGTTTTCGCAGGGCAGAAAAAGTTGGCAAATCGGCAGTGAAATAGCTTAAAGTCATACCCACTATAAACGCGGTCATGTTCGGCTTCTGGTTACCTGGTTGCAAATCTGGGGAGAGCTGCGGCCAGGGCTACCCGTAAAGAGCGAAAAGCTAATGCGGACGGCGAGTATTCGCCCGCGGCGTATCGGCAGCAATCGGCGGCTATCGGCTGATTAGTTGGCCCTGAACATCCTGTTGAGCATTCTGATCGGCCGGAGGGCCTTTAACTGACATGATGCAGAGCTTTGTGACAAGAGTCCGCCATCGTGCGTGTGTTAAATCAGCCCCTGCCATCGTGCTTCGAGCCGCCACAATGGCCTGCCTGGTGACAATCGCAGCCATCGTACTGCTGGCTCTTATTCCTCCGGCAATGGCTGAAGACGGTGCGGCAGCAAGTCCAGCTGATCCTCTGGCGGAGGCCCTTCGCCTTTACACCTCGGCCCGCCAGGTGAGCGTTCCTTTTATGACCGATGAGCTTCCGCCGGCGGCCGATGGCCATGAGCACGCAGCGGTTGTACTGTACGTGAGCGGCAACAGGGGGCAGAGTTGGACCCGTGCCCAGAAGCGTGCCCTGCCCTCGACTGCTCTGGAGTTCCGGGCAGCCAACGAAGGCCAGTACTGGTGCATTTTCCGCGGAGAACCGCTGGCCGAACGCGGCCCGTCACCCGCGGCCGGCGATAAGCCTGATGTTATTGTCACAGTTGATACAACCGAGCCCGTCCTGCGCCAACTTGTGGTTTTGCCATCCAAGGCCGGTCAGCCGCTTGACGTCATCTGGCAGGTAGAAGATCGATCGCCGCTGGCCCAGGTGGAGGCCAGGCTGGTGGAGGCAGATGCTGGCGAGGAGGCGGCAGATTTATGGCCGGCGCCTCAGGTGACACTTGAGAATGTGGGTCGGGTGCGATTCGCCGAAGCGATTGCCGGAAAATGGGTCCTGCATATCAGCTTTCAGGATGCCGCGGGCAACCTGCTGCGCGAGGCTCGCGATGTTACAATCGCAGCTGCTGCGGCTGTCGATAAGGATACGCCCAGTGGGGCGGCACCTGTCGAGGCGAGGATAATCACGCCGCTTGATACACAAGGCCTGGAGCAGCCGGAACCGTCGCAGGCAGGCGAGCCGGATGCTGCGGCACCAGGCTCTTCCGAGGTCGACGGCAATGGCGACGATGAGCAGCCGGCGGAGGTTCCGGCCATTATTCCGGCCGGCACGGGCAACCAGGAGCTCGAGGCCCCTGCGGCGGAAGTCATGGCCCGGGAGCAGGTTGCGGTTCTGCCGACGCGGACACTGCGGATTGATTACGAGTTCGATAAGTCGGCTCCGCCGGAACAGGTGGGGCTGTGGGTTACGCGTGATGGCGGGGGGCACTGGCGGCTGGATCAGATTGATGATCGGCTGAGCGGGGCCTTCATTTTTGCTGCCAGCGACGATGGTCATTACGGCTTCCAGATTCACCGTCAGCGTGGACAACTCGTGCTGGGTCGGCCGGAACCCGGCCAGGCCCCGCAGCGCGAGGTGATTATTGATACCCAGAAACCGATTGTCCGCTGGACGGCTCCGCTGGGGCCGGGTGCGGCGGAAGGCCCGATAGCGGCTGCGCCTGCAAAATCGGCCCCGCCGGTTGAATTGCGCTGGGAGATCGACGAAGCGAATCTGCTCAGGGATTCTCTGCGGCTCGAGGTTCGGCCTTTCGGGCAGATACAGTGGCAACTGGTGGCGGCGGACGTTAGAGACGAGGGGCGTTTTACTTGGGATCCGGCAGCCGATCTGCGTGGTCGCGTTGAGCTTCGGCTTTCGGCCCGCGACCGTGCCGGCCAAGAGGGCTCGTCGCGTCTGATGATCGATATACTGTCGCCGAGCCTGCCTGCCCTGCCCACTGCGACCGGCAGGCTGCAGGTTGAGCAGGCCGAGGCGGCGGCTCTGGATGACGCCCGGCGTGCCTACGATCTGGCCCGGGTGGCGCGTCTGCAGGAACGGTGGGAGGAGGCCGAGAAGCAGCTGTTGCGGGCCGTGAGCCTGAATCCGGACGCCGGCCATGCCTGGAGCGATCTTGGTGGCATATACCTGCGGGATGGCAAGGTTGGGCAGGCCGTCGACGCCTACACGCGAGCGGCTGAATTGCTGCCCGAGAGCCCCAATGCGCTGTATGGTCTGGCCCGCAGCCAGGCTGCCCGCAAGGATTACGAACCGGCCCTTAAGACGTTGGCGGCCCTTCTGGCCCGCGAGCCGGGCGACGCCGATGCCTGGCTTCTTAACGGCGATACCCTGTGGCAGAGCGGACAGTATGAGCAGGCGCGGCAAAGCTGGCTGAAGGCGATGCAGTTCGGGGGCGGCTCGCGGGGTAACCTGGCAGCCATTCAGAAGAGACTTGAGTTGCAGGCTCCGGCGGGCCAATAGTGCTCTGTCGCGAGTTACCTGATGGATGGGGTGCCGCCCACAAACGTTGTTGTGGTTTGTTTGCGATTGCTTCGCCGAGGCCCACTGGCAAACAACCCTGAGAAATTAAGGTTTTCAAGTAAATGTACTTATCGCAGCTTAAAAACAGTCTCAGCAAGGATGGTCTCAAGCCCATCTACCTGATATATGGCAACAACGAGTTTGAATTTCGCGAGGCTCTGGGTCTGCTGAAGGCGCGGATGGCGGGTGAAGGCGATGCGGACATGGCCATCATGGAGCTTTCGCGAGACGAGCGCGACCTGGCAACCGTGATGGATTTGCTGCATACCTCGCCCATGTTCGCCAGCAAGCGAATGGTAATCATGCAGCAGGCCGACGAGTTTGTGAACCGTCATCGCAAGGCGATGGAGAATTATGTCAATCAGCCGAGCGAGACAGGCGTGCTTGTGCTGACCATGGATAAGTGGAATCGGACCACACGGCTGGCCAAGGCTGTGGCCAAGCTTGGGGGGGATATTTCCTGCTGGGCACCGCGGACCAGCGGCGAGGTGATGAGTTGGATCAGCAGTCGAGCGCGGTCGGCTCATAACAAGAAGATTGACTTGCCCGCGGCGGAGTTGCTGATGAACCTGTGCCAGGAGGATCTGGCATCGCTGGAATCGGAACTGACCAAGCTGGAGTTGTATGTTGGCGACTCGCCGCAGATAACCGAGGCCGACGTTATGGCCGGGGCCATGAGCTACCGGGCAGATAATCCGTTCGACCTGGCCGAACGCCTGATGGATGGCGATCTGCCTGGCGCCCTGAGAGTGGTGGACGGCATGATGAACGAAGGCATGCCGGCGGTGGCACTGGTGGGCATTCTGCGCAGCTCGTTCCGGCGATTGCTGCAGGTTCGGCTGCTGGCTGATCGTGACGGCGAGGCGGCGGCCGTTCGGTCAATAACTTATCCGAAAGAACGTGAAATGATAGGCGGCAGGCTTGCCCGGTACAGCAGCAATCGTGTGCGACGCGGATACCGGGCTCTGCTGGAGGCTGACGTGCAGGCCAAATCGACAGGCTCCAACGACAGGCTGATAATCGAGCAACTGTCCATGAAACTGCTGCCTGACGCCGCGACAACAAGACCGGCGGGGAGATGATTATGACATTCAGGATTGCGACGGCGATGCTGATTGTGTCGGCAACTATTGTCCTGACGGTGGCTGGCTGCGGATTGTGGGAGGACGACGACAATACGGCGACGACCGTGGCAGCAGGCGGCGGCGACACTGCCGGCGAATCCGTATCCGGAAAACCGCAAGAAAACGTTGATAATAGCGCAGGTGCTGACAGTAATCCGGACGCAGGCGGGAGCGAGAGCGCTGACCCGGGCGGTGAGACACTGCAGGAGCGGCTGGAGCGCATTCGCCGGGCGATCGAGTTGCGGCAACAGCAGGCCGCCCAGCATGGTCAGCAGGAGCCGGTGCAAAGCGGTGTCTCGAATCCGGCGGCACAGGGCGAGACAGGTCCAGATGGAGGGGCTGGCAGCGCGGGTCCGGGGCAAGAATCGGGCATTGCGACGGCGTCCGGTGAGCCTGAGGAGAATTCCGCCACGGCCGGCAGTGGCGCGGGAATGGGGTCGGTGCGCATAGCGGCCATAAGTCCAATATCGCCTGGAGATGGTAATCGGCCAGGTGCGGCGACCGGTACCCAGGAGGAGGGGGCGGGGGAATCGGTCCCGACGCTTGACAATCTGGCGAAACATTATGCTCGGCTTGCCGAGGCCCATCCTGATGACATTGAGGTGGCTCGCACGCTGCGCGTGCTGCAGTTGATGGCCGGGGAGACAGCCGCGGCACTGGAGCCGGTAGCGGGCCTGGGGGCCGAGGATCAGCGTTTGTGGCGTGGGCTTCTGTGGGCATTGGCCAATGCTCGCGACATCGGTCAAGGGCAGCAGCGTCCACATCAGGCGGCCCAGGTACTGGCGGTGGTTGAGGAGTTGCGCGTTGATCTTCAGCGACAGGCGCCCCTTGAGCTACCGGCGGTGGAGGTTTGCCAGCGGGTAGTCGGCTTTGGGGCCGTGACGCCGCTGGCGGCTGATCCGCGGCCGCTCGACCGGATAACCATCTACACTGAGGTCCGCAATTTTACTTCGCGGCAGGAGAGCGACAAGTCTTACCTGGTGCGTCTCAGCCAGAGCCTGGCTTTGAAGGACGCCGCCAGGCGGACAGTGTGGCGGAAGGAATATGCCAACATTGACGACCGCTGCCGCTCGGTTCGCAACGACTTCTTTCTGGCCAGTACTGAAATTCTGCCGAAAGACCTGGCCGCCGGCAACTATACCCTGGAGGTGACGGTGGAGGATGTCTTCGGCAACAAGCAGGCTACCTCGTCCACCGGACTGACAATTGCCGAATCGACCGCCGGCATGCCGTAGAGCATACGCTCGCGCCGCTGGCCTCAGACGCCAACCAGCCCCTGTCGCGGCTTCGCTACGCTTTCCGTAACATGCATATCCATGGGCATTCTGATGTTCGGTGGCGCAAGCTCGCCCTGGAACATTCGCTCGAACATTTCGACCACACACTGCGCTGCCCGATCCAGATTCGGCTGAACATGAGTCAGCGGCGGGCACCAGGCTACGCCCGGCACATTACGCACCCAGTCGAAGGTGGCCATGCTCAAATCCTGCGGCACTCGCAGATGGCTGAAGCGACCACAAGTCAGGAACTGCTCGCACAAGTGGCCGTGACCAAAGATGATTGCGGTGGGCGCGTGCGAGGTGCGAAGAAGTTCGGCCATGGCCTTCAGGTCGGATGTGGCATCGATATGAAAGACCGGCAATGTGCACTGATCGAGCAGATCATTGGCTGCGAGCCAGGCCCGCCAGGCGGCATTGCGCTGTTGTCCGGGCTGAAAACCCCGGTCGGTTACGTAGAGCATCAGGCACATGTTGCGGTGGCCGCGATGCAAAAGCTGATCGCCCATGGCGGCAATTCCGCCGGCATCATCAAGCAACACGCTTGGCAGCGGGACCTGGCTGATTCTGCGATTCCAGAGCAGGGCCGGAAACCTCTGTTGCTGCATGATGTGCATGGACACCAGATAGGAGGCACTGACATTTGTCAGGAAAGCG
>JAWLHX010000017.1:0-64983 GCA_041690105.1 Phycisphaerae bacterium
GTTGTGCTCTCGGTACTGTTGCTGAAGGAGCGGCCGGAATGGACCGGATGGTTCGGCATTGGGGCCGGACTTGCTGCACTTGTACTGTTTGGAGTGGCCACCGGGGCCGCCACAGGTTCCTGATGGGCAAAAAAGTGGCCGGCAACTTCTGCGAGAGCATTAAACTCAGCAAGAGCCGCCGGCCTTTGGTTGCCAGGGCGCCACTCCCCCCCAGAAATTAGAGCGCCCAGGCGAATATCTTTCAGACCTTCACTTACTTTTGCATTCGCACTGGCTGGTGGGTTTCTGGCAGCCGGTGCACTTGCCATTTGCGGTTTCGCCTCCACACTTCGGACAACGCGATTGGTTCGAATTCTGTCCACAGCAGCGCATGACTGCCCCCTTCGATCAGTGGCCTTTTGCCAAGAAGCAGACACGTGCCTCACGTGCCATTAACAGAGAGTAGCACACATTCCGTGCACTCCTGAAAAGCAAGTGCAGATTCAGGCTTTCCCTGAATCCGCACCATTGTCGCCATCATTGCATCTATCGCAACAGCGAGGGCTCCAGCACATCTTCATTGGCTTCAGCCGCAGCTTCCGCCGACGTTTCGCCTTCCAAGGGCCACAGGTCAATCCAGAACCGCTTCAACTGTCGCTTGCCGTCGACACTGGCAACTTCGCCAGAGAAGACGCCACCGTTGGCCATGATGATCTTCGCGCTGGCAGTATTGCCCGCATCGCAGGTCAGCAGCACTCGCGACAGAAACCGCTGTCGCGCCTTATCAAGGAGCAGGGCCAACTGCCGCCGGCCGTAGCCCTTGCCTCGCTCGCTGGGCCTGATACTGTACCCAATGTGCCCGCCCTCGATCATCAGGCTCTCGTCCAGACGATGACGCAGGCACGACGTACCGACAAGTTGCTTGCCCTTCATCAACCAGTACGTGGTGCTCTGCATGCACCCGGTCGGCAGATTCATGCCGAAATCCCGCTCGTGCAGTCGCCGCACAAAACGGGCGAAATCGGCCAGGGCCTCTTCAAGGCACTGCTGATAAGCCGTACCAACGTCGTGCCGCACGAACTCCTCGGCCATCTCGATATACTGGTTCTGCAGCTCAACACACGGGCTCACAAGTCGCAACTCGTCTTCGTTACCGCACATCGTCCTCCTCCTTACCCCCAATAGCGGGGTGACCCAGAATCGGGCCTCAGCTTCACAGCCTGGCCGCCCGACACCAATAAAAAAGGCCCGCTCCGACTATCGGAACGGGCCTGGGTTACGCTTATTGTTGCAACTGCTCTACCTGGTCCCGCTCCTTTTTCCGGCGCGCGTGCGCTTAGCCGTACGCGACTGTTTCGTCGTGCACGCCGTTACCAGATGGAGATGATGGACCGTTGCTCTGTTCATGTCAGACCAATAATAATCAACCACACCATTTGCGGCAATCGAAAAACGCCCAGGCACAATAAAATTCGACAAAAAGAACAGCCCGCTCTCCAATTTACAGGAGCAACGGGCTGATAGCTCATGTTCATTTTGCCGACAACCAAAGCCGTCCGGGCCTGGGACCCGCTGCAACTTTGCTTCAGCAGCCTTTGGCGATAATCGTTTCGGCAATCTGCACGGCGTTGAGGGCCGCACCCTTGCGAAGGTTATCCGACACCAGCCAGATGTTAATACCCCGGTTGCCGTCGATCGACTCGTCCTGCCGAATGCGGCCGACGTATGTATCGTCCTTGCCGGCAACATCGGTGGCCAGCGGATACTTCTGGTTGGCCACGTCATCCAGCACGGTGACGCCAGGGGCGCTGCTGAGAATCTCCCGAGCCTCGTCGGCCGTGCAGGGCTCCTCGAACTCGATGTTGATGGCTTCGCTGTGAGCATAGAAGACGGGCACGCGGGTGCAGGTCATGGTTACCCGGATTTCCGGAGCATGCATGATCTTGCGCGTCTCGTGCAGAAGTTTCATCTCTTCGCTGGTGTAACCGTTATCCAGAAAGGCGTCACTCTGCGGAATCTGGGGCAGGGCGTTGAAGGCCATCTGGTGCGGGAATATACTCCTCTGGTACGGCTTGCCATCGAGCACCGCCCGGGTCTCATCGCGCAGTTCTTCAATAGCCTTAAGCCCAACACCGCTGACGCTCTGAAGCGTGGTGATTACCATCCGCTTCACCTTGCGGGCCTGGTGCAGAGGATTGACCGCAACCACCATGCCGATTGTCGAGCAATTGGGGTTGGCGATAATGTTCCGTTTGGCCTGCAGGACGTCATCGCCATTGACCTCCGGCACCACCAGCGGAACGTCGGCCTCCATGCGGAAGGCGTTGCTGTTATCCACCACAATGCAGCCCTTGCTGGCGGCAATGGGGCTGTATTTCTTGCTCTCGCTCTTGGGAATGCTGAACAGGGCGATCTCCCAGCCACCGTCAAAGGTCGTCTCGCTGAGCGCTTCGACCTTGTACTGTTTGCCCCTGAAGGTAATCTCGCGGCCAGCCGAGCGGGCCGAGGCCACGAATTTTATGTCGGAGCAGGGAAAATTGCGCTGCTCGAGAATGCTGATGAACTGTTCGCCCACTGCGCCGGTGCAGCCGACCACGACAACCTTCTTCGCCATCTTCAGAACTCCTCTGATTCAGGAACGGGCCGTCCATGACATGCCCCAAGGGTGAAATTAAGATCAGAGAGTATATCCGCCGCAAATCTGCTTTTCAAGGAAGAATGGTCTCAGGCACTCTTTACTGTTGCACGAACAACAATTGGCCGATAAACTCAGCAGGCATTCAGTGCCAGATAACTGCCGTGGGGGCTGTATGAAAGGGGTAACAATGCGCGCGATTTCCTTGGCTGTCATGATCATGGCTCTCGGCCTTCTGGCCACACTCAGCGGTGGCTGCCAGACCGGGCCTTATGCCAGCGACTTCAATCGGCTCGGCCTCGAGCACTTCAACGCCGGCGACTACGACAACGCCGAAGCAGCCTTCGCCCAGGCCGCCGACATGGCTCCGACCATGGCCGATTACCATTACAATCTGGCCGCCGCGCAGCAGGCACGCGGCAGATTGCACGAGGCGATACTATCATATCGCTCCGCCGTCCGACTCGACCCAGGCCTGTTTGCCGCCCACGAAAACATGGCTCTCTGCTACCTGGCTAACGACGACACCGCCAGTGCCGAGCAAGTGTACCAGCGCATGTGCGAGCTTAACCCGATGTCCTCCCGACCGTTTATTATGGTGGCCGATTACTGGCTGGAACGTGGCGACAAACACCGCGGCCGCGAGTATCTCAGCAAAGCCGTGGGGGCTGATCCGCAAAATGCCGAAGCCCGGCGGCGACTCTATCTTTTGCTCGAACAACAGGGCGAACGCGAGTTGGCCGCAGCACATTATCGAGTCTATCTGGAACTGCTGGCCACTACACCTGGGCAGGTCGAAGGCGACTTCTCCTCGACCGCCAGAAGCACTCCTCCGCGTATTCAGCGCCAGGGCCAGTAAGCCATGATGATTCAGCAGATGGCGAGAATCCGTCAGGCGGCTGGCCGGTATGTCCGACCGGAGCTTTTTGTCTCCGCCGCGGCTCTGCTGGCCGCACTTCTGTCCATCGGCTGGGGCAGGGAAGCCCATCAAATAATGCTTCGCAACTCGGTGGAATCGTTTCCGCCGCACATGGCCGCGTGGATGCAGGACAACCTTCCTGCCGCCACCGATAACGTCATGAAGCCCGACAGCGATTCCTCCGCCTTGCGACGCGAGGCCTCCAGGCTTCGAAGGCTGGCTTATCAGAGCGATGCCTCAGATGCCGCCAAAAGCCTGGCTGACGAGACAACGCGAAAAGCTCAGGCAGCACGCTCGGCGCATTTTTTCGATGTTGATGCCATGACCGCAGAAGCTGCGCCTTTCCGCAATTTTCCGCGCGACAGGCAGCAGGCTGCCCTGGTCGCGGCCCGACACGTGCATCAGAACAATCCGGAATTGGCAGCCAAGCTTCTCGGCCACCAGTCGGCCGCCAATCTGCCGGCGGAACTCGATGAGCGAGCGGCAACAGAACTGGGCGAAGCTGTGCTGCGGGAGCAGGGCACCCTTCCGTGGGAAATTGCCCAGCGAGTGGAAAGCCTGCAGGAGATGTTCAAGAATCGACAGCACGACCAACTGCCGGCGGCCCTTGGCGAGTTGGCTCATTACGTAGCCGACCTGCACCAGCCCCTGCACGTCACCAAGAACTATAATGGCGCCGACACCGGTAACCTGGGCATTCACTTCTTTTTTGAAACGCACATGATCAACCGCTTTGCCGAACATTATCAGCAAGCCGCGGCCCCGCACGTGTCGCAGTACAAGTACGTCGACGATCCTCTGGAGGCTGCCTTCCAGGTCGTAGCACGAAACTACGAGGTTCTGCCCGTCATTTTAAAAGCCGACGCTGTCGCACGGCGGCAATCGGGGCTGCGGGATGATGACCTCGCCGAGCTTCGCAAGCTCTCTTTTGATAACCAGGACAAGCTCATGTTGCGGCAGGACGTTGACCAGCTCGAAGCGGCCCACAAACGCCTTGTGCGGCACGTCGATCTGCTGCATCAGGAATTACTGAAAGCCGGCGATCCGGCAGCCGAGCGGCTGGGGCAGTCGGCCAGCATGTTTGCTTCGCTCGTCTTTACGGCCTGGGTCAATGCCGACCGACCCGCCCTGAAAGCGGTCTCGTCGGCAGTGGCGTCCAACCCGATGGCCCCACCGGAGGCGACCAAGGAATATGTCGTTGTGATCCTCATTATCGGGGCCCTGCTGTTGCTGATGATTGTGGGCGGGTCGCGCCTCAATCGCCGCCGGCCGCCGTCAAAACCCTGAAAAGGCCGGTGGATGAAGGCGGCGGCTGATGCATATTATCAGCCATTCTGAGGCAATTGCCGCGGTCGGGCACACTGCCTGGCGGTAATTGCAGCGACACCTCAGCCGGCCAGTTTTTTTGTTTGACCATCGGAAATCACTTTGCTAACCTCCTTTTCAGCGTTTTTGTCTGTAAGACATGTCTCCCGAACACATTAAGGATCAGAGGCCAACATGGAACTAAAGCTGGTGGTGGCTGTTGGCGAGCCCAAGGGTAAAGAAATCAACCTCTCCAAGAGCAGCACGGTCATTGGTCGCAAGCCCGAATGTGACGTGGTGATCGCCTCGCCCAAGGTCAGTCGCGAGCATTGCCGCATCGACATTACCGACCAGACGGCATCGATTACCGACCTGGGCAGCCGCAATGGCATTTTTGTCAATGGCCAGAAGACCGACAAGGCCCAACTGAAGAGCGGCGATAAGCTCGCCATTGGTCCGCTTGGTTTTGTGGTGCGTACCGATGCCGCTGCCGCGATCTCCGATGTGGCTGGAGCGGAAGAGCCTTTCACGCTAACCGAAGAAGCCGGCGGTGGCGATGATCTCAATGACGACATCAACGATTTCCTCGCCCAGCTCGAATCGGGCACCGGCTCCTCAGCCGACGAAGACATTATTGAACTCAGGGACGACGACCTGAAGTAGTCAACAGCAGTTTGCACCAGCATCGTACAGACGACAGGCACGGCGGGTTGATTCCGCCGTGCCTTTTCTACGTGCATAAAAAGCGGCGGGACAATACCCGCCGCCTTAACAGTCGCTTCCGTGTAATATATTGAAGCAGATTGCCGTTACTTCTCGGCCGCCTGGTCCAGGTTGAATTCGGCATGGACGGCCTGCAGTGCCTTTTCTGCATCGGCCCGCTTGATGATGCACGAAATCTTTATCTCGCTGGTAGTAATCATCTGGATGTTGATCTTGTTCTCGGCCAGCGTGCGGAACATCTTTTCGGCCACCCCGGTATGGCTTCTCATGCCAACGCCGACGATGGACACCTTGCTGATGTCGCTGTCCATCTCCACGCTCTGGGCGCCAATCTTCTCGGCCAGCAGCTTGCAGAGTTCTCCGGCGCTGTCGGCCTCGCTGCCGGCGATGGTGAACGACAGATCCGTCGTGCCTTCATGGCTGATGTTCTGGATGATATCGTCCACCACAATGCTTGCCGCGGCAATGTTGTGGAATATATCGGCGGCGGCGCCGGGACGGTCGGGAACGCCGCGAATAGTCACCTTGGTCAGACTCTTGGTCAGTGCTGCTCCGCGAACGACAATGCCTTCCATTCCTGGAACCTCCTTGATGATCATGGTACCTTCCGCGTTGCTGAAACTTGAGCGAACGTGGATGGGGATATCGTATTTCTGGCCGAATTCGACCGCTCTGTTGTGCATTACACCGGCTCCCAGCGAAGCCAGCTCAAGCATCTCCTCGTAGCAGATAGTGTTGATCTTGCGGGCATTGGTAACAATACGCGGATCGGTCGTGTAGACCCCATCGACGTCCGTGTAGATTTCGCAGGTCACATCGGCCTCGCCGGCCATCTTCAGGGCCGCCGCCAAAGCCACCGCGGTCGTATCGCTGCCGCCACGGCCCAGGGTCGTAACATTCTGATCGGCATCCACGCCCTGGAAGCCGGCCACAATCACGATGTTGCCCTCGGAAAACTGCTCCTTCAGGCGACGCACGTCAACGCTCTGGATACGGGCCTTGGTGTGCTTGTTGTCAGTCTTCAGCCCTACCTGGCCACCCGTAAAGCTGATTGCCTTATGGCCGGCCGCATGTATGGCCATGGCCATCAGGGCGATCGAAATCTGCTCGCCCGTCGACAGCAGCTGGTCCATTTCGCGGGCGGTCGGACGGTCGGTAATCTCCCGGGCCATCTCCACCAGTTCATCCGTCGTGTCGCCACGGGCCGAAACCACCATAACAACATCGTGCCCCTGACCCTTTGCGGCAATGGCTCTGCTGGCCGCCCGGCGAATCTTCTCGGCCGTGGCCAGGCTCGAGCCTCCAAACTTCTGTACTATCACTCCCATTTCAGCCTCACTCCTACCTTAGCAGGAAATACTCCATCAATTCGTGACCGACGGTAATTTCAAACCCGCTCTTCGCCGCGTCATCTTCCGTAAACCGGCCGGGTCGTACCGGTGTCATGTCCTGGCCGATGATCCCAACAGGAACCGCATCGGCAGTGTGTGTCCGCACATCAAGAGGCGTGGGATGATCGGGCAAGGCCATCAATCGCCAGGGCTCGCCACGATGTTCCAGATGGTCGAGCAGGGGGGCCAGAATGTGCCGGTCGATATTCTCCAGGGCCTGAATCTTACCCCGGGCGTCGCCCTCGTGCCCGCACTCGTCCGGCGCCTCAACATGCACGCAAACCAGATCCACCTCGTCAAGGGCCGCAATTGCCGCCTGCCCCTTGCCGGCATAGTTGGTATCAAGGTAACCGGTCGCACCGGCAACGTCAATCACCTGCCAGCCGATGCCGTGGGCAATACCGCGGACCAGGTCAACCGCCGTGATGGCCGCCCCGCTCAGCCCATAGCGCTCGGCAAACGGAGTAAGAGCCGGCCGAAAACCCTGCCCCCACAACCATATCTGCGTGGCCGTCCGCTCGCCCAGATCGAGCCGGACACGGTTTATCTCCTGATCGCGCAGCAACTCTCGACTGTCATTCATCAGCGAAATCAGCTCGCCGGCATCTTTGCCGCGCGGCAGATATTCCGCAATTGGTTGCCCCAGTATATCGTGCGGCGGCGTCGTATGAAGATCCAGCTTGCCATGGTTGCGATGAACCAGCAGATGCCGGTAGCCGACACCCGGATAAAACTCCCAGCCCGGCCGCGACAGCACGTTCGAAACATGCGTCAGCAGGGCCCGGCCCTCATTATTGGAGATGCCGCCGGCTGAATAATCGACCATCTCCTCGTCGGCAACAGTAACCAGGTTGCAACGCAAAACCAGATCGTTCGGCCCAAGCTCGATCTTCTGTGCCAGTGCTTCCAGAGGCGCGCGACCGGTATACACCTTTTTCGGATCGTAACCGAACGCGCTGAGTATCGCTACATCGCTGCCGGCGGGCATTCCATCGGGTATATTGCGCGTCGTCCCGAACCGCCCCTCGCGGGCAATGCGATCAAAGGTCGGAATATCGGCTACCTCCAGAGGCGTACGCCCCTGAAGCGACTCCTGCGGCCTGTCGGCCGCTCCATCGGCAATGACGATGACGAATTTCATTCGCTGCCATCCTGATCGGCCACCCTGATGCAGACCGATTCGCCGTGCACGGCGTCGAGCCCGCCGATACGTTCGAGCGCCTGGCGCATGTTACGCTCAAGCGCCACGTGCGTAAGGATTATCAGAGGCACATGGTCGGCCTGAGTAGCTTCGTGTTGCAGCACGCTCGAGATGCTGATATCCAACTCGCCCAGTATGCCCGCAATGCGGGCCAGCACGCCGGGCTGGTCCACAACGTCGAAACGCAGATAATAGCGAGTCCTGATCTCATCGATGGACCGCAACCGTCGCGAGGGCAGGGTGGCAAAAATCTCGCGCTGGCGGCAGGTCAGCTGAGCCCGCCCCAGGGCCGTGTCGACCAGGTCGGCCACCACCGCCGAGGCCGTCGGCATCTGGCCCGCGCCGGCACCATAATAAAGTGTATCTCCAACGGCATCGCCGGTTACCATAACTGCGTTGAACGGCCCGCCAACATGGGCCAGTGGACTGTCCTTGGCCACAAATGACGGATGCACCCGCAGGCTCACCGTCTCGTCGTCCTCCAACCGCCCGATGGCCAGCAGCTTGATTGTGTAACCAAGCTCGTCTGCAAAGCGGATATCCAACAGGTCGATCTTCTCGATGCCTTCACAGAAGACATCCTCGTATTGCACGCCAACCTGGAAAGCCAGGCGGCCAAGTATGGTCAGCTTATGGGCACTGTCGCCGCCGGATACGTCAAGAGTCGGATCGGCTTCGGCGTAGCCCTTTTGCTGCGCTTCGGCCAGTGCCGAGGCATAGCTCGTCCCGCTGCTGGTCATGTTCGACAGAATGTAGTTGCAGGTTCCGTTTACAATTCCCGTGATGGCCACAATGCGGTTGGCCACCAGGCCGTCGCGAATGGCCAGCACAAGCGGAATGCCACCGGCCACCGCCGGCTCAAAGCTCAGGGCAAGCCCCTTCCGATGAGCCAGGTCCACCAGTGGCTGTCCGCGTTCGGCCAGCAAAGCCTTGTTTGCCGTGACCACACTTTTGCCGGAATTCAAGGCCCGTTCTATGACATCGTAAGCAAACGTGGTGCCGCCGACGAGCTCGCAGACAATATCAATCCGCTCATCGCCCAGCACGGCCTCCAGGTCGTCAGTCAACACGCCGGCCGGCAGATTCAGCCCCCGATCGCGCGACAGATCCTTGTCGCAGGCCGCAATTAGCTTCAGGCTAACTCCCGCGCGTGTCGCCAGGGCATCGGCCGAATCCAGCAGAATTCGAGCCACGCCGGTACCCACTGTACCAAGGCCAATTATGCCGACATTTACTGTTTTGATCACCGCAATGACTCCTGACGGCCGCTAGAGACAGCCGATTTGAAAGCCTCACAGATTACTGCCCAAACTCGCCATTTTCAAGTTAATTCAAACCGCCGGCGATTCTTCAAGCAACCTGTGGCATGGGGGCAATCAGCTCAGCTAATGTCGGAGACGCCAACTGATCCCCCGACGCCAGCGGACGATATTGATGTTATGCTGGTTGCAGGGCTCTTCGTGGTTGTGCCCGGGCGGTATGACAAAACAGGGGGGCAGGCGCTAGTGACGCGGGCAAAGGCGAATGATCATCTGGCTGCGGCAGAAGTTGGCCGGTGCTCGAGGCGACGCACCGTTGCCCCACTGGTTTTGCTTGCGGCCAGTGCCATGACTTGCAGCGTTTTCCTCTGCCCGACCCCGGCCTCGGCTCAGTTGCCCTCACCTCCCGTCCAGCAGCGCCCGCAGGATCCGGCTCCCCCGACACGTCCTCCAGGAGCCGAAGAATCGCCCGAAGCCCCGGAAAAGGTCGAGGTGCAGCCACAAGCCGCCGATCCTGAAATCCGCCAGCGGCTCCAGGGCATTCTCGAGGTGACCGGCTGGTTTGCCGAGCCTCAGGTCCAGGTTCGCGAGGGCGTTGTCTTCCTGAAGGGGCAGGCCGAGACGGCCGAACACAAAAAGTGGGCCGGCGACCTGGCACGCAACACCGAGGGCGTGGCGGCCGTCGTCAATCAAATAGAGGTGGTGGAGCCCTCAATATGGGATTTCGGACCCTCGCTGCGCAGCCTGCAGGAGCTTTGGCGAAGCATCGTCTGGGCGCTGCCATTTGTCATGCTGAGCCTGCTGATCCTGGTGCTGACCGGCGTCATTGCCATGTTGACTGCCCGGTTAGCTCGCCGTGTGCTCTACAGGCGACTGGCCAGCCAGTTGCTGCGGAATGTGGTGGCCAAAACAGTGGGGCTGGCCGTGCTGATCATCGGCCTGTACGTCATCTTCCGCGTCGCCGGGCTGACGGGCGTAGCCTTTACTGTCGTGGGCGGCACGGGTCTGCTGGGCCTGATACTTGGCATAGCTTTCCGTGAAATTACCGAAAACTTTCTGGCCAGCATCTTTCTAAGCGCCCAGCAACCGTTCCGCACCGGCGACATGATCCAGATCAACGAGCACCTTGGCTTTGTCCAGCGGCTGACGACGCGGGCCACCATCATAATGACCCTTGACGGCAATCACCTGCAGATTCCAAACATCGTGGTCTACAGGAGCCCCATACGCAACTACACCAGCAACTGCAATCGCAGAGAAGATTTCCTGGTTGGCATTGGCTACAGCGATCATATCAGTTTCGCCCAGGAGGTAGCGCTCAGGGTCCTCAAGGAGCATCCGGCCGTACTCAACGACCCCGAACCGTGGGTGCTGGTCGACAGCCTTGGCACATCGACTGTGGTTTTGCGCGTCTTCTTCTGGATGAACGGCCATCAGCACAGTTGGCTCAAAGTCCGCTCGTCAGTCATTCGACTCATCAAACGTGCCTTCCAGGCCGAAGGAATTTCCATGCCCGACGAGGCCCGCGAACTTGTCTTTCCCGAAGGCGTACCGGTACACCTGCTCCAGGGCGGGGAAACCGGGCCCGCCCAACATGCCACCGAACGCGACAAACAGTCCTCGCGCCAGGAAACCGATAGTGTCACCACCGATTCAGAGGGCGGCTTGCACAGCGAGGCAGGCGAGATCGAAGCCCAGGCTCGCAAATCGCGTACGCCCGAAGAGGGCCGCAACCTGCTGGACGACCCATCAACCACACGCTGAGAACCCCAAATCAATGCTCTGTACACGATGCATCGTCTGCAAGTCTCAGCAAGCATGCGTCGCCACTGGAGCCAACGTAAACTGACTTTTACCACTTTATCAGCCATTGCATTACCTCGCCAGGCGGCATTCTTTTTCCATTACCTTTGCCAAAATCGTTCGCACACGATACAATATTCCGGCTTGGAGCTGGTTAGCTCCCTGCTCAGCCAAGCGGCCCGGTGGATATTCAGCCTGCAGCGTTTTCCCCGGGCAGCAAACCTTGGATGAATGATCAGGACAATGCCGCCACCATTGTCCGATAGACAGGACCGGAACATGAAGGAATACTCTCGGACGGAATCGGTACTGGTAGCTTTACGGAGAATTATCCGGGCTGTCGATCTGCATTCGCGCCAGCTCATAACCCGCCAGGGCGTTACCGGACCACAACTGGTTCTGCTGAAAGAGCTTCAGCGGCAGCAATGCCTGAGCATCCGCGAACTGACGCGAAGCATTCATCTCAGCCAGGCCACGGTAACCGGCATTATCGACAGGCTGGAGAAGAAGCAACTGGTCATCCGCTGCCAAAGCCAGCAGGACCGGCGGCGGGTAACGGTTCAACTCACCGAGGCCGGCGAAAACCTGCTCCGGCAGGCACCGCCGATGATGCAGGAAACGTTCGTTGCCGCCTTCGAAAAGCTGCAGGACTGGGAGCAGACGCAGATTCTGTCCTCCCTGCAACGGGTGGTGGCCATGATGGAGGCGGAAGAATTGGGATCGACGCCGATGCTTACCGGTGAAGCAATCGAGACCGACGCCGAGCACCGCCCGACCTCCAACCCGGAGGACATGCAAGATACTAACGGTGGCGCCCAGCGCCATTGAAGGCTGTCGGCCAGTTTGCCGCCGGCATCTGTCAATTTACCATAACGTGGAAAGCAGGAATACATGACAAACTTGAAACACGATCAACCGGGCATCTCATCTTCTCTCTACCGACCACTGGCCTCGTCGGATGTTACCAAAGTTGCCGACGCCGCCTTCCGAGTGCTGCAGGACTCGGGCATGGCCGTACATTCCGACACCGGACGCCAGGCTCTCAAAAAGGCCGGGGCCCATGTGGACGAAGAATCGCGCGTCGTAAAATTTCCGCGGGGGCTGGTTGAAGACGCCATTGCCTCGAATCCCTCCAGCATCACCCTGTTTTCCCGCGATGGCAAGAACGATGTCGTGTTGGAAGGTTCCCGCGTTCACTATGGCACCGGGGGCACCGCCCGTTTTGTTCTCGACCTGGAAACCGGAGAGCGACGCGAGGCCAAAGTCAAGGATGTTGTACTGAACGCCCGCATGGTCGATGCCTTGAGCAACGTGCATCTGCACACCATCAACGTCTTTCCGCACGATATCCGTAACATCGACGATATTGACGTTAACCGGTTCTACCATTCGCTCAACCACACCACCAAGCACATCATGGGCGGCATCTATTCGCTCGAAGGGTGCAAAAAGGTGGTCGAAATGGCCACCGCCATTGCCGGCGGTGCAGACGCCCTGAGGGCCAAGCCCTTCGTGTCCTTCATCACCTTGCTCATCAGCCCCTTCAAGATCGATGACAACTACGGCGAAATGACCTGCTATCTGGCTCGCCAAGGCCTGCCGGTGGTCGTCCCTGCCGAGCCCATCTGCGGCACCACGTCGCCGGTCACTCTGGCCGCAAACGTCCTGACGCACGTGGCCGAGACCCTTGGCGGGATGACCATGGTGCAGGCCGTCCAGAAGGGCGCTCCGGCAATTTGCGGCAGTGTCGGATCCATACCCGACCTGCGAACCATGGACCACCTGGCCGGCCCCATCGAGCGAGCCATGATAAATGCCGCTGTCTCGCAGATGCTTCAGCATTTCAACCTGCCACTCTATTCCACAGCCGGCACCACCGATGCCAAGGTCGTGGGCCCGCAGGCGGCATACGAAAGCGCCATGTCCAACCTGCTGGTGGCCATGTCCGGAGCCAATTACATCCACGATTCGGCCGGACTGATGGAGGCCGACCTCACCGTCTCTTATCAGAAACTTGTGCTGGATAACGAGATTCTCGGCATGTGCCAGCGGGTGCTGCGCGGCATAGAGGTAAGTGACGAAACGCTGGCAGCCGACCTGATGATAGAAAAGGGGGCCGGAAGCGACTACCTGGCCGAGGACCACACCATACAGTACATGCGCGAGGAGTTCCTGTCGCCCCAACTGGCCAACCGCCAGCGTCGCGACCAGTACGACGAAAACGATTCCGCCCTGGCCAGAGCCAAAGCCTTTGTCGACCGTGTTCGGGACCAGCAGGCAAACGACCTGTTGCCCGAGGATGTTCGCCAGACGCTGCTGAGCCGCTTCCCGGAAATTACTCAGGGTTAAAGTCGGCGCAACAAGCGCCTGCCCAGACCATGACGATTGATTTGTAGTCAGCCATCCGTAATTAGTTTGAGAGGAGCAGCATGTCAGTACCAGCATCGCACGCAACGTCAGTAGAACAGCGCCAGGGTGTTCTGGTGCGTCCCGAACTGCGCTTGAGCGAAGACCAGGTCCGATTGATAGACGGCATTTCGCGAGAGTTGCTCGAGTCGCCCGGGCTCATCTGCTATAGCCGCAGGGCAACCGAAATATTTCGCAAGGCCGGCTGTGTTGTCACCGACGGCGACAGCTTTGCCCGCATCAGCATTCCCGCGGCTGTGCTCGACAAGGCCCTGAAGACCGCCCCGTCAACCGTCGTGCTCGGCGCACGCGACCCGGCCAACCGTCTTGTTCTCGATGCCCACGAACCGCGAGTCAGGTTTGTCAGTGGCTCCGAGACGAACATCTGGCTCGACGTCAGCTTTGATGATGACAGGCCGAAGTTCGCCCGCACGCCAGGCAGCATTGCCCGGCTGTGCCAGGCGGCCCACCTGGGCGAAAACCTGGAGAATATGGACGCCTTCATCCGTTGCGTCAATATCCAGGACAAGGACGTCACGGCCGAAAACAAGGACGTAAACAAGTTTTTCGCCAGCTTCAACAACATAAGCAAACACGTGCAGGCCGGCCTTACCGACACAGCCGCCCTCGATGACATACTGCGCATGGGCCAGATGATTGCCGGCGGCGAAGAGGCCTTCCGCCAGAACCCGGTCTTCTCCCTGATAACCTGCGTCATCAAGAGCCCCTTCCAGATGGTCGAGGACACGGCCGATACGATGATCGAGATCTCCAAGCGGCAGATTCCGCTGGTCATTTCCAGTTGCCCCATGGGTGGCGCAACCGGCCCCTTTGACGAATTCGGCATGGTTGCTCAGATCAACGCCGAATTGCTGGCCGGCGTGGCCCTCAACCAGCTTGTCTCGCCAGGGGCCCCGGTGCTTTACGGCGCCGTGCCGGTTCGCACGCGGCTCGACAATCTGCGCGACATGTACGGCGCGCCCGAGTTCGTCCACTACAACATCGATTGTGCCCAGATGGCCCGCCATTACGGCCTGCCTTGCTACTCGACGGCCGGCGTGGGCGATGCCGATGTGCCCGGCATCCAGGCCAACACCGAAAAGCTTATGACCCTGCTCTCGGTTCCCCGCGGAGGCGCCCAGTACATTCATTATGCCTTCGGCCTGCTGGAGCGGACCAACGTCTTCTGCCCCGAGCAGGCGGTCATGGACGATGCCCACATAAGCATTGCCAAGCGAATGCTGGCCGAGCCGCAGGTCGATGATTCGCGCCGCCAGGCGGTCGTGGACATGATACGCGAAGTCATGGAAAGCGACCACAAGACCTACGTCTACCATCTGCCGCTGCCCACCGTCGAGCCGGTTTACGTCAAGTATCCGCTCGAAGACGAGCAGGGCGGGGCACTCATGGCGGCGCACAAAAAGTACAAGGAAATCATGCAGCGGCCGGGTAACAATATGCCGGACGACCTGCAGGGCGACATCCTGACCGCCTTCCCCAACATACTTCCGCAGTGTCGTGACGGTCGGGAGGCCAACCGATGAAACATGACGACGGACAGGCACAGATGTCGGCCTACAGCGAGGCCGTACGCAGCGGACATTACGCCAAACGATCGGGCCTTGTCGGCAAGTACGACAACGTCAGGCTCTACTGGGAAGACGAGTTGACCCGATTCGTGCTGCGCCCGCATCTGGAGCGCCTGATTAATCGGGCCCAGTCGCAGATGCGACGCCTGAGAATTATGGACCTCGGCTGCGGCAGCGCCGATGGCTACGAATTGCTGGCCGGCGTACGACAGCGCGACGCCGATCTGAAGCAGCAGGAAGTCGATCTGCTCTCCGACGACATTCTCGGCCTCTATCGCGGCATCGACCTTAACGAAGACCTGTTGGCCCAGGCCCGCGGAATCTACAGTGGCAACCCGAAGATGACTTTCGGGTGCGGCGATTTTACCCAGGGTCTGCCGCTATCGAAGGGCGAGGAGCCTTACGACCTTTATTTTACCTCCTTCGGCACATTCTCCCACCATCTTGACGATGACACCGCCGTCCAACTGCTGGCCCAGATTGCCGAGCATGTCGATGATTATTGCGTGGTTGTATGCGATTGGATAGGTCGCTGGTCCTACGAATGGCAGAACCTGTGGACCGAGGACGTCGCCAGTAAGTCAGCAATGGACTATGTCGTCTCCTACATCTACCCACCCGAGGAGCGACAGCAACGGCGGGCCGAACTTGACCACCTGACCTTGCGGCTGATGAGCAGGCCCGAGGCCGAATCAATCCTTCAGCGGGCCAGCAAACTCGCCGGAGTCAGCATCAAACCGCTGGAGTGGTTCGATCGTTCCGTCTTCTGCGGGCGTCACATGGATACGGCAGAGTATAACGCGCATGCCCAGCCCATCAGGGCCGCTCTCAACAGCCTGCACGAGGTCAACATTCGTACCGACCTCAGCAGCCTGCTCATCAATTTCGTGCCCAAGCCCGGCTTCGACTTCATCAACCAGTACTTCGAGCATCTCAGCGTCTGCTGGAATTACCTGGTCAAGTACGCGGCCAGCCTGATGGACGCCTTTGACGAGACCGCCGGCGAGTACATCAGCCAGCTGCCAGTTGCGCCGGTGTCGGCTCCGCCCGCCCTCGTCAGCATGATGGAGCGAATGTACGCCGTGGTCAAAGGCATTGGCTGGCTCGGTTACGGCTTGCCGCGCGAAAACATCATCGAGCCGCAACTTGGCTACGCCTTGCGATACCTTGTCAGCAGTCTGCAACAGGGGCAGGGTTGCGCTCATGGCCTTGTCGGAGTGTTTGAAATCGACAAGACCTCATCCTGAGAGAAACGATGATCAGCTTCCAGAACGTAACCAAGTCGTATCCCGATGGAACCCGCGCCGTCAGCGATCTTTCGCTGGAGGTGCGCGAAGGCGAAACGCTGGTCCTGCTCGGAACAAGCGGAAGCGGCAAAACCACCACCATGAAAATGGTCAATCGCCTCATCGAGCCGACCTCCGGCCGCATTCTGCTCGATGGACGCGACATTACCAGCCAGGACCCTATCGCCCTGCGCCGGCAGGTGGGTTATGCCATTCAGCACATCGGCCTCTTTCCGCACATGACGGTTGCCGAGAACGTGGGAGTAGTGCCAAAACTGCTTGGGTGGTCGGCACCGAAGATTGCCGAGCGTGTCGAAAGCCTCCTGGCAATGGTCGGCCTGGAGCCGCAGACATACCTGGAACGCTATCCGTCGCAACTCAGCGGCGGCCAGCGGCAACGCATCGGCGTGGCTCGAGCCCTGGCGGCCGATCCGCCCGTTGTGCTCATGGACGAGCCCTTCGGCGCACTCGACCCGATAACCAGGGAGCAGCTGCAGAACGAGTTTCTGGAGCTCGAGTCCGAAATTCGCAAGACCATCATTTTTGTCACACACGACATTTTCGAGGCCGTCCGAATGGGCGATCGCATCGCTCTGCTCGATGCCGGAGAAATCCAGCAACTGGCCACGCCGAAGGAAATCGTCGAAAACCCAGCCAACCAGTTTGTCACTGATTTTCTGGGTCAGCACACCTTCCAACTGGCTTTGCTGACTAGAACCGTCGCTGGTCTGCTGGATGCCGATACTGAACAGTCAGCCGAAGTACCCCCAGGGCAACTGCCTGATCGCAGACTATCGGTTCGCAATACCTTTATTGAGGCCATGGACATTTTCAAAACCAGTCGCCGCAGCGAGCTCCCCGTCTACCACCGTCGGCGATGCATCGGCACGCTGTCGCGTCAGCAATTGCTCGATGGCATAACCACTATCCTGAGGGAGGCCTGAGTGGCTTTCGCACCGACTTTGGCAAATTCATTCCTGCAAGAATACGGCACCGAGATTCTACGCCTCACCGGCGACCATCTCATGCTGACCTTTGTCGCCGTGCTCATCGCCTGCATCATCTCGGTCCCGCTCGGCATAATGCTCGGACGCATGCGCTGGCAGCGACTGGCCTCCTTGTTCATCGGCATTGTCAACTTGGTGCAACCGGTGCCGTCACTTGCCCTGGTTGCCATTGTCGGCGTGCTCTTCACCTACGTCAATTTGCCGCAACTGGGAGTTTTCCCCGGCCTTGTCGCCCTGGTTGCCTATGCTCTGCTGCCCATTCTACGAAACACCTACACGGGAATCAGGCAGGTTGACCCAACCATAACCGAAGTAGCTGTCGGCATGGGAATGACGCCGCGGCAGGTGCTATTCAGTGTGCAGTTGCCCTTGGCAATGCCGTTTATCATGGCCGGCATTCGCATTGCCACCGTCTGGACAATCGGCGTGGCTACGCTGGTCTCGTTGGTTGGCGCAAGTTCGTTGGGCGACCTCATTTTCCGCGGCCTGAGCCGCAGCCGGGCCGAACTCACACTGGCCGGGGCCATACCTGCAATCATCCTGGCCCTGCTGCTCGACGTCTTGTTGTCGCAGATTGAAAAAAGAATGATGCCCGCTGCAAAATCCTGATCAGCAGAAGGAGACGCCTGATGAATTCACGCACAAAGGGCCTGATGGCCGCAGCAATGGTTTTTGTGCTGCTTGTCGTAGCGGTCGGAGTCTGGTCGTTCGGCACCAGGGCCGATGTTGTCGTCGGCGGAAAAGACTTTACCGAACAACTCATCCTGACCGAGATGGTGGCCACACTCATCGAGGAGAACACCGACCTCACCGTCGGTCGCAAAGCCTACCTGGGCGGCACCATGATCTGCTTCAATGGCCTCCGTGGCGGAGCACTCGACATGTATGCCGAATATACCGGCACCGCTCTTACCAGCATGCTGGGCGAAGATGCCATGAACGACCCCGACAAGGTGTACGAACGCGTTAAAACCAGCTTTGACGAAAAGTACGATCTCCTCTGGATGCCAACCCTCGGCTTCAACAATACCTATACGCTGACCATGAATCGCAAACGCGCAGAAGAACTTGGCATCAAAACCTACAGCGACCTCGCCGCTCATGTTAACTCGGGCGCCGATCCTGTGCTGAAGTCCGGCTTCACTGCCGAGTTCATAGATCGGCCCGATGGCCTGAAGGGATTGACGGCCGCCTACGATTTCCAGTTCAACAAGAAACCAATGCAGCTCGACCCAGGCCTCATGTACAAGGCCTGCGCCGATGGCGAAATCGATGTCATCTGCGCCTTTGCCACCGATGGCCGCATTGCCGCCTTCGATCTGCTTACACTCCAGGACGACAAAAAGTTCTTCCCGCCATACCAGGCGGCAATTGTGGTGCGGCAGGATACACTCGAGAAGTATCCCCAGTTGAGGAAGGTGCTCGAAAGCCTCAGCGGCCGAATTGACGACCGCACCATGCAGGAGCTGAATTACAAGGTTGACCGCAAGGAAAACCCCATGCGAGCCAGGCAGGTTGCCCGCGAATTCCTCCTGGAGCAGGGGCTGATTAAATCCAACTGATGCCCCAAGGCGACTGCCATCGCCGAGGTTGCCATACAGAGAAATAAGAGCATGCCCGGGATATTCCCGCCCCGCTTCAATGGGGCACGGTTCCCAGGCATGCTCTTTTTTTTGCCGCCGTCGACTAATTCCGCCTCAACTCCTTAACCGGATGCGGGCCGAGTATTTCCAGCCGATAGGCGTCATTGGTCTTCTCGATTATCTGACTGCTGGGGGCGCCGTTGGCATTAACCACAGCCTGGAACTTGTCATAAGTGTCCGGCTTCTCATCAGGCCCCACAATCCGCTCGCGATTGGTCGTGAACTTCACCTGTTTGGCCAGAATATCACGCACATATTCCTTGTTCGACTCGAAAATCGTCAACTCCTCCGGCATCTTTTCAGGCAGAACTTCCTCGATTTCCTTATCGCCATATTCCTGAAGCATGCTGCAAGCCCGATGCAGATGGTCGATCTCGCAGTCGAGGTGGAATTGCCACATCTTCTTGATCCGCTCATCAACCTCGCTCTGAAGACAAGAGTAGTAGAGGAAGCATTCGTTATACTCGTGCAGCACGGCCATCTCCCACCAGCTTGCCGTCGGGTCCTGCAATGACTCATAATGCGAAACGTGCTGCTCCTCAATCTGGGCAATTTCGGCATAAAGACCTCGGCCAAGCATCTCCTTCGGCCGATTGCCGATGTTCATGTACAGGTTCATCGTCTGCTGCTCCGCGGCCGTGATGGTCAGAATATTCATCTTGCTGATGAACTCCGCAGCATTGCCATCGGTCGGCTCGCGGACAGTATCGAACGGGTGCTGGTGTTCGTCCACTGTCGGTCGCCCGGGGAATACCTCCGTCAGGTCGCTGCCGATAACCTCCGCGGCATCTTTGCCTTCGGTATCCTTGTAAAGATTAGCGTAGCGATACAGATGGTCGAAGTCTTCCAGCAGGGCATAGTCCAGGGCCGCCTTCACCTTCTTGTCGGGCTCGTGCCGGGCCAGCCAGGCCGTCAGGTCAACCGCCACCTGCTCGAATCCCAGCGTCACCTCAAGGTCGGTCTGATCGCCCGGTATCAGCCAGTTCACCATCTTCTGTTGTTGCTGCTCAACGCGACGTGTCGCGGCCAGCTTGCGCCGCACCTCCATGTCGGCAGTATGGCGTGCAAACTGGTGCTTGAAGATGGCCCCCTCAACTTCAATGCCATTCATCAGAATGACCCGCGTGCGCGTGTACGGGTGAACCTCCTGCCGGTCGAACGGCTTCACGTTTACCTGATCCCAGGCCAGAAACTGCTTCTCCAGCGGCACGCCCTTTTCGTCCAATGGATTAAAGCCCATCGTTCAGCCCCCCCTTTGAGTTTCCCCGATTCATCATTCTCCGTGGCATCTCTTCTGCCGCAAACTATGCCCTCAGAATGCGATTCTCAGTCCAATGTTGTATGCAGGCAATCGGGCACAACACCATTCTCCTCTGGTGCCCTTGCTCAGCAGCCCGATTGACTCCGCCATATAATCGCCCTGGCCGCAGCCTGTGGTCGAATTGGCGTTATGTCTCTGTTGGAAAACAGGTTGCAAAGGAAAAGGTTACATAATGCTCGGGGGGATGCAGAACGCCACAGCCAGAGCCAGCCCCGGTCTGCAATGCCGAAGCCGATTGAGGTCAGACTACCCATGCCTGGGCGATATTTTCCGCCGTCCTGCGCAGATGGCTGACAAGTTCGTCCTGTCGGGCAGGCGAAAACCTGGCCAGCGGCAGCGATATACCAAGAGCAGCAGGCACATCGGTCGTCCCGGCAACCGGCACCGCAACAGCCACCACCCCTCGGGCCGACTCTTCCACGCAGAGAGCCACGCCGGATTGTTTGATTTCATCCAACTCTTCGCGCAGAACTGACTTATCCGAAATGGCCCGCGGCCCCAGGCGAGGCATGGGCAGAGCATCCAGCAGATTCTCCAGCCGATCCTCCGACAGTTGCGCCATCAGCACCTTGCCCGTGGCCATGGTGTGCAGCCGATCAATGGCAAACCATTCGCCGCGAACCGACAGTTGCCTGTCCGGATGAAACTCGACCAGCGGAACCAATTGGCGGCCGGCCCATTCGGCCAGAATGACATACTCGCCCACGCTGCGGCTCAGCTCCACCACCAGCGGCCCCGCCAGAGCGGCGCGGTCCTGGTTTCTGGCCCATTGCCGGGCTATGCCTCCGGGAGCCGGCCCAAGCAGATAAGGCTTCCCGCGGCCATGCTGGACAACCCACCCATGGTGCTGCAAAGTTCGCAGCAGGCTCTGCAGCGTCTGCGGGGCCAGGCTGAGCATGCGGGCCAGCTCTGCCAGAGACAGGCCGCCGGCTTCTCCAGCCAGCGCTTCCACAATGGCTATGGCCCTGTCAATAGATTGAATGGTCCGGCCGGCCGTCTGCCCAGCAGTTGCTGCAACATTATTCTGATCAGCCATCCCTTTTCCTCTTGACGCTGCCAACTGCTTTCTGCATACTGCTGTGTATGTCGTAGAGGCTACGATAATATCGTATACGCGAGGCCGTGTCAACCGCATTTGTGGGTCTTAACTTTTCCGAATCAGGAGGAAGTCTGATGGGCAATGGCATGACAGAAGCGTTGCGAAAGGTCGCAGCCGAAGCCGGCATCGACCTTATGGGCGTTGCGCCAATTGACAGGTTTGCCGATGTCTCCCCGCAACATCATCCGGCATCAATTTTCCCCGAGACGCGATCGGTCATAGCCCTCGGCAAACGCATTACGCGTGGCTGCCTGCGCGGAACAGAGGAGGGCACCCAGCTCGGCATTTACGGCACATATGGCATGAACTGGGTCCCGCACCGCTTCCTGGCCTATTCCACCGTGGCCGTCGCTTCCTTCCTTGAAGACAGCCGATTCGAGGCCGTGCCCGTACCCGACCTGCCGCCCGAGACCCCGCCCATGGGCGTGCCCGTCCGTCCCGACCACCCGGCTCCCAACGTCATGATCGACTTTATCGATGCCGCCGTCCGTTGCGGTCTAGGCCAGATCGGCCTTACCGGCGAACTGATGACGCCCGAATTCGGCCATCGTCAGCGACTCACCCTGATTCTTACCGATGCCCAGCTCGAGCCGTCACCACTCTGCGAGGTTAACCCCTGCAATTTCTGTGGCGATTGTGCCGCCGCCTGCCCCTTCGGCGCTATCAAGACCGATCAGGCCCAAGAACGCAATATCTGCGGCCTCACCATGAAAGTGGCCCCCATCGACGCCAACGCCTGCGCCCATTGCCGCAACGGTGTCCGGGCCAATCCCAGCCATTCCTCCGGCCGTCCCGACAGGCTGGCCGCCCTGTGCATGCGCTCGTGCTCGCTGCTGCAGGAGAGGCGGCAGGAGCTTACCCGCCCGCTGAACAATGCGTTTCGCGACAAGGCTCCCTGGGTCATCGGACGCGACGGAATCTCGCGCGTGGCCGGCGGGGAGGATTAATCAATGGCAAAACTGACTTCAGCCGCAATCAAGCAATACGCTCTGTCCCGCGGGCTCGACCTGGTCGGCATTGCCAACATCGAGCGTTTCCAGAACGCTCCGCGCCGCATGCATCCGGCCTCCATCATGCCCACGGCCAAGTCGGTCATTGTCGTCCTGAGGCGCATCCTCCGGGGCAACTGGCGGGGCATAGAGGAGGGCACCTACTGGCCCACCTACACCTACTTCGGCTATCACGGCCTGCTCAACAGTTACTTCATCCCCATGCCGCTCTACGATACAGCATGTTTCGTCGAAGATCATGGCTGGGAGGCCGTGCCCTATTATCCGGGCGTGCCGGAACGCCAACCGCCCGAGCAGCCGCTGCGCCCCGGCGCAGTTGGACCCGACGTGCACCTGGCCATACGCATTGCCGGCGTGGCAGCGGGTGTCGGCGAAATGGGCTGGTCCAAGGTCTTCCTGACGCGAAAGTTCGGCCCCAGGGTCCGCCTGCACGCCATAATCACCGATGCCGAACTCGATCCGGATCCGCTGTTGGAGCCGAACACCATCTGCGATCGCTGCATGGCCTGTGTCACCGGCTGCACCAGCGGGGCGATTCCGCACCAGCGAGATGGCAAGACCGTCGAGATCAAAATCGAGGACAAAACCTACCAGTGGGGCGATGTCCACATGGGACGCTGCACCCTGGGCTTCCATGGCGGCGACCCGATGCTCTCGCCCTTCATCCATAAGTCGCTGCCCGGCTACCACTGCAACGTTCCTCAACAGGAAATGTCGGAAAATAACGCCTATAAAATGTGCTGGCCCATGTCGCTGGATACCTGGACACCAACCAATGAGGATCCGTCAGGCTACCGCATCGAGGGCCACGCCAAGCTGCGCGACTGGGGCGGCGACGGCAGTTTCGGCATCGGTGGTTCGCGCGGCTGCATGAGGAGTTGTTTTAATCACATGGAGCAGAAGGGCGAGTGCGAGCAGACCTTCGAGAATGGCGCTTTCATCAAGCGCAAACGCTGGCTGCTGCCTGATACGGTATCTGCGGCCCAGCCAGGTAAAGCTGAGGAAGTCGAGGAAGCAGTAAAGATAACAGAATAGTCCGCACGAGGCTCTGTCTAGGTGCCGTCGTTGCCGTTGGCTGCTGCTTGCCGCTAGCTGTTGCTGTGGCCGCAATCCTTCCCCCTTGACGGGGGAAGGTGGCCCGAAGGGCCGGATGAGGGTGAGCTTTGGCGAGCACAAGGGCGAAGGGTTCTCCGCGCGGCGACACCCTCACCTGTCTCCGGCATGCGCCGGAGACATCCTCTCCCGTCAAGGGAGAGGGGTTAACAGCTTTCTTCCGTTACCCTTCCCACCTGCCCTGTTGCCGGTGCCATGGTCTGACGAAGTCAGGCCATGATAGCGTCCACTTCGCCAGCAACGGTACTGTCTGGCAATTCAGGCAGGCCGTTCAGTGCAAGCTCACATCCTGCCCTTAATCCTATCCTCAATCAGCTCCACCAGCTCGCGGGTGCCGAGCTTGCGCTCCATGCCGGCATCGTTGAAGGTCACTGCTTCGTCCGCTTCGTACATCGAGTCCACACGCCGGCAGGCTGCCAGAATCGTTGTGTGATTCTTGCCGCCCATGGCCCGGCCGATCTCCGGCAGGCTCATGCTCGTCGACCGTCGCACGAGGAACATGGCCAACTGTCGCGGCAGGGTGATGCCCCGCGTCCGCTTGTGGCCCACAATGTCGCTGCGAGTCGTATGGAATAGCTGCGCCACCACGTCAATCACCGTCTCCACTGTCGGCGTGCGGTTGCTGCCGGCCAGGTTGTCGCCAAGGGCCCGCTGAGCTATCTCCAGCGATATCCGCTGCTTATCCAGCGCAGCATGAGCCACCACGCGAATCATCGCTCCTTCAAGCTCACGAACGCTGCCGGTAATGTTCTGGGCAATGTAGCTGATGACATCTTCGTTGATGGAATGGCCGCTCTGCTCGGCCTTGCGCCGCAGAATCTCCATCCGTGTCTGCCGATCCGGCGGATTCAGCCTGACCACCATACCCGAAACAAAGCGATTGATCAGGTTGTCCTGCACGCTCTGGAGCATCTTCGGATGGCAGTCGCTGGCCATCACCACCTGCCGGCTGGCCACGTCGAAGGCATTAAACGTGTGCAGGAACTCCTCCTGAGTGGCAGTCTTGTTGGCCAGGAAGTGTATGTCGTCAATCACCAGCACGTCCAGGTTGCGGAACCGATGCCGGAAGGCGTCCAGGCTGTGCGTCTTCACAGCCATGATGTAGCGATTCGTAAACTCCTCGGCCGTCACATACTGCACCCGCGAGCCCAGCCCCTTCTGCTTGAAGGCATTAACTATGCCCTGCAGCAAATGCGTCTTGCCCAGCCCGCACGAACCATGGATAAACAGTGGATTGTAGGCCATGCCCGGCCGTTCAACCACTTCGCATGCCGCTGCGTGGGCCATGCGGTTGGAATCGCCAACCACAAAGCGCTCCAGCGACATCAGGGCAGGGGCCGCACCGCCCGCCGATGTGCTGCCTGCGGCTTTGCCTGTCGGCCGGCGCTGAAAGGCTGCCTCATCCTGCTCGCCCGACTGCTGCTGCCCCGTGGCGGTGGCGCTTTCGATAAACTCCGCCGATTGCTGAATCTCCTGCCGCCGACGCTGCTGAAACAGGCTCGGGTCAATATCGAACTTGACCGCCAGTTCCCGGCCGCAACAGGCGGCCAGCGCTTTGCTGATTACCCGGGCATAGCGACGCTCCAGGTACTCGCAGACAAAAGTGTTCGGCACGCCCACAAACAGCACATCCCCATCCATCCGCAGTTGCACCGAATTGCGGAACCAGACGTCGAAGGACGATTTGTCAATCTGCTGCTCAACCTGTCCAAGTACGTTCTCTAGAAGCAGTCCGTTGGAATTCTGCTGGCTGATTATCTGCTGCACGGAGGGCTCCCGTTGTTTTATCAAGATGCCAGTGTTGCCGCCACGGCTCGTTGGCCGCAAGAGGCAATGCTGATCGAATTGCTGCTGGCGACAAATTTTGAATAATCTGCGACAAGAAAGCTAAAGCTCTTCTGAGGGTTGAGCCGATAAAGCATCGCTGAGAGAAGATTAGCGACTTCGGGGTGACCGTACAACGGGAAAATAAGAGTGAAGATGAACCCCGCCCCGGCAGAAGACGGAACCTATCGCATTACGGGCATTTAGACCTCGATAGGACCGATAAAAAAAACTTTTCCCCCGTACCTTTGCACAATGTGAATAATTTGTGAGTAACTTTGGCTTGATATTTCCTGTGCAGTTTGCTCATTGCACGTCGGGCACGCAAAATGCCTCCCGCAAGCCTACCCGGCGAAAGCCCGCCTCCTGATAAACTCGCAGGGCAGGCTCGTTTCGCTCATCCACCGCCAGCGTCAGCAGGCCACAGCCAAGCTCCGCAGCGCTTCGTTTAGCCCGCTCCACCAGTAGCCGCCCAAGACCCCGGCCCCGAAACTCCGGCACCACACCCATGTATACAAGCTCGCAGGCCTCGCGGCCGGCTACCCGATTCACCAGAGCCAGCCCCGCCCGCTCACCATTGCAAATCGCTATCTGCCAGCCTTGCGGATCAAACTGCCCGCTGCCCTTGTGGCTGTCGACCACGTCGCGCCAGGTGCGTCGTCCCTCAAGCTCCGGACAATCAAGAGTGCCCACGTATGTCCGCTCAATCAGCCTGCCAATGCTCTCCTCACCATCAGCCTGATAACTGCTCCACTGCACATCCGCCCGAGCCTGGCCGCCGGCCTCAGCATCGCCAGGCGACTGCTGCACGTTGCACTCCATGTACAGCAGGGTGGCCAGATGACGAAACCCCGCCGCCTCGAACCATTGCCGCTCGCGACACTCTGTCGACCGATCAAGAAGGGCCTGTATCAGCACCGCTCCCTCATTGCGGCACTCATCGACCGAACGTTGCAACAGTTGCACCGCCAGCCGATCCTGGTCCGCCGGATCGACATTTCTGCCAAAACATGGAGCCAGAACCGTAGCCGCCCGCCCGGCCATCAGCACGCTCAGGCAACTGGCTGCGATTCCGTCGGCACTGCGGGCAACCATCTGACGCCGAAAATCAACACCCAGTTGCTCCGGGGCCGACGCGATTACCTGCCGCGCCTGCCACGACCATCGCGGCAACGCCGGAAAGCATAGCCGCGTGGCCTCGATAAGCTCGCCATCGGCAACTCTTCTAATTGCGTAATTGGTCATAGCCTGCTCGCAGGAGTCGAATACGGAGATCTTCCGCGTATCATACACAGCGAAAGAATTATCACAAACTTGATTTCGCTCCAACTTGCAGTATAATCAGCCCAAGCAAAGCATTTGAAGCCCACTATTGCGGGCGCTTAGCTCAGTTGGCTAGAGCGCTACCCTTACAAGGTAGATGTCACAGGTTCAAGTCCTGTAGCGCCCACCATAAACACAAAAGACTCCGGCGGATACGCGTCCGCCTGGAGTCTTTCTTTTTGTCACTTTGCCGCGGGTAAGCTTTCGTCACCCTTCAGCGTGGCCCGCCGGTCAGCCTGGCGAGCAGCCGTCGGGCGTTGCCGCCCAGCACGGCCGACTTCTCCGCCTCCGTCAGCCGCGACCCTGCCACCTTGCCCACCTGGTGTGTCAGGCTGATGAACCACGCATCGGAACCGAACAGCAGCTTCTCCACGCCGGCATTCGCTGCCATCCGCTCCAGTTGCCCCATGGGGGCGAGGCTCTTCGTCAGGTCGAGGTAAACATTTGCGCACTCGCGGGCGATCGCGACATAGGTTTCCTCGCGAGCCGCACCCGCGTGAGCTAACAGGATGGACGCCTCCGGATAATCGGCCGAGAGGCGGCGGACCTGCTCGAATTCCTGCGGCTTACCCCAGGTGTGCAGCAGGACCAGCGCCCGGCGGCGGTCCGCCTCAGCCAGTGCCGGCGCGTAGCTCGCGTCGGTGTACGCGAAGCCGTTGACGTCGTGCAGCTTGATGCCGACGAAACCCTGCGTGTCAAGCCATCGCCGCGCCTCATCGCCCACGACGACCGCGTCCTCTGGCCAGAAACTGGCATAGGCCAGAATCCGCCCGCGCCCTGTCCGCGCCATGTCGGCCAGTTCCGCGTTGCCTGCGTGCGGATCGGTGTCGAGGCACTGCATGTGTGAGCAGATGATTGACGCCACGCCCGTGCGATCCATGACCCGCAGCAAGCCCTCAACCGTAATGTCGGGAATCGGAAAGGCTGCCCGGCCGAGGTGGCCGTGCACGTCGATTATGTCGATCGAGTCGAGCGGCTTCCCACTGCGCATGCGCTCCAGCAGAGTGCTCATCGGCGGATGCCCTCCACGAGCCGTTCCATGTTGCCGTGACCTGCGAGCTTGAGATCGTCGGCCGACAGGTCGGCGTAGAGAAGCTGGCTGATCGCTGGCCCGGCCTCGACGTCCGGCAGGCCCGTGCCAAACAGCAAGCGCTCTGCACCAACGTCGGCTGCCATCTGTTCGATTCCTTGATGCACGGCGAAGTTCGATCCGAGCGAGAGCAGCGTATTTGCGAATGCCGCCAGGAGTGGCGTCAACACGCGCTGCGAGCGATAGTCGACCCCGGCGATAATGAACGGAATCTCGGGCCACTTGCCAGCCAGTTCGGCCACGTCGTTCAGCGCAACCATAGCCGCCGCGCAGTAGACCGGCATCCTCCGTTCGGCGATGGCGGCGAACAATTTGCCCGATGCCCATGGCCGAAGCGACCAGCGGTCCTGCTCGGGCCGCAGGCAGACGGCTGCCGCGCCGTGAGCTATGGCATCGGCCACCTGTTCGGGCTCCGACTGCAGCGAGTCGGCATCGGCCGGAAGCACAACAGGGCAGGGTACGAGTTCAACATATTGCCGGGCCGCGGCGTAGAGACGGGCATTGGATCGCACGATGTCCTGGTCGAGGTTGGCCGGCGCCGTGCGGACCAGGGCGCGGCCGATACTGAGTCGGTGCATCTCGGCGATCAGTTCGTCGGCCGACGTCACGTGCCGCTGACCGGCCACGGCGCCGCCGAATCCGCATTGTACGTCGAAGAGCGGAAGCATCACGCTAAGCCCTCCCAATGAGTTGGTCGGCGTTCTCAGCGGCTTTGCGGAATGCGTCGGCGTATTGGCTGATTGCTTCCGGCCGGTCCTTCTTGAACCAAGGCACGTGGAAGACGCGGTGCGGTACGGCCTCGGTGTGCCGCAGGCTGCCCGGGCCCTGGCGGACGTCGCGGTCGCTGTGGGCGATGGCGGTTGGCCGGCCGTCGCCGTAGACATTGGCCTTCTGGAAAACCGGGTGCAGGTGCAGCGGCATGTTGGCTCCCGCGCCGGTCGGCGCTCCCTCTGCGGCGACCGCCTCGCAGAACGTCGCGACCGGCAGTCCGCCGAGTTCCTCCGGCACATAGTGGCCCTGCGGGAAGTACCATGCAGCCATCGTGCTGCCGGAACCCTTCGGCGGACGGTTGGCCCGGATGCCCGGTGTCCCCTCGAGCAGATCCCAGAAGCGACTCATCGCCCGGTCGATCTCCGCCATGCGTTCGGGATAGTAGCGGAGTTGCACGCGGCCCATCGCCGCGCACATCTGATTCATCCGATGCTTGCACCCGCCCAGCGGCAGGCCGGCAAGTTCAGTGAGGCCGGGGTCTGTGATCTCGTTGGCGGCAGTGGCGAAGCGGCTCTGGCCGGTGCGTTCATAGAAGCCGAACGCAATGGCCCGCTCCCAGATGAGCCGATCATTGGTGACCAGCATGCCAGCCTCGCCGACGGGCAGGCCCTTGCCGGTCATCAGACTCATGGCCGCCACATCGCCCAGAGTGCCGAGCTTGCGGCCCTTGTAGAGTCCGCCGTGGGCGTGCGAGACGTCCTCGATGAGCTTCAGACTGTGCCGCCGCGCCACCGCCAGCAGGCCGTCCATGTCGGCGGGCCGTCCGTAGTTGTGGGTGACGACGATAGCCCGCGTTCGCTCGGTGATACGCCGCTCGACGTCGGACGGGTCCAGGCTGATCGTGTCGGGGTCGATGTCGGCGAAGACGATCGTCGCTCCGAGCGACCACGCCGGCATGACCGAGGCCCAGTAGGTCAGGCTCTGCCCGATGATCTCGTCGCCGCGCTGCAGTCCGCAGGCCCACATCGCCCCGAGCAGCGAGGCCGTCCCATTGCAGTAGCCCAAGGCATACTGAGTGCCGAAATAATCGGCCATCTCCTGCTCGAAGAGCCGCGTGATGTCGTTGCCGCTCATCGCGCCGCGGCGGACGACATCGAGCACTGCCTCCTCGTCCTCGCTCGTGATGATCGGCCACGTGAACAGGTCGCCGCACTCCGCAGTCACCGCTTTGGGCCCACCGTGAATCGCCAGCTTCGTCGCACCGCCGATAGTCATGACTCGCCCTCCGCACCCACGGTTTTTGGCGTCGCCGTCGCCGCGACACCGGCAACGTCGCCATCTTACTTTTTCGTGCCGTCGGCCTCACTGCCATTCGCTCCGGCGCCGGTTGCGCTCGCGGCCTTGCGAGCGTACATCGGCTCCCAACTTACCGGGCGGCTGGTGGCAATCAGGTAGCCCAGAATGCGGTTCTGCCAGCCGTAGACGCGGTCGCCCTTAAGTTGCTCGGCCCAGAGCGAGCGGACCTCGGGGCTGAAGCGGGCCAACGAGGTCCACAGGTGGCCCTTGCCGTACTTGCCCTCTTCGGTGTAGGAGCCGTTGATCTTGCGGAACGTCGGCGGGTGGTCGCCGCGGTACATGAACTTCAGGTTGGTCTCGACCAGCCGCCGCATGTCGGCTTCGGTGAAGACGATGCCATTGTCGTAGCAGCGGACGATTGCCTCCAGATCGGCGGCGTAGTAGCCGCCCTTGGGGTGGACAAAGTAGCCCGTCTTGGTCTCGCCGTCGCGGCCATTCTTGTAGTCCCACGGGCCGCTCATGTCGCGGTAGTTCCACTCCACGTGGTCGTCTTTCTCTCGCCAGTGGCTGCGGAAGAATGTCATGCAGGCGGTGGCCCGCGTGCGGTACCACGGGTTTTCGGTCATGCGGTCCAGCAGCACCAGGGCCTCGACAAACTCGTGGACCTTGTTGTAGGCCAGCGTGCTGCCCTGCCACTGGTCTTCGCGCTTGACGAGGTTGCCGGTTTCGCGGTCGGGGTAATGCGTGGTATGGGTGTAATAGCCGCCGCGGTCGCCCAGATCGTGCCATGAGCCGCGGCGGTCCCAGCCGGGAATCTCCAACTCGGTGATGTCGCGGAAGAGTTTGACAGCCCGGGGAGCGTATTTCTTTTGCAGTTCGGGGTCGGCCCGCACGGCGGCAATGAGCTTCAGGGCCGGCCGGTAGTACATTATCGCCCCGTGGATCGGCATGTAGCGAAGCGGTGCCCCGTTGTCCTGGTAGTGCCACCAGCCGGTCCAGACGTCGGGCTCCGTGGGATGCTGCCAGCGCTGGGCCAGGACGGCGTCGAGCGTGCCCAGCAGTATCTCGACATACTCCGGATCGCGGCTGTAAGCGTAGGCATCCATCAGCGGCAGCATATGGTGGCCCAGAACAAAGAACCACGATTCATTGCTTTCCGCCAGCGGAGGGACCTTTGCCCGGCCCGAGGCCAGCAGAGCCGTCCGGGCTCGCTCGTACATGGCCTTCTGTTCGTCGGTGGCCGAGGCCAGCGGGGCAGGACCCACGAACTCCGGCAGCACGTGCGGCACCAGTCGCTTCAGTTCGGCGATCGCCTCCGCGTTGGCATCGTCGGCATCCGCTGCACCGTCACCCGGCGCCAGGGGTGTAACCGTCACCGCCATGCCCCCGTCGGCGACAGTGGTCTGGCCCGGGTCGCCCTGGGCCGCTACAGCGCCTGCCGCCAGAATCAGAATGCCCATTGCCAATCGTCGCGCCATACTCATCGCTTATCTCTCCCATGTTGAACCGAAAAGGTCAAAAGCACGTGTTAAGGCTTCTGTGCCGCCGTACCAGCCCTTCGGTTGACCGAGATTTCCCAGCTTGCCCGGAACCGCTGCAGCGCTTTTCAGAAACCAATATGACAATTAGCCACACTGCCATCAAGCGCCTTTTGGCCACAGGACAGGAGAACTTTTGGTATGTTTGGTGCAGATAGCAAACCAAGTCTCGGGGGAAGCGCTTCACCGGTGGCATGCAGTGCCAAGCCAAAGCCTTGCGGTGCCAAAGCAGTATTCCCTGGTATACCCGAGGGGCTAAGTTATCAAAAAGGAGTGTGATTTTCCCGGTCCGAGAGGACGATCAAGAACGACTTGAATCCCGAAGACATGATTGCTTTACATCAAGCCACTGATTAGATTGTCTGCTCTCGGCCATTGGCTGGCCCCACTTGACGACGCTGGAGGAACATTCAGAATGGCAGACACATTCTTCAGCAGCACTGTTGACCTCATTCGCAAGGCTGCCGATGGCGGCCGTATGATGCAACTGGTGCGGCAACTGGTCGACAGTGATCGATGGAATTCATTCGACCAGTTCAAGCGGACCACGCGAACCATCGTCGACGGCTTCGAGGCTGCCGGGGCGACCTCCGAGGTGCACACCATTCAGACCGGTGGGGCGGTGGGCTCAGGACGCTGGATTATTCAGCAGGCGGCCGATATCCGCGGGGCAACCTGCGAAGTTATCTCCCCTGTGCGGCTGAAGCTGCTGGATTACCAGGACTGTCCGTGGCACGTCATTCAGTGGAGTGCCGCAACGCCGCCCGAAGGACTCTCCGGGCAACTGGTGGTCATTGACGACGAGGAGCAGCTGGCTGGCATCAAGCCCGGCGGCCTGAGTGGCAAGATTGTACTGACCTCGAAGAACGTGCGGACCTTTGCCGTGGCCGGCGACCCGGGGGCCATGCCGCGGCTGGCCAGCCTGGGGGCGGTCGCGGTGATCTGCGACCGGCCGATTCCTAACCTGCCCGATGCCGTCGGCTGGACCAAATTCGGTTGGGGCGGAATCGATCTGCCATACGCCGCCTTTCGCCTGGTGGGGCTGGCAATATCACAGAACCAGGGGCTGGCCCTGCGGCAACTTCTGCAGCAGCATGGCGAACTTACCCTGCGCATCAAGGCCGACATTCATACTTACGTCGGTTCGCATGATGTAATCTGCGGTGTGGTTCGTGGGCAGGACGAGTCGCAGTCGGAGGTCTGGTCGGTGGCTCACAGCAATGAGCCCGGAGCGGTGGACAACGCCTCGGGCGTTGCTGTCAGCATCGAGGCGGCCCGGATGCTGGAGGCTCTCATCTCGGCCGGGCAGTTGCCCCGGCCGAAGCGCAGCATTCGTCTGCTGGCCAGCTACGAGTGTTATGGATTCTTCCACTACCTGGAGCACGTCAAGCGGCGCGAGACTCCACTGGCCGGGCTCTGCATAGACGGCGTCGGCAGCCGCCCCGATATCTGCGGAGGCCGCTTGCAGTGGCACGACACTGTTCCGCAATCGGCCAGCTTCGTCAATGCTCTGGGCGAGCGCGTTCTGCGGGCTACGCTGCGGACCGGCAATCCAGGATATCATATCTACCGGCGGCCCTTCGTGGCCACGCTCGACACGCTTCTGGGTGATCCGCAGTACGGGTTCCCGTGCCCGTGGCTGGAGAACCATTACCAGAAGGATGGCAAACCTTACAACGCCTACCATAGCTCTGCCGATGTGCCGGAACTGCTTTGCGACGAAGGCCTGGAGGTGGCGGCCACTGCGGCGGCAGCATACCTCTACTACCTGGCCAACGCTGGCAACGTGGAGGCCCTCGACCTTGCCCGCCGCGAAACCAACCAGGCGGTACGACAGTTGCGCCAAACGTCGGCGCCGTTCGGGCGTGAGGAGATTGATTACATCCGGGCTGCTCACCAGCAGAACCTGGTGCGGCTGAAACGCTGGCTGTCGGGCGAAAAGAGCAGCGACTCCCTGGCGGCATTCGCGCGTCTGCAGTCGCAGGTGGATGATGCGGCGCGGCTCATAATGCCGGCGGCCAGACGTCGGGTACGCCGAGGCCGTGCAGACCGCCGCGTACCGAAACGCACCGCCCCATTGACGCCGACGGCTGAGAATATGCCGCAGGAAATATCCCAACGCATAAAACAGTCCGGCCTGCGTGTCTGGGCACTGTTCTGGGCCGACGGACAGCTTGACCTTTCAGAAATTGCCGCACGGCTGTCGGTCGAGATGCAGCGTCCGGTAACTGTTGATCAGGTGGCACAGTTTTTCGAGGCCCACGCGGATCTGGATTACCTGCAACTGGCCGACCCTCAGCAAAATCCCTCATAAGCAACTGGATGCTGCATCCGACCGCAGCCAGATGCAGCATCCATTATTTCCCCACGGGCTACCAGCTTTCAGCGCTGCTTTTCGGCAGGCGCCGGCGGAACATCAGCTCCGGCCTCCATCATCGGGCCGCCGGGCTTACGGCGGTAGTCACCCTCTTCCGGATTTCGGAAAAGCACTTGCGGGTCACCGACCATCGTGGCGTTCGAGCCGGCTACCTCAGCAGGGGTTTCCCGCATAAAGATGTTGCCTTCGACTTTGCCGGGGACCGGGGGCTGCAGGCGATCGAGTACGTTATTGCGGATGACCAGCCCCTCGGGGACGCTCGGTCCGGACTGGACGAAGATCGAGGTGGCATAGCCGACCTCGGGGTTAATGTTGATAAAGGTGTTGTTCTCGAACACGATGTTGCGGATATGGGTTCCGCCGGTTCGGCCCGAGCCCCATATGGCCACGTTGAACGTCGATGCCTTCTGCCCGTCAATCAAGTTGTTGCGGAAGGTGATGTCTTCGGCGCTGCGGTTGATGGCGATGACCCGCTGCACATAGTTGTTCTCGAACAGGATGTCAACGCAGCCCTCATAAAAGTTGAGAGCCGAGGAGTGCATGCCGTAGTGATTCAACACTACATTGCCCCGCAGCACGCCGTGCTTCGACTCGTAATGACGGATGCCGGAGCCCGAATTCTTATCCAACCGATTATTGATCAGCCGGTAATTATTGACGCGGTTGACATAGGTACCGACCGTCCAACCGGGGCAATGGTGGACGTAACAGTTTTCCACCTCGACATGATCGCTGTGGTTGAGCGTAATACCAGACTGCCCGCTGAGGAAGCGCACCTCGCAGTCGGCGATGCGAATATGTGATGGCCTGGAGCCGCCACGGCCGCGAGTGGCCACCCCACCGTAGCCACCGGAATAGCGCTGAATAATAAACCCGCGGACCTCGATGTACGAGGCGCCGCCGGATAGCGTGACCCCCGTGCTGAGCTCCGGATAGCCGATGTTCTGCGGCTGGCCATCCTGCATCCGTTCCGGCCAGAAGAACACGCGTGTGCGGCCACCTTCGATCTCCATCAGGCTCCATTCGCCAGGTTGATCGATGAACTTGGGCGAATTGAACAGCGCGTACCGGGTTGTCTTGTAGGTGGTGGCCTGGAAGTGGGGGACGTGCAATTCGTGGGCTTTCGGGTCATACCGCTTCACTGGCGCAAAGTACACGTGATTGTTCCCACCGTGGACGCCGACGAACATCCCGTCATACCAGTCTGCATCCTCCTGTGTCAGGCGCTCTTCGTCGCGGATCACTGTGGATATCTCGTGTTCGATAACGTTTTCGCCATCGGGAGTGAAGGCCGCAATCTGCTGCAGCTTTGTCCAGCGGGCCACATCCTCGCCCGAATGCTTCAGTTGGAACGTCAGCTTACTGGCTTTGACCGTCTCGGGCAGCTTGAAGCGCTGCATCTCGGCCTGCTTCTGGTCCACTTCGGCCTTGAAGACCTCTTTGCCATCGGCTAAAAACACAATGTGCTCGGGCGCCGGGGTGGACTTGGGCCGGAATAGCTTGAACCCTATTTCCGCGATGGACGCTGGCTTCTCCATTTCCACCGAGACTGCACCGCCATTTAACGGCTCAATCACCGGGGCGCTGCCGCCGTAGGTAATCGCGATCAGGGGCAGACTCCGGTTGCCGCGCGAACCTTCCTCGTAATAGACTTTGTGCGGATAGGAGCCGGTCAGGGGTTCCGGAGATTCATAGAACTCTCTGGGCAGGTCGGGGTAAAACGGATCGGAAGCCTTGGGCCGCTGGGCCAGCGGCAGCACCCGTCGCTCGCCATCGATGAGAAAGACGCGCTGCCACGGCGCCTGCCGATCCCGGCCGGCATCGCGGTGAGGTACAAAACGCCCAGGGTTGAAGTTGCTCGACAGATCGACGTCAAGGTCGGCGTACATAATCTTCTGCCAGTTCGGATTTCCTCCAACCTCGGCGGCCGAGGAGACCGATTGCCACTTGGTAATCATCCGGGCACCGTCCAGCACAGCCCGGCCCTCGCCGTAAGCACCGTCAGTGTTCCCGTCGAGAACGATGGGCTTGCCCTCGCTACCGGCAACCGCCAGGGCGATCTCCCCCAGATACTGCACGCCTCCCTTAAAGCGGATAATGTCGCCGGCTCCAAGTTCGACCGTGGAAGGTTTGCCCGTAGCCTTGGAATCGCCCGGGCTGTGTTTCCAGGCCGTCTGCGGCGAAAGACCGTCCGCTTCGTTACTGCCGCCTTCGAAATCGACGTAGTACGTTGCCGCGGACGCCAGGCCTGCGGAAACAATCAGTGTAAGAATTAGAGCAACAAGGTTTTTCATGGAGGGTGCCTTTCGGTCACGGTCTGTGGATCGAGGCCAGTTGATTCAAATCGACGATTATCATCTGGCCTGAGCCCAGCACCGGTGCCGGGCTGTTCGCCTGCCAATATAGCACATCCCCGGACCACAATCAATCGATTGACCCGATCGCCTCACCCATCCCGCCCATCAGTCGCCGCTGGCAAGGTGCCGGGCACAGAGGGGTCCAGGCTGGCCTGTGGAAATCCACCGTCATGTTTCAAAAGGCTGATTCTGTACCTCATGCGGGCATACAAACGTCGAACCCGCGGAAGGCACAGCAGGACCAGCATAAGCAGCAAGTATGCTGCCGCAACTGATAATGCGGCCATTACCACAGCAGGCGTCACGTTAATGCTTATCGGGTATCCGTGCCAGGTGTCATACAGCATGCCACCCCGGAATTCATCAAGCGAGCGGTAGAACTGGACAGCAAGCACGGTCAGGTAAATCAGGCCCAGGCCATAAAGAATCAGGTGGAATATCCACCAACCGCGCCGCAAGCGGGCCATTCCCAGCAGTGCCATAAATAAGAAAGCAAAACCTATTATGCCGCCCACCTCAACTCGCTCTGCCCCATAAATATATCCTATTGACGCATCCACTACCTGGCTGGCCCCACTCCAAGCCAGCGAGAGTGCCATCAGTATCAGCAATACCCACAGGGCCTTAGGCAGCGGATTTTGGAGGCTCTGCTCCTTATGCCGAGCCGCTATCACCACCGTCCCAATAGTCAGGGCCATCATTGCCAGGTAAATACCCCACGTCTCCGGCAGAATCCAGGCACCCGCCACCGATGGCGAACGCCGCGGACGCCACACGCGCGCCGAATGATCCGAGCCTACTTCCACAATATGTTTGCCACTGCTGTCTGCCAAAACATCCTGCGAGCGGTAACTTTCGGAGAAGTTAATTGCTGCATGGCGACCGGTCGTATCAATCAGGCGCGGGCCATTGGCAACAATCCAATCTCCGCCAATTGCCAAAGGATCATATATGCCTCGCCTCCTGCTGTCCGGAACCGGAAGTTCAAAGAGCAGTCGCCCATCGCTGGCAGCATACGTGGCGATTGCAAGATTCCGGTGGTCTGCCGGCACGACATGAATGCGCGAACCGTCAGCAGAAAACAAAACAGTCCTGGGCCCATAGTTTACCTCCTGGTCCCAGAGCAGTGCACCGCTGGTGGTATCGTACAGTCGTACTCTTCCCATGTCCGGTATACCCCTGAAGCGGATATTGCCGTATAAGACGGAAAATGTCAGACCATCCGGCGCCAGTTGAGCATCGACAGGGCTGAAATAAATGTTCTGCGGTCGGTGGAGGAAATAGTCGCTATCCTTAGCGCCAGGGCCTCTAGTGCCGGAATTCTCACCAGCAATCATCGGCCATGGCAGGTCCATGTCAAGCTCGCCATGGTGCACAAGCAGATCGCCCGACTCGACATCTCGAATGGAAGTACCACTTTGGCCCAGGTACAGCAGATAACGGGAATCATGCGACCAATGGATGCTTCTGACGCTAGCATAATCCTTTTTTTTCCAGCTCCCAAGCTCCTCTCCGGAACTCATGTCAATAATCCGGCTATGCTGCCTTCCATCGCTCATCGCCAGCATATGGCCAGTCGGGGAGGCCACGAAATTATAAAATCTACCAGTCTCCAGCGGCACCTGCTTGCCATCAAGGCTGAAGATGCGGCCACCGGTAAGTAACAGATACTGACCGTCACCCGACAATTGCACTGTTCCGGAGCCTTGCGGCTCGCCGTTTTCGGGCGTCTCGTGGCTTACCGAGGCAACGAGCCGCAATTCTTCCAGATCCCATACCTCGTACCGCCAGCCAGGGCGCGGTATTGCCAGCAGCCGCCCGTCAGCCGACATATCACTGCTTGGCCTGTACCGATGTCGCAAGTTGGCATCGTCGCCAGGGATTGTCAGCACGCAGCGCCACGGATTCCCCCGCCAGTTCAGGCTCACGGCCAGGGCAACCACAACCAGAGCCAGAAGCGCAATCCAGATGCGGACCCGCCCATCCCAAGTCATCGGCTGCTTGTCATCGGTCTCAATCACGACTTCCCCTGAATCAAAGAGTCCTCTGCTGACAGTGCTCGTATCCTGAACCTGCAATATTGCTGGTAAAATCAGGCTTACTCGTGACCGCAAGCTACCATGCGGCAACAAGATGCATAGTACCATGCAACTGCATGTCGCCCGCCAGAGCCTACCATGAGCGGCTACCTCACTCCATGTCGAAATCCATAAATTGTCTTCTTGTCCAATACCCCCAGTCCCCGTGGTAGGGACAGATGATCGGTGACTCGTTCGAATATGCAAGCTTATTTGCGTCATCAAGACTTAAGCCGGAGAACGCTGCGTTCCAGACGTAAGGTTCGGGCGATCGCTCAAAGGCCATAGCCACGGAACAGTGCAGTGCTTCCCTGCCAAAAGCATGGGGTTGCAGCGTCTTGAGCAACGACTCCAGGTTGTCGGCTTCTGGCAGATAGTCACCGTGGCCTTTGGCATACTCATACACGGCCTCATTCAGCTTTTGCACATTGTCGCTGCACCGACGCTGCACATAGCCGCCGGCCCAGCCATGAGCAAGGGCAGTGGTGGAAATGTAAGGAATCAGTCCGGCGGCATACATGCCAAGAACAGCCAGGGCGATTGGCAGGCGCTTTGACGCGGAGCGGCGCAATCCTCCCCAGACCAATAACGATACATAAAGACAGGCCATCCCGAGCAAGTTCCAGAAAACAAAGAGTCCGCCCACATCTTCCCATCCCAGCCCCCACATGGTTGAACATGGAATCCCGAGTCCCGGCGGTGGCCCAGTATGAAATCCGCTGGCAAAAACACCGACAACTAGAAAGCTGATGGTGAACGCCACGACAGCCCCGAGCGATAGTGCAATTGACGCCCCCCGCGACCTGCCCAGCAGCTTCCAGATGACCAGGTAACAACCAAAAAGGAGAATAGCCACAGATGGTATGAACCACCAGGTGAACTCCAGTGGTGGCGTTACGGGCGTGGAGATATACTTCGCCAGCCCATGAGCCTTGGCGGCAGGAGCGAAGAGCAACAGAAGCAGGAAGGCAATAAAAAGTCGTTTCATGCGCAATTCTCCCACCCGCGCAGACGCCTGCCAGTATCTGTGACTATCTTGACAATTACAACAATGGTTCAAAGATCAATCGGAAAAGTGACCTGTCCGCACCCATGCCTCGGCATGGCGCCCCGATCATGTGGTGCCGCTTTCGCAGAAAGGAAATGCCAGCTGATTCCGCTGTGAATCGTGATCGCCGTCAAGCCCGCTTCCCCCTGCGGCGACGAATACCGCTCATACGCTCAAACGTCGCCAGGTGCTGATCATGGCTTGCGTATTCTCAGCAATGCGGCGGCGGGCCTCAGGAGTATCCGCAGCATCATTTCGGACATTATCCACCGGGGCCAGAATGAAGCGGCCACCGGGGGCCAGGGCGGCCATCGCCAGCTCGGTGGCGGCTACGACCTCTTCGATATTGCCATCGACAATCTGCAGATAGCCGTTAATGCCGCCCCACAAGGTCACGGAATCGCCAAAGTCGGCCTTCGTCCGCTGCAGGTCCCACCCGCCTTGAATGGGATCGACACCAAAGAGAGCATCGATGCCCAGCCGCTTGAGAGGTTTGAAAAAGGGCATGACCGTATTGGTCGCCAGGGCACAGAAGAGAGCACCCGCCTGATGCGTCATCTCGACACGACGGCGCAGGTGCGGCGCGAGGAATTCCTCGTAAAGAGTGGGCGACAGAAAAGTCGTTCCGTACCATTGAGCATCGACCAGTATGTCCGGGTGGGCCGAAAGGAAGACCTTGATAATCTCCTCTTGCCAGGCTGAGACAAGCGAAAGCAGGTCGCGGAAAAATGCCGGCGACGATAACCCTATGGTGGCAAATGCTTCGCAACCGCAGAGCCAGCAGACCATGTCGCTGAGGCGGTTGAAAGCTCCGCGCGTGGCAATGCCCAATTCGTCGGCAAGACCGCGCGTGGTATCAGCCCGCGTCCGCCACTGGACAACCGACTGCGGGCTCGGCCCGCGCAGCAGAAACGATAGCGGGGCAAGATCCTGCGGATCAGTGACAAGAAACTTACGGGACCGCGGAATGACATAGTCGCTCATCAGAGGTATGTCATCGCCGTGCGGCCAATCGTCGGTAAGCTCCACGGTAGTGGTCAAGTCGCCGGCTGGTGTATGGTAAACCTTGTGCAGCAAATCGTTTTCGCCCCCACGCCCTTCGCGGTGCACTTCGCTCGACACCGAGGGGTCAAAAGTCCATGCCGGATCAGGCAATGCGGCAACGGCGTCAACTCCAAGATCGAGTTGTCGCCGCAGGAATTGATGCTCATCGCTGCAGTCACGCTGCAGTTCGGAATTCAGCAGGAAACACAGCGGCGTGGCGTCGGCATCCTGTCCCCGAATGGTCCTGAGCATGCGTTCTCGCGATGTCATCCTGGTTCCTTCCATCAACCGTGCCCCGCATTGTCCAAAAGTTCCACCAAGTCATCATTTGCCAAATAATTGCAAGGTATAATAACATTTTCTTTGTCAACGCAAAGTAGAACTGTCCGCTTTGTTTGGAGCTTCTTCCAGGGGTGATCAGATGGAGGCTTGCACGGTTGCCGCTGGACCGCAGCGGGCGGCGCGGACGGTGCGGTCAGGAGCGGCACGACATCGCCGCCCCCCGTTATCGTAGATTTGCAGGGAGATCGTTCTAATCAGGTGCTGCCGGAGCCTGGTCGCCCCAAACTCCGGCTCATGTGCTGCGGGATGACGGCTGGCTCACTTGCTCTGCAGTCGCCTGCGCCGGTTGCGCCTTGCCACAAGACCCGCCAGTCCGACGCCTAAAAGCGTCATGGTGGCCGGCTCAGGAACAATAATAGTCGACGTTGCGTCGTTGGCTTCTACGTTAATCGAAAACGGCGTCCCGTTGACCCAGGTGCCGCTCAGGATGCCGGTGCCAAACACCTCATTATCCACAATCGACAGTCCGCCCGAAGCCTCGAATCCGCGTCCATGGAAGGCGATGTTGCTCAAGCCATAGCTGTGCAGGTTGGTCAGCGAGCCGCCGCTTATCTCCAGTTGGCTGTTATCGTAAGCGTAAAGGCTGGTGGTCGCTGCGCCCGAAAGTGTTGCAATGCTGTCATGCCGCACGGTCAGGCTTGCCACGGCTCCGGCGGCCAGGTTGACGTTGCTGTTACCGTAGCCGGTAATAAACGAGGCATTGCCTCCGAACATGCTGAAGGTACTGAACTCCTGCACCGATGCATAGCGCACGTGGCCCCCGTAAACGTTGGCCTGGCTGTTGTTGTACAGATTATTGGTGTTCACTTCGCTATTGTAGACGTTCAAAGTGGCGTAGTTGAAGCACGAAGCAGTGCTGATCGTCGTGATGGTGGTATCGTGGTCAACGGTCAGGACCGATGTATCGTTAATATAGGCATGGGTGATGGAGCCGCCCAACATTACCAGGGCCGTGCTCGACTCGTTTAAGGTCCCGCTGGCATGGGCGCTATCTACATCCAGGTGCTGCGATCCAGTGAGATTGAAATCGGCCCGGACCGAATCGACTATTGCCATCTGCAGCAGCAGCCCCAGCAGCATCACGAGATACCTGGTTTTCATGAGCCTCCCCCTTGGTCCCAAACTTGATTCGCAATTGCATGACATGACTGCCATGGCATTAACTACCACAAGGTCAGACTAAACCCGTTTCCGTAACAATGCAATCGTGCAATGCACAGTTATCTTCCCGACCCACCCTTGGTAGGCCATTTGCCGCCACCGGCCTGCCGGTATTTGCCAGGCGCAAGTAAGCTGCCGGCCGCCGTCCGGCTCAGCCGCAACCCTCAATAAAGCAACATAACTGGTTGGCCGATAACATCATGGCTAAACTTTGCGGCTTTTGGCGGCAAGCATGTTGTTTGACAGTCTTTTGGCCCTCTGCTAACATTATCCGGCTGACCTGCATTAAGGACAACTTCCGGCGCAGCTTGAGGCGATCCGTCCTCTTGCAGCCGGACCTCATGGAGATTTGACGTTGACCAGTGGCCACACAACCGCTGATTCCGAGCATAACGCCGTAATTGCCGACCCTTACCGCGAGTGGTTGGGCATCAATACGGTCGAGCGCCCGCCCAGCGCCTATGCGCTTTTCAACCTCAGCGAACTCGAGACCGATACGGCAGCCATTGGCGATGCCGCCCTGGTGGTCAAACGCACGCTTCGCAGCTACCAGATTGGCAAATACCGCAAGCAGGCCCTGCAGCTTCAGGGAGAGGTCAGTAAGGCCGCCGACATCCTGACGCACCCGCAGAAGAAGGCCGAATATGACGCCCAGCGCCAGACCGTCCTGCTGCAGAGAGCCCAGGCCAACTTTCCCCAGGCCGACATGGACCGCCCGCTGGACGACCTTTTCGTCGACTGGCTCACAGCCTGCGACCGCGTTGGCATGCCGGTGCCGCAAATTATGCCGCAACTGATGTCCTGGTGCCTCGACCGAGCCTTCAACTGGCCCCAGCGCGGAAACCTGAAGGTCCCGCTCCCGCTCGGATTGTGGATCTACACCGAAGTGGCCCTGGTCGGGCAGTTGGTCGAGCGGCAGCCTCTGGAGACCCGGGTGCGGGCCGTCAAGGCCGTCCAGCAAGCCCTCGGCGTGTCGCAGGCACTTGCCCTGATGGTCAATCAGCACATCGGCCGGCGAGCCAAATCATTCGGCCTGCTTCCTGTTACGCAGATGGCCGCCAACCAGCCGCGCAAGCTGATGCAGGAGTGGGTCGACCGACTGGCCGCCCGCAAGGTGAACCTTGAGCCCGAATCGACGCCCTACAAGGCTATGGCATTTCTGCTGGGATTAACCGGGCAGGATGGAAATGTAATCGAGAGTCCAGTGAAGCCGCAGGTGGCGGTGCCTCGCAAACGGTCCCGCCTCATCGCCGCCGTCCGCAAGCTGCGCGACAAGTCCGATGCCCTGGCCACCCGCATAAGGATGTTCGCCGCCGACCACCCGGACCTGACCGCCGCAATGAAGCTGGCCGCACTCATTGCCGCCGGCATATTCCTGCTCATAGTGGTACTGCTGATTATCGCCGGCTGATCTTCATTCGGCCAGACCCGCCTCCGCAATCCCGTTGCCGCTCTACCACTATCACCGCCCCGCCGGCAACAACTCCATTCTTCTCTGAATATGGTTGTAAAGCGGGTTGACCTTTTTCTCTTCAGGGTCGCTGATCATCAACAGAATTGCCCTGTAGAATTCTCTGGCCTTGGCATATTCGCCTTTTACTTCGGCCAGCATCCGGGCATCGCTGTACAGCTGCCATATCTGATCTCTCAACTCATTCCTGGCGTCGCTCAACGTGCCGATGTGCTCGTTGCTCAAGTGCCCGCCGCCGTAGGCCTGAGACTCCTGAAGCGATTTCACCGCCAGGTAAAGATTACCCTTCCGAGTGGTCCGCTGCTCGTAATAACTCTGCCCAAGCCTGGCCTTCTGAATAGCCATGCTCTCGTCCGGCTTGTAGTCGAACCTGAACGTGAGGTAAGGCACAAGGTCCTGCTTGTTCTCAAAGTAGGGCAGTGGGCCGCTATTGCTGTTCCCGCCATCGCCCGAAGACCCGCCCAATCCCATCACAATGAATATGACCAGCATCAGGCCCAGGTACACGCCCAGCCCCACCACCAGCTTCCTGTTCTTCATCAGCGACTTGCCCGCACCGCCCAGCGACTGATTCTTCTTCTCGCCGCCGGCCTTTTCGACTACCTCAACCTCCTCGTCCTTACGCCGGGCCCGCCGCTTGAACACCGGACCAACCTGGGCCACCTCAACCTCGCGCAGCACAAACTTCATCCGCGTCCTGGCGCCAATTTCTATGCTGTCGCCGCTGACCAGCAGGGCCCGGTCAACGCCCTTGCCCTTCATCCAGCTGCCGTTCTCGCTCAGGTTGATGTAAACGTAGCCCTCGGGCGTCTGCTCAATCTGGGCATGCTCGCGCGAAATCACCGATTCCTTCAGAACAATGTCGCAACCTTCCTGCCTGCCCAGCGTGGTAAGAATGCGGCTGATGACGAACTCGCTGCCCTTATCCGGGCCGCCGGTCACCTGCAACACGGCTTCGGTGCGACGGTTCGAACTGGCCGGAAGCTTCGACTCGCCGCCTCCCGAACGGGCCGGTACATTACTGCTGCCGCCCGATGACTGCTGCTTGCCGCTTGAGTTGCCGAAAATCTTTCTGTCCATTTTGACCCCGGATGCAAAGTTACAGAACTTGCTGGTAACAATAGTAGGGCATCGAAACATCAACCAGACCATTCTACTGACCAGCCCCGGCGCGGTCAAGCAACGCTTGATCCTTCAGCAGTATACGTAATCGATAGGCCCCCGCGCAGCCAATTGCTTGACACACAAGAGCTTGAACTTATAATCCAGCGGCCGTTTTGAGTGAGAAAGGATCAGCAATATGACTAATCGAGCAGCCGGCAGAGGTAGCGCCAGAGCCGTAGGTATCGATCTGGGAACGACCCTGTCGAGTGTGGCTCAGGTGAACGAGGCGGGCGAACCGGTCGTTATCGCCAACAGCGAAGGCGAATTGCGGACTCCATCGGTCGTACACTTCGGCAAAGACAGCATACTGGTCGGTCTCGATGCCGTCCGCGAAGGCCTGGCCAGCCCCGAACGCACCGTCTCCGGCGTCAAGCGCAGCATGGGCGATGCCCACTACCAGTTCACCGTCGATGACGAAACCTACACGCCGGAGGCTATCAGCGCACTTATTCTGCGGAAAGTCGTGCAGGATGCAGCCACGCACATCGGCCCCATCACCGATGCCGTCATTACCGTGCCGGCCTATTTCGACGATTCCCGACGCAAGGCAACCGAAGACGCCGGACGGATTGCCGGCCTTAATGTCATCGATATTATCAACGAACCGACCGCCGCGGCCCTGGCCTATGGCTTCAGCGGTACCAGCGAGGACGGGGTCTTCATCGTCTACGACCTTGGTGGCGGCACATTCGATGTGACCGTAATCGAGAAAAATGGTACCGATCTGGTCACCCTGGCCACCGATGGCGACGTCGAGCTTGGCGGCAAGGACTGGGACGAGCGGATGGTCAACTACCTGGCCGAGCAGTTTCGCCGCGAATTCGGATCCGACCCTCGACAGGACAGGGCGGCAATGGCCTACCTTACGCTGACTGCCGAGGAATCCAAGAAAACCCTCAGCCGTCGCCCCAGCACCAAGGTGCCGGTCTCCTTCCATGGCCACTGGGGCAATTACGAACTTACGCGCGAGCAGTTCGAGTCGCTGACTGACGATCTTCTCAAAATGACCCAATTGACCACCGAAATGGTTTTGGAAGAAGCAAAGGTCAACTGGCAGGGCATTAAGAAAGTAGTTGTCACCGGTGGCTCCACCCGCATGCCCATGGTTCAGCGCATGCTCGAACAGATAAGCGGCAGACCGGTCGAAGTCACCGTCTCGGCTGACGACGCCGTGGCTATGGGCGCAGCAATCCACGCCGCCATTATGGAAATGAAAAGCCCGGACCGACTGACGGAGTATTCCTCCGAGGCGGCTGAGCGGCTTGGCAAAATCCACACCACCGACGTTGCCTCCCACGCCCTTGGCTTGGTGGTCAAGGATCATCGCACCATGCAGAGGCGCAACGACATCCTCATCCGCAAAAACGCCCGCCTGCCTGCCGGCGTCACCAAAACGTACCAGACCGCCACCGAAAATCAGCAGTCAATCCGCCTCCAGGTAGTCCAGGGCGATGCCCCCGACCCCGAAGCCTGCATTGTGCTGGGCGAATTCCGCATCAGCAACCTCCCGGCAGGCCGCCCGGCAGGAGCACCAGTCCGGGTTACCTTCAGCTACGATGCCAAGGGACGCGTGCACGTAACCGCCCTCGACGTCAAGAGCGGACAGAGCCACACGGCCGAAATAATCAGGACAAGCGGGCTCGATGATCGTAGTATCAGCAGCGAGCAGGACCGCCTTGGCCTCAAGACTGTTGAATAGCCTCCGCCGGACTTTTCAACCGGCCAGTGCCGGTAGAGTATTCGGCCGGCCGCGTAACCACCTTGATCCTAAGGAGTTACGGCCTTACAATAGCTGCTGATCGTGCCCCTGGTTGAGTGTCTCCGCGTTATTACGTTCAGCAGTCATCCCGGTGGCACAGATTTTGGGAATTATTTGTCGGCCAGCGGCGTTAAATCGTATATGAAGGGTAGGTTATGACGGACCAGGCAATACCAACCGCTGACTCCATGGAGGCGCGTGCGATTTTCGAACGCACGCTGAGCAAACTCCTTGCGCCCATCGCACCCTTCCTGGCCGACGAAAGCATCGTCGAAGTCATGGTCAACGGACCCGACGAAATCTACGTCGAAAAGCATGGCCAGATGACCCAGACCGACGCCCGCTTTGCCGACGAAGAAACCCTCGTGGCCGCCATACGCAACCTCCTCCAGTATGTAGGCAAGCGGCTCACAAACGAGCATCCGCTCATGGACGCCCGCTTGCCCGATGGCAGCCGTGTACACGTGGCCATGCCGCCCTGCAGCCGCAAGGGGCCCTGTCTTACTATCCGCAAGTTCGCCGCCGACAGCTTCGAGGTCGATTACCTCGTCCAGAGCCGCACGCTCACAAAAATGGCCCTGGAGTATCTCCAGGTGGCCGTACAGACGGAGAAGAACATTCTCTTCTGCGGCGGCACATCCAGCGGTAAAACCAGTCTGCTCAACGCCTTGAGCATCTACATTCCGCGCCAGGAGCGGGTTGTGGTCATCGAGGAATCGAGCGAATTGCAGTTGCGGCAGCCTCATGTTCTGCAGATGGAAACCCGGGCCCCCGACCGCTACGGCCGCGGCGAGGTCAATATCCGCGAGCTTTTCCGCAACTCGCTCCGCATGCGACCCGACCGCATCATCGTCGGCGAAGTCCGTGGCGGCGAAGCGCTCGACCTTATCCAGGCCCTGACCAGCGGCCACGGCGGGTCAATGTCAACCATGCATGCCGACACCCCGCTGGACGCCCTGAACCGACTCGAAACCATGGCCCTGATGAGCGACGTGGCCATCCCCCTGAACGCCTTGCGCACGCAGGTGGCCTCGTCAATCGACATCATCGTACAGATGGCCCGTTTCCACGACGCCACCAGGCGCGTTGTGCAGATCAGCGAAATTCAGCCGGTTGACGAAAATTACCGTTACCAGGTGGTCGATGTATTGAGACTGAAAATGCCGCCCGGCGGCCGCAAACTCGAAGACGGCTCGCTGGCCTGGACCGGCGAACAACCGGCCATGATGCGCGAGGTACAGGCCCGCTTGCTGGCCCAGCAGATGCCGAATCTGGCACCGTTCTTCGAGGCCGAAGGCGAAAATGCCAGTTCCGACGGCAACACGCAAGAGCAGGGGGCCTGACCGCATGACCGCATCGCTCCACAGCTTCGCTCGCAGAATGCGCCGGACTCTGCTCCGTCTGCATCGCGACCAGCGTGGCAGCACCATGCTCGAGACGCTGCTGATTCTCGGCATGTTCGTCATCCCGCTGGTCTGGCTGCTGCTGCCTGTTCTCTGGAATATTATGCAGGATTATTACCTGTCGTTCTCGTATTGCGTTGGGTGGCCTTTCCTTTAGGTTGGCACCATGTTTGCAACTGAAACAAGGAGAATTTGAATGTTCGGACTACTTAAGAGCAAGTTTCGCAAAGAGAGCCTGGGCAGTCTGCTGAAGCGCCTGCACCAGGACGAGCAGGGAGCCGAGGGCCTCGAAAAGCTGCTCATCATCGCCGCCCTGGTTCTGCCCCTGCTCGGCATCCTTATGTGGTATCGCGACGATATCACCAACTGGATCGCCGGACTGTGGGAGCAGCGCAAGGCGGAAGGCGATGCCGGTAGTGACGTAGGCCCAGGCAGCGGCAATACTTTCTAAGGATGCTCGATGCAGTATCTGTCCGACATCGTGCTGCTGGCCGTTGCGGCTACTGCCGCCGTTACCGACCTGCAGAAGGGACGTGTTTACAATTGTCTGGTTTACCCGGCCTTTGTCGTCGGCCTGCTGCTGGCGCTGGGGGGTGGTCTTGAGATGCTCAGGAACCACGCCCTGGCGGCAGCGGTCGGCTTTGGACTGATGCTGGTGGCTTACATGCTGGGCGGAATGGGTGGCGGCGATGTCAAACTGGTCGCCGCAATCGGCGCTCTGGCTGGTTTCAGCCGCGGGGCCGACAGCATGTTCTTCCCCAGGTTGCTCTTCTACGCCTTTGGCGTCGCCGTAGCCATCGGCATTGTGGCCGCCATCTGGCGCGGAGTTCTGGGCGCGGCTGTGGCTCGAACCTGGCTTGGCTTGCGGATTTACGCCATCAGGGGCACAACTCTTGACGACGCCATGCCGAAAGCCACCATTCGCGTCCCGTTCGCCTTTGCAATTGCCGTGGCAACCGCCTGGGCCTTGGCCGAAGTTTATGCCCAGCAGACGCTCGGATCGTTCGTAGCAGACTTATTCCGCAGTTGAGGAGCCGCGATGATGCTTACCATCCGCCGAAAACGCATGCTCAAGCTCCTGCTGGTGCTTGTTCCCGTGCTGGCGGCTGCCGGTCTGCTGGCTGGCCTCATCTTCAACGAGCCCTGGCAGAGGCAGGCAGTGGGTAGCTCTCTGACCGCGACCAGCCTGAAAATCCTGCTGGTCTGCCTGCTGCTGCTGGTGCCCGTGGGCCTGCTGGTCTATCGCTGCGACCGGCGACCCCATGGCGGTCTGCGGCAACTGCACCGCGACGAAGGCGGCACAGCCATGGTCGAAATGCTGCTGGCCTTGCCCTTCATGACTATGATTCTCCTCGTCCTGCTCCAGGCCACCATCCTCTTTCAGGCCTCAATGCAGGCCCATTACGCCGGCTACGGAGTAACCCGCGCCGCCTGTGCCATCATCAACAGTAACTTCGGCAACATGGAGCGGTCAAACCTGATGTTTAACGATGAGGACGCCCGCACGCCGCCCTCGCTCAAATGGGTCCGCATCCGCCGCGCCGCCGTCATCGCCTTGGCCCCCATCAGCGGCCGCCTGCCCAGCGATCGTACTTATAACGATCCCGAACTAAGCGGCAGCCAGTTCCAGCGACTGGTTACCAATGCCATGACCTCTGCTCCCGCTGCCAACGCCGATATGGCCTCAAGGCCCTGGATCAGGCACCTGGCCGGCCAATACGCCTACGCCGATTATTTCCTGTCGCTGCAAATCCGTCAGCCCGACCATTGGAATTACGGCGAGCCGCAGCGCGGAAACCGCTGCCCGCGACATAACAGCCGACGCACTACCTGGACCCAGTGGGGATGGAACCACGAAAACTTCTGCCCCAACCATCCGCATACTTTTGATTATCCGCATTACGAATCGCTGGAACTGACTCTTGGCTTCCCGATTCCGTTGCAGGTGCCATGGGCAAACCGCATCCTGTATCTGCTCTCCAGCGAAAACCGCGACGACAGCGTCATGCAGATGCAGTTGCCCGGTTCGGGCGAAAGAATGTATTACACGAGAATTTTTGTGACTACTGAGCTCTAAATTCGATAAGTCGAAGGCCGCATTGCGGTCGGCGATTTAAGATTCTGCCGGCCACCAGGGCCGGATAACCGACAGGAGTTGATCAGAGGATGGCCAAGCAGTTTACAAACCAACTTGAAGCAGGAATGAAAGTAGGCAAGTACCAGATCGTGTCGCTGCTCGGTACGGGCGGAATGGCCATGGTCTATAAAGCCTACGACAAATCACTGGACCGCTACGTGGCCATCAAGCAGATTGCCCCGAACCTGGCCAGCGATCCCAAATTCGTCGACCGCTTCCGCCGCGAGGCACAGGTGCTGGCCCGTCTCAGCCAGGGCCAGCAGAATGTCGTCTCGGTCTACGAACTGGTCGAAGAAAATGGCGGCCTGTTCATGGTCATGGAATACGTCGAAGGCTCCAGCCTGCAGAAGCTCATGGATCGCGGCCCGGCCGCCCTGCAGACCGGCCTCGGCATACTCCTGAAGATTGCCCTCGGCCTCCGCGCCATCCACGCCCAGGGCATCGTCCATCGCGACCTCAAACCCGACAACATCATGGTCCAGTCGTCGGGCAACGTCAAAATCGCCGATTTTGGACTCGTCGGCAAAAGCGGCGGGCGGACCAGCCTGCCCATGGGCACCACCCAATACATGGCCCCCGAGATGTTCACCGGCGGCGCCGTCGACGACCGGGCCGACATCTACAGCCTGGGCTTCATTGCCTACCAGATGCTTATCGGCCCCGAGAAGTTCCGCGAGGTCTTCTCCGAGATTTACAGCGATCCGCAGTCGGCCAATATCCGCTGGATGCACTGGCACAGCAACTCCGGCATCAAAGCACCAAGCCTGCGCGAAGTCCAGCCCGGCGTGCCGCCACTGGTGGCCCGCATAGTCGACCGCATGATGGACAAGGATCCCTCCAGGCGATTCGCCTCGGCCGATCAGATAATAAAATGGCTGCGGCAGATTTTCGTCATGTACGTCCAAGGCAAGAGCCTCACCGAACAGGACTCGGCCCGCCTCGAAAAGCAGGTCGATGCCGAAGTCATGGGCGGCCCGACCGACTCCCAGCCCGACACTGACGAACCTGCCGCCCAGCCCAAAGCCAAGCGTACCAAGGCAGCCGCACGCGAAAGTGCAGACACCACCGATGAAAAGGCCGTCGCCGCCGCTGCCGGTTCCCAGGCCGCGCCCAAGACCGCTCCTCTGCCCAAGCGACCCTGGGGCTGGCGGCAATACGCCGTCATTGGTGGAATTGTTGCCGCCGGGATTGTCGTGGCCCTCATTACCATGAGCATCATCGAAGGCGGCAAGGTCAGCGCCCAGCGAGCTGAATTGCGCAACGCCCTGGATGAGGGCAAAAGGCTCTACGAGGATGGGGATTATCTGGCGGCTGCCGAAATATTCGACCGGGTCAGCCGGCAATATAACAACCAGTCAGCACGCTTTGCCCAACTGCGCAGCCTCGGCGAGCACAACCTGAACATTGGTGAGTATGAGGACGCCAGCCAGAACTTGCGGGCTGCCAGGGACATGGCGGCCACGGGCGAGCAGCAGAACTGGGTAAACGAGTTCGAACGACGGCTGTCCAACCACAGTCATTTCGCACGGCTCAAGAACGAATGGGAACAGTTCGAAAATGCCGGCGATTATCCTCGGGCACTGGAAGTCCTGGCCCAGGCCGAACGCGATGAATCAGGAAACCAGGCATTGGTGCAGGATGCTCGCCGACGCATCGAGCGGCTGCAGGCACAGGCCGATGTCAGGGGCCGCATGGCCCGCGGCAACGAAGCCCTGAAAGCAAGAAACTGGTCCGAAGCCGAAGCCCACTACGCAGGCGCCCGGCAACTGGCCGAACAGCGCGGGCTGAGCGAAGAAGCCGCCTCCATAAAGGCCCGCCTGGCCGAACTCGGGCAAATCAAGCAGTACGAGGATTTTGTCACTCTGGCCGATCAGGACATGGAGCAGAAAAACTATCGCTCCGCCTCCGAAGCATTCGAACGAGCCCTGCGCATCGAGCTTAGCTCCGAAGTGGCCGATCTTGTCAATCGCGACATGGTTCAGATGAAAGCCCGACGTGCTCGCAGCGAAGCGCTGGCCGAGGAAGGACTGCAGATCAAGGGTCGCCGCATGTGGTCTCAGGCCCTGCGTAAGATGGAAGAGGCCGTCGTGGAATGGCCGGATAACGAGCGGGCCAAGATGGAAATCGCCCACATCAAGCGCATCATAGAGTACCAGGAAATCATAAAAGAGGCTCAGAATCTGGCTGGCAAGAACGAATTCCTGCAGGCCGCCCAGACCATGCAGCGGGCTATCAATCTTGAGGACGATCCGGGCGAAAAACGACGCCTTCAGGATCAGCAGGCCACCTGGACCGATCAGCACTGGCGCAGCCAGGCTCACCAGGCCCGCTCCGCCAGAAAGTGGCAGGAGGTCATAGACAACATCGGCAAAATCCGCACCCAGACCCGCGAAGACGCCCAGATGGTGCAGCAGGCCCAGAGAGAAATGCCCTTCGAGAATTTCGTCAGGGCTGGCGATGCAGCCTACGAGCGCGACGACCTCAACAGCGCCAAGCAGAACTATCAGGAAGCTCAGAAGCTTTACGATCGCGGCCAGATCAGGGAGAAACTGAAAATGGTCGAATATCGCAGATACTATCTGCAGGCCGTCGAGAACTTTGACAGTCAAAGGTATGGCGTAGCACTTGCGAACGCCCAACTGGCTCGCCGGCAAATGGTCACCGACGAAATCAACGGCCTTATACAGAAGATCGAAAAGGCCATGTCGGAGTACTAGACACACGGGGCCGCATGCACCAGTTTCAGCGGTGCGGTCGAGGACACAACGGGCAGATGAACCGGGGTGATGACATGAAACGACAGATTAATTATCGCCTGCAACGACTCCATTGCGATGAGCGTGGACAGATGCTGGCCATCGGTCTGTTCTTCATCGGTATCATTGCCGGCCTGCTGTTCATGATCTACAACACCGGCGACAAGATAAACACCAAGGTCGAAACCCAGAACACCGCCGACGCCGTGGCCGCAACTGCCGCCTCATGGTATGCACGCGGGCTCAACACCATCAGCATGTGCAACGTCACCCAGACCCAGCTTCTCTCGGTCATTGTCCTGCTGGACTCGCTGGAAACCGTGGCCCCTGTCTCGCAACGCATTATCGACGACCTGGTCTCCAACCTCGGCAATTCGGCCCATGGCACCGATACGCCAAACCATCCGCAGCTAAGCGAATGGCTCATCGTTGGCAATGCCCGCGAAGAACAGCAGGTCCTGCGACAGATCAACCGTATGGTCAGCCGCATACCAATAGCCGAGTACTGCCAGTACGACTCCGGCATTCTCTGGCAAACCTGCTACCTGCTCAACGAGATGGCTACCCAGGTAGCACTGTTGACACCCGAGCTTATCCAGCGCGAGGCTATCAAGGTGGCCCAGGATAATAATGCTTCGGTCGGTTTCGCGCTGCCCTACGTGCCAACTCTGCCGATTCAGCGCATCGACAACTCCGGAGCCAGTTTCCGCAATTTCCGCCGGCCAATGGTCAGTGCCCGGACCCCCGACGGAAGACAAATCCTAGGATACCAGAGACTGCAGCACTACAACAACCGCCGCTGGGGCCATTACCGAAGTCGCTCCAGAATGGGCCCCTTCGCCTACATGCGCCAGCCATTTGTCGAGCCGACGCCAATGGGCTTGTTCGAACTCAGCCGCTTCAGCTCCCTCATGCAGAGAATCAGCGACCAGAAGCTGAACATGCTCTTTGGCGGACCCGACGAACTGGCCTGCCTGCAGCCCATGGACCGTATCGAAAACTATGACGACCTGCTCAAATACGTGCAGGAATTCGGCCGCAACAGCGTTGTCCGCACTTATTGGTCGTACCTTAACTTTGACAGCCGATACGAGTACGATACGCCCGACTTCTTCGCTAACCTCCAACTCCGCCACCAGAAGTATCCGCGCGAGCAACTGCGAGCCTTCAATGGCTTCCGCGCCGCCCCCAACGGTTTTACCCGCGCTACCACCGTCAGCCAGGGAGCCGACCCCAGGCACGACCTCTGGTTCCGCAGCCTCGAACGACGCCGGGCCCTCTATCCGCAGCTCGGCATCGCCGCCCCGCACCCGCCGTACCGGGCCGACGGCAGCCGCTGGCCATATACTCAAGAGGAAAGAACGCCATACTTTCGCAATTCGCTGTGGCGATTTAACGGTGCCGATGTCGGCGAAGAGGAGCCGCTCCACAGGCGATACCTGCCTCCCCGGGGACGGCCGCCACGGCTGGCGCCAATTCTTCTCGACCGCCATACCGGCCTCAATCGGGGCGACAATGTCGACAAGTATTTCACCCTGGTCGGCTTCGCCTATAAGCCGCAGAAAAGCTCAATTATGCCCGGCTTCTTTGCCAACAGTGTGCCCAACGATCAGCTTGTCTGCTATGCCCAGACGATTATCACCAATCCAACCAGTTGGGACCTCTTTACCCAGAACTGGCGATTCGAGCTGGTCATGACCACTCACTGGGACAGGGCCATCGACTGGTCGCAGGCCGCACTGCCCAACATTCAGGGCGAATCGCTGGATAGCGAGGATGTGCAACCGGTTATCGATATGCTGCGAACCTATCCGGCCGAAGTCGTCCACGAGTATCTGACTCACTGATTGCTCCAGCAGGAGGCTGGCAATGAAAACATCAGCCGTGAAGAAAATAAGGCGCCGCAACACAGCTGCCGGCTCTGCGCTTATGGAGTCGCTGATACTGCTCATGGTCCTGATAATCGTTTTCGCCTTTACCTTCCACCTGGCTCCGGCCATGCGGATGAAGATGCAGCTCACCACTCGCAACCGTCAAAACGTCTGGCGAAAGCCGCCGCTGCACTACCAGCGGTACGATGTCGACCAGGATCACAGCTGGACCGACTATAACCCCGAAGCCAATGGCCCAATTCCGTCGCCGGCTGTAGGCCTCGATACTTTCGGGCAGTACCAGGCCAAGCGGCCGCGGGGCGATGGCGAGGCCCTCGATAATCTTTACCAGCGGGTCCGGCCCGCGCTTACCCATACGGCAAACCCCTCGGCTAACGATTATCTGGCCCGCCTCTGGAATAATCTTCCTGGGCGAAAGGACAAGCTCAGCGGCCAGTACTATGGTAATCAGCTGGAAGAGTCGACCACGGTAAGAAAAATTTTCGGCCAGATGTCTTCGCGGCACCAGGTCGACATGGCCCCCTGGGTTCATTCGCAGATGCCGGCATGGCTCATCGCCCAACGAGGCCCCATGCTCGAAATAAATAACGTATTCCGAACCGAGCTGCTCAGCATACCTCGCGAATATCGCCGAATGTCGGAAGAGGTCTTACATGCCTGGTTCGAAGAGAAGCTGCTTCACAACTGGAACCATAATAATGCCGTTCACCCATGAACGGCAGCAGGATACCGATAGTCTTGACTAATGGCTCAGTAGACAATAAACGCGAACCCGACAACGGCGGCCCTCGGCCATCGTCTGCCGACAAAGGGCAGGGGGGGCACAATCCGAGCAGGCCATCAGTGCTTGTGCGCCTCATTCTGGTAATCGTGAGCCTTGCCGTTGTCGTGCTGGTGATAAGCACCGTGGCCCTGCTGACTGCCGATGCCCCGCTGCAGAATAAGCCACCGGGCGCCCCAACCGGCAGTCGCGGCCCCAAAGCCGACAAGGAAGACGCCGCCGCCATGATCGATAAGTCCGAGCTAATGGACCAGCATCTGCGAAGCCTTGAAGGAATTGGAGAAAGCCCTTTGCCCGAGCAGCTTATGCTGCCACAGGATTTGCCACTGCCGCTCGGTACGCAGGTCTTAAGCGCCAAAGAGACAACCGGGCCCGATGGTGAGGCATCAGCTCTGATACTTGCTCGAACTCCCGGCAAACTGGACGATGTCATCCAGTGGTTCCAGCACCAGGCCCGGATATCGGGCTGGACATCCAGGCTTCTGCCATCGACAGGCGACCCGAACTCCAAAAGCCTGCTGCTTCAGCGCAAAGGTAGACGACGCATTGTTACCGTCCGCCAGCCCGAATCCGGCTCAGGCAGCTTGCTGGGTATAAGTATTTTTGAGTGACAAACGAAGCGTCCCGCTGCAATATATTGGCCGGACGCGGTTGCTTGACGAGCGATGCAATGACAGTCTTTTAATTTCTCGCTTAAGTCGCAGATGCAATTGGCGTAGGTAAAATGAGATTCTTCCGTCGTCCCCGGACTGCAACGCCGTTACCGCAGCCCCGGCCGGACGAAGGAGCAAATGAAAACAGGACGTGCTGAGAAGGAGTGAGTGCTCATGGCAGGCAATGGCAGTAGTCCGTTCACCAACACGCGACTCATGGTTGCGGGATTGGTGGTGGGCATGATCGGAATGTTTATGACTTTCGCCTATACCAATCGCGCGATCAAAGAAAAGATCGGCGATCAGGTAGAAGTTTACTATGTTACCCGCGACGTGCTCGCAGGCGAACAAATGGAACTCAGCTTCGTAAGCCGAGGCAAGGTCCAGCGCGATCTGGCAAATGAGGCCAACCAGATGATCATCCGCGACCCGGCCCCGGGCGGAGCCGATAAAATGATTCCCCTCATCGGCAAAGCTCCAAATCGCAACCTGAGCAAAGGCGACATTCTGCTGGCCTCAATGTTCAGCGAGACAAGCAGCGATGTCAGAACTCAGCCCCCACGCGGCAAAGCTGTGGCACTGCTCGACGTTGCCTCTTCACCAAACATTGGCGAAACGCTGCGCAAGAACGACCTCGTAAACGTCTCCGGTTCGCTCATTTTCCAGGATGGCGACCGCAAGGCAAACCAGCAGATTACACTGCTCAGGGCCGTACGCGTGGTCAGCATCAATGGCCGTGAAGACCCCGACTTCCGAGCACAGCGAGTCTCCAGTATCGGGGTCATGGTCAGCGAAGAAACGGCCGCGATGGTGCCCGAGATACTCAGGCAGCACCTGGCCGGCGGCAGCGTCACGCTCAGTCTTCTCAACCGCGATTCACCCGAATCCAGGCCAAACGAGGAGATTCCGCAGGACACGATGGCCCTTATGAAGAAGCACGGAATTATCCGCTAGTTGACCTGCCGCTTTTTTGTCAGGACAGATTTTTATGGATCTTATTGCCTACAGTCAATTCACCGATGCCCGCCTGCAGATCAGCCTCGACGGTCAGGACCAGGTGCGCATCGGACGCGATGACGATAACGAACTGGTGCTGCCGAGCCCCTTCGTCTCGCGCCACCACGTCACCCTTCGTCGTGACAACGGCAACTATGTCGTCGAAAATCACGGGCTCAACGGCACCGTCATTGCCGGCGAAACTGTCGGCGTAGGCGAGCTTATCGGCATCAGCCCCGGCGAAGAGTTCAAGGTGGGCGAATTCTCCCTCTATCTGCTCGACTCCGAAAAACCGCAAAAGCAGACCATTACCAAGCGCCGCCGCGATCCGCTGGTCGATGTCATGGACCTCGAATTGCGCGTGCATCAGGAGTTGCTCCGCCGACTCAACCTGCGCACCATCGACACCAGCGCCAAGGACGACCCACGCTACGTCAGCCATATTCGCGATCACCTGCGAACCATACTCGATGACGAGATGAAAACCATCGAGAATGATGTCGGATGGGCCATCGTAGAGGACTACCTGCGGCGAATCGTGACCGATGAAGTGGCCAGTACCGACGATCACAAGCCCCGCAAAACAAGCGTCTTCTGCGATGCCCAGGAACTGGCCGACCACCGCAGTGACGAGGCCCTCAACCGACTGGTGCGCGTTCTCATGTCCGGCATTGGCGTTGGACCCGACCCCGCCCACCTCCGCGAAAACCTGAAGCGGATCGAGGAGCAGTTCGACTCGCAGTTCGACCGCCTGGCCGACCAGATCACCGAAGGCCTCTGGGAATACGTCGTCCGCCAGTATGTTACCAAGGACATTCTTGACACGGTCCTCGGACTCGGACCGCTGCAGGACCTGCTGGCCATGCCGAACCTGACCGAAATCATGGTCGTCGGACGCGACAAGGTTTATGTCGAAGAAAACGGAATCGTCCGCAACACCGGACGCAAGTTCCTCAGCGACGAAATCGTCATGACAGTTATCGAGCGAATCGTCACCCCGCTCGGCCGACGCATCGACCAGTCAACCCCGATCGTCGATGCCCGGCTGCCCGACGGCTCCCGAGTCAACGCCACCATTCCGCCGCTCAGCCTGTCGGGACCGCTGCTGACGATACGCCGCTTTGCCGCCGACCCCATCACCATCGACGACCTGGTCGAATTCGGCAGCCTTTCGCCCTGGACCGCCCGCTTCCTGCAGGCCTGTGTCCGCGGACGCAAGAACATCCTCGTCTCAGGTGGTACCGCATCGGGCAAAACTACTTTGCTCAATGTGCTTTCAAACTTTATCAGCCCCACCGAACGCATTATAACCATCGAGGACTCGGCCGAATTGCAACTGTCGCAGGAACACGTCGTGCGGCTGGAAACCCGCCCGGCCAACGTGGAAGGCAAGGGGGCCTATCGCATCCGCGACCTGGTCCAGAACTCCCTCCGCATGCGCCCCGACCGAGTCATCGTCGGCGAGTGCCGCGGACCCGAAGCGCTCGACATGCTGCAGGCCATGAACACCGGCCACGACGGCTCGCTTACCACAGTTCACGCCAACGGACCAGAGGATGCCATGAAGCGCCTCGAAACCCTGGTCCTGGAGGCCGTCGATATGCCAGTCCGGGCCATCAGGGAGCAGATCGTCTCGGCCCTCGACATGGTAGTCCACCTGGAGCGTTTTGCCGATGGTGCCCGAAAGGTCACGCACATCAGTGAAGTCTGCGCCATGGACAGCGATACCGGCGACATCATCATCGAGGACATCTTCACCCTCAATAAGTCCGGCCGCAAAGTTCGCGAAGCATTGCTCGTACACACCGGCTACATTCCGCTCTTTGCACGCGAACTCATCGTTAAAGGATTCCTCGGAGAAGACAGCTTCGCCTGAACCCAGCAGCCCTGCCCACCCCGCAAGGGCAGGCTTATTAAGTAAAGGACGCCTCACGCATGAATCTTCTGCTGCTGCTTTTCGCCACACTCCTGATCGGCCTGGCCGGCTTCCTCATTACGCCGCCCATCGTCTACTACAGCCGCCGCTTCGTTCACGATTTCGAAGCACGCATTGCCGCCATCTTTTCCGAAATGTTCATCCAGAATGTCTCGCCCAGAATGGTCACCCTTGGCGTGGCAATCGGCATCGCCTTCGTCATCATGATTTTCGTCACCTTCCTGGGCATGTTCTGGGGCCTGCTGCTCGGAATCATCATCGGACTTCTGCTACCCCTGGCACTGTTGCGAAGCCGCATTCGCCAGCGCCGAGCCAGACTGGAAACCCAGCTTCTCGACGGTCTCATCACCCTCGGCAATGGCATGCGGGCCGGCCTCAACCTGCCGCAGGCTATGGGCCTCATCGAGCAGCATGGCGAAGCCCCACTCAGCCAGGAATTCGGCCTCGTGCTCCGCGAAATCGAACACGGTGCCGGCGTCGACGTAGCTCTCGATCGGGCCGGTACACGCATCCGCAGCCACAACTTCCGACTGCTGTTCGCCGCCCTGAAAACCACCCGCCAACGCGGCGGAAATCTGCCCGACACCTTGGATCGGCTCGGCAATTCGCTGCGCGAAATAACGCGGCTCGAAGAGAAGGTAAAATCTCAGACCGCTCAGCACCGCACAACTGCCATCATCATGGGCCTCATGCCCTCGGTCTTCCTGTTAATCTATTATCTCATCGACAGCGAGACCGTGAAAATCATGTTTACCGAACCCGTAGGGCAGGTTGTCCTGGCCTTTGTCGTCCTGCTCAACCTGGTCGGATTCCTGTGGATTCGCAGCATTGTAAACTTCGAGATCTAACCCGGTCTCCTACACGATAAGGTTAATTTATGACTCTGCTTCTACTGTTATTGTCGCTCGCCTTCATCTGCATCGGCCTCGCCCTGGTCGTCATTGGCTTCTTCAAGCCCGTGCCCGATATGGACTATGATGCCGCCTTCAGGGTCAGCGTTGATAACCTCAATCGCAATACCATTTTCGACATCCCCGATATGCAGCCAGTCCTCTGGCCATTCATGCAACTGGCCCGGCGGCTCAGCCCCGACAGTCTCCGCTTACGAATGCTGCGAAACCTGCGCAGCAGCGGCAATGTCACCGGTTACTCGCCCGATGAATACCTCACGCTCTGCCTGCTGGCCGGACTTGGCGCGGGGGCCGTCCTCACTTTCATCATGTCGCTGATCAACAACCAGTTGCAGCTGATCTTCCTGCTCCCCGGCTTCGCCATCGGGGCCGTCTTCATGGAGATGTCCCTCTCCAGCAAGGCCACAAAAAGGCTCCGGAGCATACGCCAGCAACTGCCCTATGCACTCGACCTGCTCTCTATGACCATGCAGGCCGGAGCCACATTCTACGAAGCAGCCCGCACCGTCGCAAATGACGAACCCGACCAGCCCCTTAACCAGGAACTCGGCATCGTAGTTCGCGAAATCGAATTCGGACGAAGCCGTCAGGAAGCGCTACAACACCTCGGCGATCGCATACCGGTCGACAGTCTCAACAGTATTATTGCCGCCATTCTGCAGGCCGAACAACTTGGCACCCCGCTGGCCGAAGTCCTCAGGCTGCAGGCCAACCTGCTCCGCATGTACAGGTCAATGAGGGCCGAAAAAGCACTCGGCGAAGCAAACGTCAAGCTGCTGCTGCCACTGGTGCTCATCTTCATGTCGGCCATTCTAATCGTCTTCGCCCCCATGATCGTACGATTCGCACAAGATGGATTTAAGGTCGGCGGCTGATAATGCCCGCCTGGCCGCGACAACTCATCCGTGTCGCAACTCTTGCATCTCGCCGGCACCCGAAGGTCGCTCGTAGTCGACTGCAGCCTCAAAACCATTTGCCTCAATCGCAACCGTGAAATAGCCGTAACTCCACGACCGGAGCCACAGATGGTAACCAGAAAAGCAAGCATCAAGCCCAAGCATCCGTCCGATGCACGACTCGTTTCACTCCAGCGATCCCTCCGCCAACGCAACCTGGGCAGCTATCTGGCGGTGGAACCCAACGAAGTCCGCTACCTCTCTGGTTTCGGCGGCGAAGACTCCTGGCTCTACGTGCCCGCCAGAGGAAAGACCACCCTCCTCACCGATTTCCGCTTCGCCGAGGACGCCGCGGCCGATTGTCCAAAGGTCCGTGCCATCCTGCGAAAAAAGGGACTGGCCGAAGAACTGGCCCGCCTCCGCAAGCCCGATCAACCGCCCCTGGCTTTCAACCCGGACCATGTTACCGTAAGCCTGCGCCGCAGCCTGACCCGCTGGCTCGGGGCAGGGGCCCTCAAGCCCCTCCCGGATGCCGTTGGACATCTGCGCCTCTTTAAAGATGCCGACGAGATTGCCTGTATCCAGCGGGCTCTGGACGCGGCCGAGACCGCATTCCAGGCCTTTCTCCACCAGGTCGAGCCCGGCATGACCGAAGTCGAACTGGCCGCCGAACTGGAATACCTCATGCGCCGCCATGGAAGCGAAGGTCCAGCATTCCCAACCATTTGCGCCGTTGGCCCGGCCGCCTCAAAACCGCATGCCAGGCCCGGCAACCGCAAGCTTGGACGCCGCGATCTGCTGCTGGTCGACTTTGGCGCAACCTTCCGAGGCTACAGATGCGACTTGACACGCGTGGTCATCACCGGTAGAATCCCGCCCGAAATCAGACGTGCTTATCTGGCCGTGCTCGAGGCTCAACTTGCCGCTATTGATGCCGCTGCTCCAGGCGTCCTCGCCGCAACCGTTGACGCCGCCGCACGCGACATCCTGACCCGTCACGGCTACGGCAAAGCCTTCGGCCACGGCACCGGCCACGGACTCGGCCTGGAAACGCACGAAGCGCCCGCCGTTTCGCCGCGGGCCGAAAAAACCGTGCTACAACCGGGAATGGTTATTACAATTGAACCGGGAGTCTATCTGCCGGAGCAGTTTGGCATCAGAATTGAAGATGATGTGCTGATTACCGGCGATGGCTGCCGGGTTTTGTCGCGACTGCCGAAAGATCTCGACTCGGCGGCGCTGGCTCTTCGCTGATGGTGGCCGTACAACGATACATCTGGTATCGCCCCTGCGATGGTGGCGGCAGGACACAGGTAACGGCTGAACAGACGGCGAATATACCACAAGATTAGCAGAAGACTGGAGATACGATGGAGAAGAAGGCAAAATCAGCGACAGCATCGTCCAAAACATCGGCCGCACGTATCGATATTCAATCCCTCAGCAAACTCATGCAGCTGATGAGCGAAAATGCCATCACCGAAGTCGAGTACAATGACGGCAAGCTCAATGTTCGCCTCAGCAAAACTGCCGGAACCGCGCCCGTCGCTGCGCCGCTTGCCGCCCCCGCTCCAGCCGCAGCACCCGCGGCAGCGCCGGCCACTGCTCCTGCTGCCGCACCGGCTCCGGCCGACGATAAACTGCTGGAAATCCCCTCGCCGATGGTCGGCACTTTCTACGTCTCGCCGAGCCCCGATGCCGATGCCTATGTCACCGTCGGCAGCGAGATCAACGAAAACTCCGTCGTCTGCCTCATCGAGGCCATGAAGGTCTTCAATGAAATCAAGGCCGGTGTCAGCGGACGCATCGTAAAGGTGCTCGTAAAGAACGAAGACCCGGTCGAGTTCGGCCAGCCGATGTTCCTGGTGGAGCCGGCCTGATACCTATCAGACCCCGGTTGCCAAGTGCCAACCTGTCTTAACGACTGACCGAGGAAACTCATGTTCAATAAAATTCTCATCGCCAACCGCGGCGAAATTGCCCTGCGCATTATCCGCGCCTGTCGCGAACTGGACGTCAAAACCGTGGCCGTCTTCAGCACCGCCGACCGTGGGGCAGGGTACTTGGATCTGGCCGATCAGGCCATCTGCATCGGCGCCCCGTCGCCAACCGAAAGCTACCTCAATATCCCCCGAATTATTGCCGCCGCTGAAGTGGCTGACGTCGACGCCATTCACCCGGGCTACGGTTTCCTGGCCGAAAATGCACACTTCGCCGAAATCTGCCGCTCCTGCAATATCGAATTCATCGGCCCCAGCGTCGAGGCCATGCGGGCACTGGGAGACAAAATTCAGGCCAAAAATATCGCCCGAAAAGCCGACGTACCCACCGTGCCCGGAAGCGACGGGCCCGTATCCGAAGAAAGCGAAGCCATCAGCATCGCCCGCGGCATTGGCTATCCGGTCATAATCAAAGCTGCCGCCGGCGGTGGCGGTCGCGGCATGCGGGTCAGCCATAACGACATCAGCCTGTCTACATCTATTAAACAGGCCAGCCAGGAAGCGCAGTCCGCCTTCAAGGACGGCACTGTCTACATCGAAAAATACATCGAGCAACCGCGCCACGTCGAGGTCCAGATTCTGGCCGATAACGAGGGCAACTGCATCCATCTTTACGAACGCGATTGCTCGCTGCAGCGACGTCATCAGAAACTCATCGAGGAGACCCCGGCTCCAAACCTGACGGCCGAACGCCGCGAGGAACTCTGCAGCGCCGCAGTCCGCCTCGTGCAGTCCGCTGGCTACGTTGGCGCCGGCACCGTGGAGTTCATCGTCGACGACAAACAGAATTTCTACTTCCTTGAGGTCAACGCTCGCATCCAGGTCGAGCATCCCATCAGCGAAGAACTCACCGGCGTCGACCTGGTCAAATGGCAGATCCGTGTCGCCAGCGGCGAAAAGCTAACCCTCACGCAGGACGACATTGTGCCACGCGGCCATTCCATCGAGTGCCGCATCAATGCCGAAGACCCCGACAACGATTTCCGCCCATCGCCCGGCGTGGTTACGCGCTTCCGCGTCCCCGGAGGGCCCGGGGTCAGGCTCGACACCCACGTGTACGAAGGCTATCGCATTCCGCCCAACTATGACTCGCTGACTGCCAAGCTGATTGTTCACCGGCCCACGCGCGAAGCAGCCATCGCCTGCATGAAGCGAGCCCTGGGCGAGTTCACCATCGAAGGCATCAAAACCAGCATCCCGCTGCACCTGAAAATCCTGAACAACGAAGCCTTCGTCTCCGGCAACGTCCACACCCATTTCCTGGAAAAGATGATCTGAGCCCGTTTCCGAGAAAAGATGACCTGAGCATGTTTCCGACCGTATCGCCAGCAAGTGTCCATGATGATGCCGTTGCTGTTGCTGCTAAACTCCTCTCCCTTTCAGGGGGAGGATGTCTCCGCAAAGCGGAGACAGGTGGGGGTGCCGTTGCCGTTTCCGTTGAAGCCCCCGGCACTGCCGGGGGATATGCATCGCTACTAAACTTTCTCTCTCGAGCAAGACCATGCCTCCGCTTCAACAGAGACAAGTGCGGTTGACGCCAGTTCGGTTGCCATTGCCGCCGAAACCCGGACCCCGCCAACCCCCTCTCCCGCGAGCGCAACATAACATACAGTAATGGTCCTTCGTATGTAGTTGCGTAAATCCTCGGCAAAAGTTTAGACAAGTGCATAAAAAGAGCCCGGCGACGTCGCAAGCGTCCCGGACTCGGTCACGGCTTAGAGCTAGGAGCAGCCATGACGTTAGTTAGTGTACGATTTCGAGCCCGTTCTGTCAATCGCTTTTAAGCGTTGGCGGCGGGCTGTTTTTGTGCGCTAACCGTTAGGCTGCATGTCAGGCCGCAAGGATTCCAAGCAAAGGTTGTTGGACTCCTGCGGCCTTCCTCGGGCGGTGATCGGGTAAAACCGGTTGCCGCCTTTTTTTGATTCAAGCGGGAGGTGGACATGTTTTGGTGGCGAATGGTGGCGACTGTTGAAGCTGTTCATAAAGGCTACTGCGATTCGGTTGTTGCTGACTTGGTTGAGCCTGTGGGCGGCGATTCGGTGCGGGCCTTGGTGTATGGTCCGGTGGCAAGGGAAGCGATTTGTCAGGCGGAGTCGAGCGGAGCGTCGTTGATCGTTGAGGGTACGATTCGCAAGGGTGCGTTTCTTGTCTGTGAGGTTCAGGTCATTTAACGGTGTGGCTCTAAAAGAGCCGGGAAAGGTGGGTTAACATGTTGACATTTGCGGTTGAAGGTCGGTTTCGTGACGGTCGCGTGGCTAAGGATGGCAGCTATTACAGCAGCATTACGATTGAGGGTGCTGTCGTGGGCGTCCAGTGGCCTGCCGAAGCAAAAGGACAGATCATGTCCATG
>JAWLHX010000018.1:0-64629 GCA_041690105.1 Phycisphaerae bacterium
CCGCCGGGCCTGACGCGGACCATTTTTTCGTTCAGACATTCCGCCCCCCCCAGCGACTACGGACCGCAACAAAAGGGGCGGCCTCAAATATACTCCGCCAGTCATGGCTGGCAAGAGCAAAAGCATAGCCCTGTGGGAAGGTATGCCTCGGCGAAGACGGCTTGCCGTTTCTACCCCTCCCCCTTTTGAAGGGGGAGGTGCCCCGAGCGAGTAGCTCGGGCCGGTGGGGGTGCCGCCAGCCCACGGCAATATGAGACCAATCATTACCCGTGCTGCACAAGACAAGTGCATGCAGGCAAGCAGGTGTGCTCTGGCCTCAGGACGAAAGAAATGGAAGAAGACGAAGAACAAGCTGGAGGTGGACGGCGGTAGCGGGATGGCAGCGCAATGTGCGGAGAAATAAAGGAAACGGCCGGGGGGGAGTGCCTTTTCCCTGCTGCGGCTTTCAGTGAGGTTGGTTGGCAGCGTCGGAGGAGTCGCCTTCCTCCTTGCCATACTCAACCCAACGCACGGCCTGCTGGACAAACTCATTGGTGTGCTTCAGGCCCAGCTTCTTCTTGATGTTGGCCCTGTGCGATTCGACCGTCTTGATGCTCAGGTACAGCTTCTCGGCCACTTCGCGCGTTCGCAGGCCGCGGCCGATGAGTTCGAATACCTGCAACTCGCGGTCGCTCAGGCGGTCCACCAGCGAGGCGTTATGTCCCGGGGTGGTCTCGAACAGAGTTGACAGCAGCCGGGCCGACATTTCGTCGCTGAGGTAGATTTCCCCTTCGAGCACTTTGCGGATGGCTGTCAGAATCTGCTGCGGAGCCTCTTCCTTCATAATGTAACCGCGGCCGCCGGCCCGCAGCACACGTTCGGCGTAGAAGCTTTCGTGATGCATCGAGAGCACCAGGATCAGCAGGTCCGGTAACCTGCCTTTTATGCGGCGAATAAGGTCCAGGCCTGTGTCGTCGCCCAGGGCCAGATCCACCACGGCAATGTCCGGCTTGATCTGCACAATGCGGTCCATGGCCTGGGTACTGTCTTCGGCATCGCCGCAAACGTTCAGGTCGCTCTCCTGGTTGATCAGTGCGGTCAATCCCTGCCGCACCACCGGATGGTCGTCGACAATGAATACGCAAGCTTTATCAGTTCTGGTTTCAGTAGTTTTCATGGGCGCCATAATGAGGAATCCCCTGCCTCAGCAAAAAAGTTCTGTGCCGGAAACCGGCAGTAAAGCGTGGTGCCCTTTCCTGGATGTGCCTGTATTGATAGGCGGCCTCCGAGGTCCGCCGCACGTTGACGAATGTTGTCAATTCCGATTCCACCGGCTTGTCTCTGTTTGCACGTTTCAAAACCGCAACCATCGTCGGCTATGGAAAAAATGAGCCTCTCCCGCCGGCGTTGCAGCCGCAACTTTACAACATCGGCATGGCCGTGCCGCACAGCATTCACAATAGCCTCCTGGGCGATGGCCGAAATATTCTCCAGCAGCGTCGGCTCTTTCAGCCCGGCCGCCTCGTCCGACAATTCCAACTGGCACTCCAGGCCGTACTGCCGACGCGTACGGGCGGCAATTTCCCTTAGAACCTGCTGAGCGCTGCCGCTTGGTTCCCCCTGCCGGGACCGACGGTGCGACAGTTGACGCACATCGCGCACGGCACTGCTGGCCGTTCGACTGAGGTCTGCGGCAATAGACGCCAACTCGGGATGCTGCCCGGCCAATCGCTGGCTCAGGCTGTGGGCCAGCAGCGAAATTCCCGTCAGTGCCGGACCAACCTTGTCGTGCAGGTCGCGTGCCAGGCGGCGGCACTCCTCTTCGGCCGCCAAATCGTTCTGCCTGCAAAGTTGCCGTTCGAGCAGCCCTGCGCTGATCTCTTCGGCCGCCTCAACCAGCAGAACACTGCGCAAGTGCGAAGAGATTTCCACCGCTGGACACCTGCCCGTCGCCTTGGGCGCAACCGGAGCCAGCAGTGTCTGCACGTCGCCAAGTGCCTGGCCATCGACCATGAACTCCGCTTTGGCCGCCAGTCGCGAGGGTCGGAATCCGGCATCGGCCGAGACCGCTCGACCTATACGCACGCGCAGCAGAATCCGAGGATCGGCCGGGCAAAGTGCAGCCGACATTATGCTGTGCAGATCGGCCGCAAGCTGTCGGTCCGACACATCCGGCCGCTGGGCAGCCAGGCGCAGATGTTTCAGAGTTCGCATGGCACGCAAACGGGTGGCCAGAGTCCGCAGCCCCTTGCGCTGTCGCTGATGCTGAAGGCAATGGCGGATGGCCAGAGCAACCGACGGCAGCATGTCGTTCAGAAATTTGCGCTGCCAGGGGCAAAGCGAGCCCTTGTCGGCGACACTCAGGCTGAGCAGGGCGATGCTCTTGCGGCCCAGGGCCACCGGCAGCAACGTGGGTCCGCGGCCATCGCCCGCCTGCTGATCATCGGCGGCATCGGCCCCGTGGAAGGCCCAGTCACTTTCCCCGAGTGCGGCATCGGTAGTGGCTGCCGCCATGGACCAATAGAATGACAGCGGCGGAGAAGCCGGGCCGTGCTCCTGACTATCCGTCGCGTCTAACAACTGCTCGGGCATCAGTTGGTCACCAGGGTCGGCCTCCGCATCGACCTCCGGGCCTATCGACCTGTATTGCCATTGTTCATGCGAGATAGTTTGCGGCAGGTGCAGCCGAGCATCCATGCCCAGCGCATCGCTCAACAATAACTCGGTCTGGTGGCATAGTTGATCGAGCGGGATGCTGCGGGCCAGAAGATTGTAAAGGCTTCGTCTGATCTCGGCCAGCCCGGCAGTTGAGCGCGAACCTCCCCCAGGACGGCCACGCCTGACGGGTCGCGATTGTGCGTCAACACTGCGATGCTCCTGGCGTATTCGGCTCGACAATGTTCCCCCCCTCAGTTGCCACAGGGTTCAATCCAATGCTGCCAAGCGGATATCCCCAGCGGCTCGTGCTTATGCCCGGGAAAATCCCGAGCACGATCCCTAACCAGAAACCTAAGCGAGTTTCCGTCTTGCGTCAATCTGCTAAGCTACGAAAAAACAATAACTTCAGGCCTCGCCCCCACTGCCAGACACGGCCTTCGCCTGAGTCCATAGTCAACCCTTTTCCCATATTCGCAGAACTTCCGCCGCAAAAGGCCGTTTAAATACCTGTTATTGGACCATCTCGAGTATCAGGAGGAGCTTTCAGAATGATCAGTAAGTCTAAATCAGGTCGAAACACCTATCTTTTTTCGCTGGCAATTCTGGTGCTCCTCTGCGGCTTTTCGGCAGCCCAGCAAGCTGCCCCGGCCGATGCCAAGGCCGAGCGGGTGACAGTGCTGAACGATTTCAGCTCTTGGCGCATGTTCCACCTGCTCCGCCCGCCGGTGGTCGATGTTGACGGCAAGGCAGAGTTGCACAGGCTTGGCACCGACTGGCTTAACAGCGAAACTCCCCAGCCGCCCGCAGGCTGGAATCAGACCAAATTCGACGATTCCACCTGGCTCCGCACTACTGCCCGTGGTGGATGCCAGACTCCGCTGCTGGCCCGGCAGTACATTCGCGGCAAGTTTTACGTCCTCGACCCCGAGGCCGTCACAGACCTCAGCCTCTCGCTGGCCTACCACGGCGGAGCCATCGTCTACCTCAACGGACGCGAAATTGCCCGCCGCCACCTGCCTCAGGGGGATATTAATCAGGATTCGCTGGCCGAGGCCTATCCGCTGGAATCGTACGTTACGCAATCGGGCGACTTTATTGCCGTGCCCGGCACCTACATTGCCCGCGGACGCAAGGCCACCAGCATCGATGCCGACTCCAAGGCCCGTGTTGCTGGGCGAGTGCGACGGCTCGATAACCTGAAGATTACCAGTGGGCTGGTAAAGGGTGTCAATGTCATCGCCATTGAGTTGCTGCGGGCGCCATACCATAAGGTGATGCTCGAATCGGCAGAGCAGGCGGACGGCAAGTTGCGGCTGAACGCCTTCGATTGGGGCACCTGCCAGTTGATGGGCATCGGTCTTTCGGCCGACGGTGACGCCGGCCTGAGGGCTGTCCCCGGCCGACCCGACGGATTGCAGGTCTTCAACAGCGACATGCTGGAAGCCGTCAGCACCTTTGCCTTTGGCGACCCCTGGGAACCAATGCGTCCCGTGCGCCTGGTGGGTGCTCGCAACGGCGTCTTCAGCGGCAAATTCGTGGTCAGCTCCGACCAGCCGCTGGTTGGCCTTTCGGTGCAGCCAGGCGAACTGCGAAGCGCCTCCGGCCACAACATTGCCGCATCCAGCATTACGATTGGCTATGGTCAGCCCTGGGGCGTCGAGAGTGGTTTTAACTCCGGCGAGGGGCCCATTCTGTCGCCTTATCCGCAGTCGGTGTCGTTTTTTGGTGCCGTCGGCCATGTTGCTCCGGCCGAAGTCCCGGTGTCGCCCGCCCGTCCTCCGCTGAGGCCCGGTGCCGTCCTGCCCGTGTGGCTTTCGGTTCGCACGGCGGCCGATACGCCTCCGGGGCTGTATAAGGGCTCTATCCTTGTCACCGTCGAAAACCAGAAGCCGCGCACCGTTGAGGTGGAATTACAGGTAACCGACTGCCTGCTGCCGGGCAGCGACAATCAGCGTACCTGGGTCGAGCTGATACAGGCCCCCGAGGTCCTGAGCGTGGAATACGATGCGGAGCTGTGGTCCGACCGGCACTTCGAGCTGATCGGTCAGAGCCTGCGCCTGATTCGCGACAGCGGCACGCGCATTGTTTATGTGCCTGCCATCGGCCATACCAACATTGGCAACATGGAGTCGATGATCAGGTGGATCAAAAAGCCGGATGGCTCGTACGAGTGGGATTTCAGCGTTATGGACCGTTACCTGGACCTGGTGCAGAAGGAGCTTGGGGAGCCGAAGCTGGTTGTCCTTCAGGTCTGGGAAATCTACATGAGCACCCGCGAGAGCGTGGCCAAGCGGTTCGCCCCCGAGCTCGAGGAGCGTCATGAGGCAACCGGCGGCCGCCCCATGGTGACGGTGCTCGACCGGGCCACTGGCAAGACCGAAAACATGACCGTACCGGGCCCCGGCGAGCCCCAGGCCAAGGCTATCTGGCAGGCTCTGCTATCGCAGGTGCAGGCAAGGCTGAAGGAGCGTGGGCTTGACGACCGGCTGATGCTGGGCATGTTTACTGATGCCGTGCCGCCAAAGGAACACATGCAGTTTTTCCACGATATTGACCCCAATCTGCCCTGGGTGCAGCAGGGCCATGGCCGCTGGACGACCAAGGTGCACGGCATTGCCGAGGTAGGCTACCAGGCCACCGTCTGGGGTGGCTTCCGCTTTGCCGACGGTCAGAGGCAGACCAATCAGAAGGGTGCTCCCATAGTCCGTAGCCTCCATGGCTGGAAAGAGCCACGACTCGACGTCGTCTTCGAGCGCAACCTTGGCCTCGACAGCTACCCGTCAACCCGCTGGATGTTTTACCCGGAAACGGCCATAACCGGTGAGCTGCGCGGCATCGGACGCATCGGGGCCGACTACTGGAAAGTAATCAAGGACCGCCGTGGACGACGCAGTTCCTACGCCCACGACCGTTATAACGAAGGCGCCTGGGGAGGCAACTGGATCAATCTGAACCTCTGCAGCTCGACTCTGGCCCCAGGCCCGCAAGGCCCGATCATGACCACGCGGCTCCTGGCCCTGATTGAGGGCGTGCAGGAGACCGAGGCCAGGATCATCATCGAGCAGGCCCTGACCGACGAGACGCTAAAACAGCGCCTCGGCAGCGACCTGGCCAGCCGATGCCAGACGCACCTCGACCAGAGGCTGCACAACATGTGGAAGTCGTTGAGCAATCTGCAGCTCAGCGGCGTCTTCTTCTTCAAGGCAGGTGCCTGGCGCTGGACTCCCGGCATCACCGGCCATCGCTGGTACATGGGCAGCGACTGGCAGTCGCAGGTGGCCGAGCTTTACGAACTGGCCGCAGAGGTGCAGAAAAAGCTCGCCAAGTAAGGAGGGCCGCGGGTCTCGTCTCCGCGTAGCGCCCCATGCGGTTCACACCATGCAGTTTTATCGCACAAATGAAAAAGCCACGGCGGGGTCAGCGACTCCGCCGTGGCCTTTTTTACGATTGAATTGCCCGCTGATTATTCAGTATCCAAGCGGATGGCCCACCAGGTGATCGGGGCACGCCACACGCCGGACTTTCCGGCTATGTCGGCAAATTGCTCCACCGTCTCGCCATCGTTTCGCAAAACGTAATGGAAGCCGATTTTCGTGCCCGGCTCCATCTTCGCCCCCAGCAGTGCCGCCTGCGACACATGGAACTCAAGCGTATAACCCTTGTCGGTCTTCTGCCAGGCCGCTGCCGTGGTCTCCGGCGTCAGGCGTCCGTACGATATGTTCGTCTGGGCCGCCTGCGGGTCGCCCGTTGGCGAAACATCGAATTTCATCGCCGCACGGTTTCGCTTCCTCATAGCATCGCCGCTGCGGGCATAGTCGCTTTCGATAAACACCTCGACCCCGTCGGCCGTCCAGGCGCTCTTCTCGGAGGTCTTGATTTCATCGTCCTCGACATCCATGGCCACGTACAGCCCGTCATCGCGCCAGGCGATGCGGGTAATCGAACTGCGGCGACCCGTGGTCGGCACCATTACATACGGCACATCGGCCCAATCCTCCAGCAGGCCGTCAACCGTGATCTGCCGACTGGCATGCGGCACGTCAACAGCCACTGGCTCGGGCGTCAGGCGGCGCACGGTCTCCGGAGTCGGATTGACCGGTACGCCGTCATAGCTGTAGCTCTTGCCATCAATCTCGGCCTCCAGCTTGACCGTCAGCAGTGGGCTGAAGCCACCCACACGCAAACGCAGGTCTTCCGGTGGCGTAACGCGCAGAATCATCGGATCAGTCTGCCCGACACCTTCGACGGGCGATACTTTCCAAGCCGATTTCGAGGCCTGACTGATGCGAATTTTGCTGCCGCCGGGAAAAGCCGTTGACGGAACGATGACCGAAATGCGTGCCCCCGGAATCGGTACGTCAACGTAATCCCCGGGCATCCGGGCATAAAGGAAGGCGACCCGGCGGGCGTGGGCCAGGTCGACCGTCTCGGCCATCAGTTTTGGCTGATAACGGCCCTCGGTCTTGATCAGCTCGAAGCGGTCAAGCTCGCTGCCATCGGGCCGGCGGACAATCATCTCCAGCCGGTTACCACGCACCTCGACGACGCAATAGTGCAGCTCTGATGAGCTTTTCACCAGAAGAGGGCTTGGCCGCGATGGGTAGTTCGGAGCCCCGCCACCGCCGGCCACCACGTGCATAATGGGCTTGGCTGCGGGCGAGGCGATAGGCAAAAAACGCTCGTAAAGGTGCGAATGGCCGTTAATTACCATGTCCACGCCGTACTTTTCCATGATCGGCAGCACGTCGTCGCGGCCCCAGGTGGAGCCATGCCCGCCGATATTAAAGGTCGGTTCGTGGTAGTTCATAATGATCCACTGGCTGCGTTTGGAGGCGGCCGCCAGGTCCTGCTCCAGCCACTGCAGCATGGCCGGGTGCTGGTCCTCGCCGATGTAAGGATCGAGCACCACGAAATGCACGTTGCCGAAGTCGAAACTGTAATACAGACCGTTGCCGGGCAGGTCGAACAGTTGGCGGTAAAGCACGGCGTCCATCTCGTGATTACCCCGCGCCGGCCACATAGCCGCCTTGCTCAGCAGGGACTGCGCCGGATCGAAAAACTGGTCCTTCCACTGGGCCCAGTCGGTGCCGTTGGCCACCAGATCGCCGGTATTCAGCACCAGGTCGAAAAATTCTTCGCGGGCCATGGCCGCGGCCACCAGGGCATGACGTTCGGCCTCGGTGCGAGTATCGCCATAGGCCAGAAAGCGTACCGGTTCGGCGGAGTCCGGCGGCAACGCCGTGCGGAAAGTGCCGCTGATTGCGTCGCGGCCGGTGAAAATCGTGTAATTGTACCGCTGCCCCGGCTCCAGACCTGTCAGCCTGACCGTCTGCAGCACCTCGCTACGGTCGGGTATGGCAGTTGCCGTCGGCACTTCGCGATGCATTGTTTCGTCCGAGCGAACGTCAAGCAACCAGCCTTTGCGGGTCATTGCAATAAGGTGCATTGGCTGATGCTGGCCCTCGCGTGTCACCCAGTGCACCTCGGCGCTGGTCTGGTCGACCGAATTAACGTACGGACCGAAGGCGATGTCGCTGTACTGCACGGCCGGAGCGACAGTTGGGGGCGAAATCTGTTCGCTGTCCTGGCTGCGGCAACTGGCTGCAATTATCACCGTTGCCAACAAGGCCACCGCAAGAGCAGTCTTTTTCATCATTCCAATCAGCCTTTCACAAGGAAGTGGTTATTTGCGACAGGGCAGCCCCGCCGCAAGTGCGCATCGGGTTCAGGCAATACTGTTTTCGTCTGATCGGCAAAATCAAAGGATTTGCTGCGCGTGCGGCGGATGCATCGGGATAGCGGTCAGCCTGGCTGCCTCGCCTGGCAACACAGCGCTGCAGGCGGACTTAACAGCATCTGGCCTGCAGGCGGTGGGGGCTGTGGCCGGAAGCCCCGGGGCAGGGCGGCCGAAAACCGCACGGGCCCCGGGGCATCGCAGCACATTATGGTCCGGCAGAAAGCGCCTTACGCGGCAATCAATACACCCGCATTATCGGCTTCAGCAGCAGGGCCAGCGGAACTACCAGTATCAGGTAGCCTATCAGCCAGGCCGGCAGCGCGATGGGCAGCATTGCATCCTGCATCGACAGCAGCGGAATCTTGCTCACGGGAACTATCGGATACCATGCGACACCAGGCACGACTCCCGCCGGCCGGTATTCCGTCAGCTTGAACTCCGCCGAGAGCACCTTCTCGTGATCGTTTAACATCTGGACATTCGGCTCATAGAGCTGTCCGTCAGCCCGGTATTTAACCTCGACAATCTCGCCTTGGTAGCGGAACCTCAGCACATGAGGCTCGTCGCTCGGCTGGCCCTGAATAACCCAGGTGGCCATGCCGCCATCAAGTCCGCCCTGCAGGCTCCTGCTTTCGCCGATCTGCTGAATCGGGTCGCTATGAAGCGTTACCTTGTCGTTGGGCAGCATGTGCACCAGTTTGTCGATTTCGGAAACATCGAAATAAAGGTGCATCTGGACCTGGTCCTGTGGCGTGGGCGGCACAAAACCCAGACGGGCAAAGGCCCACATGGCCAGAATGGCAATCGGCAGCAGCGAAAACAGCAGCGGCTTGCCCTCGGCCTTGAAGCTTTCCAGGGCAATCTGGCTGTTGGTCATCTGAATCTGTTTGACCGTTTCCTTATCCTTGCGCCGCTTGGCGTCGGCCATGCGAGCCTTCAGCCACATCTTGTCCAGCTTGCAGCGGTGCAGTAAATCCTGATTGGTCGTCCAGCGGCGTATCAGCGTCATTATGACGCCGGTCATCACCGCCAGCAGAACGAGGGCAACGTCGCGCGGCAGGTAGAGCATCCAGCTCAGGAACGGGTCGCCGATGACCACCAGAAAATCGCCCAGGGCAATTAGCATATCCATCATGGCTTCTAATCCTCTATGATCGTAATAAGGCCGCGGTCGCCGTCAATACGCACTCGCGAGCCGTCGGGTATAAGTTGTGTGGCGTCGGAGCAGGCCACCGCCGGAATACTGAAATCGCGGGCCGTAATAGCGCCATGCGACAACACGCCGCCACGCTCCACGACCAGCCCCTTGATGGTCGTGAAAAGGGCCGTCCAACTCGGGTCGGTCGAGGGGCAGACCAGCACGCAATCATCCCCAAGGTCTTTCGCCTGGTCGGGCGACATCACTATGCGGGCCGTGCCGGTCATTATGCCCGAGCTCAGGCTCAGGCCGCTCATCTGGCCCGAAGACTTCAACTCTCGCGGCAAGCCCAACTTGTCAATCTCGGTGGAGTCGATAACGTCCGGCAGGTCGAGCTTGCGGGCCGACAGCCATCTTATGCGACGCTCTTCGGCCTGACGCTCAAGATTCTCACGGTCGCTGCCCAACTGCGGCAATTCGTCAAGGTGCAGGAAGAAGACCGAATCGCCAAGCTCGAAACGCCGACCGAATTCCATCAGTGCCAGCCGCAGCAGTTCGTAGCCCATCAGCAGATAATGTTTACCCACTTCGCGATATGGCAGAAGCAGTTGAGCTTCCTCGGCCAGCTTCAGCAGCTTCTCGTACATGAAGCTGCCGCCGTACGGCCGCAGAGTCTCAAGCAGATTGTCCATAGCCTCTTTGCGACGATCCTCGTTATGCTTGTGCAGGGCCGCCGGAGAATGAGTGGCCGAGGTGTTCATGCTGCCGATAATCTGCTGCAGGTAGCTGTCGTCTTCGCGCCACCGCGGACGCGACAGTTCCATCTCGCTTACTGCCCGATGGCCGTAACGGTCCACGAAATCGTCCAGCGAAGCCTGGCCCGAGGCCACATCGAAAAGCATCTGGTTCTGCTCGACGGTCGAATCGTTCGGCAGCCCGCTGGTAAGTGTCTGGCAGAGCAGGGAACCTTTTTGCGTGCCCATAAGCTGCTTCAGGCGCTCTTCCAACTCGGCCCTTGCAACGCCGCCGAAGAAGCCCGGTTTCAACGATTCGCAGGCAAAATCGGTCAGCACGTGGCTGATGCGATCCTGCAGTTCGGCCATAAGCTGCTCGTCCGACAGGGTCGTCAAATCCTGCTGCCGACGGCTGCGCACATATTCCAGCCACGGCGGCAGCTTTTCCTGCTCGAAAATCTGGGCCGCCCGGGCCCGGGCCTTCTTGGTAATCCGCGACGAACGGAACATGGCCCGGACCGTACCCGGAAAACGCAGCAGAAACTTCTCGTCAGCCCGCTCGGGGTTGAACTTGTTCGGTGCCGCCTCAAGAATCCGCGGATCGGCCAGAATCTCTTCATGATCGTAAACGTACGGCATGCCTTCCCAGAACAGGTCGCAGGCACGGTCCGGGTCGCAGTAAACACGGCCGCAGATCAGCTCCAGGAAACCCCTCTCGCAGACCTCCTCGCTGGGCCGGTAGCCGAAGTCCTTATACATCTTGCCGAAGCCGCCGTTGCCCGACATGAAGGATCCCACCAGGTCCCAGGTCAGGGGAGTCGGAGCCTCCAGCGTCTCGCTCAGGTTATGAACGATCCAGACCTTGCTCTCGCGCTCTTCGCTGCGGATAATCTCCTTGAGCCGCGAAATCTCGGCCTGGCGGCCAGCCTCCACGTCGCGGGCAACTTCAAGCCCGCGGATGGCCCGCGACTGCAGCAACGAGAATCGCCCGTGCGACAGGCCCCATTCGATGTCGACCGGGTGGCCGAAGTAGTCTTCCACCTTCAGCGCCAGCCGGGCAATCTCAATAATCTGATCATCCGTCAGCGACGGATCGTTCGCTCCGCAGGGCAGGTCGGCCTCTTCGCGGCTAAGGGCGCACATTACGGCGTCCTTCTGCCCGATGGCCTTCTCGCTTATCTCCATGTTCGAGCGCTCGACCACAAAGCGGTCAGGCGTTACCTCGCCCGAGACAATCGACTCGCCCAGGCCGTAACTGCTCTCGATGATAACCTGTTCTTCCAGCGGTCGCGACGGGTTGACCGTGAAGGCGATACCCGAGACCCGACTGTTAAACATGGCCTGAACGTTGACGGCCGTGCCTTCCAGATGCTCCAGGCCATGGGCCTTGCGATAAATGCGGGCCCGCTCGTTATTCCACGAGGCGAAGACCGCGTTAATGCATTCCAGCAGTGCGTCCCAGGGCGTCGTCGGGAAGTCCCGGCCGGTCTTCTGGCGGAACATCTCCATGTAGATTTCGGTCTTCCGCCTGGGTGCGCCATCGCCCTTCTGCTGTCGCAATGCCTCTTCGAGCGACTCCGGTGCTATCTGGGCCACCGTCGTGCAGACCTGCCGCACGAACTGGGCGTAGACGCTCCAGAAGTGGTCGGCATCGGCTACGTGCTCGGCCATGGCCGGATGCAGGCCGCAATTCAGGATGGTATCCATCATGCCCGGCATACTGTGGGCGGCACCGCTGCGCACCGATACCAGCAGGGGCTCGGGACCCTGTCCGAATTGCATGTTGGTCGAGGCCTCGAGCCGGGCCAACTGGCTCCGCACCTCTTCCTCCAGGCCTTCCGGCCAGCGCTGCCCCGACTCGTGATAAGCCTTGCAGCACTGCACGGTTATCGTAAATCCTGGCGGAACCGGCAGTCCCGCGCAGCTCATGGCCGCCAGGCTGGCGCCTTTGCCGCCGAGTATATCTTTGCGGTTCGGATCGCCCTCGCAGGCACCGTCACCGAAGAAGAATACCCGCTGCGTCGCCGACGCTAGTTCCTCTGTTCTACCTTGTCGCGCGCACATAACAGTCCTCGTTTGCTTGTTGAGAAGTAAATCCGGCCCTTGGCCATTACTGGCGCCGTCAGAACGTCGCCAGGCCAACTCGCCCGGATTACCAGCCAGTTCTCATCCTCTCCGGATGAGAAATCGTAACGCTTGATCATACCATCGGTCACATACAGCAGACCCGCACGGGTTACCAGCGGTGCAATGCCGTTCTTCACGCCCGGCAGACGCTTCACCGTAAGCTCTTTCGTCGGAGCGAAGTCCGCCACGGTCATGCCCTCGGCCGAGTCGTCGCCGCCGGCCTGATCAGTGAAAATGTCAACCACAACGACCTCGTTATCACTGTTCAGGCCCACAATGCGGCTCATTTCCGGAACCGACAATTTGCCCACCAGCGAGCCCGTCTCCGCCCGAAGCACCCGCCGCGAATCGGTGTTGACCAGCGGATAGGCGGCCAAACCGTCCTGCTGCCCCACCCACAGTTGGTCTTCGATGAGCACCGGACCGGTTCCCGCCGCGGCAGTCAATTTCTGCCGGCGTACGACCTCGCCCGTCCAGGCATCCAGGGCCACAAGCTCATCGCTTTCGGCCAGGGCCGCAAAAACAAGCTCGCCACTGATGATCGCTTCGCCCTTGACGCGGCCGATTGCGGCCTGCCAGAGGACGCGCGGCTCGGCGGCAGTCGCCGACGAAAGATCTATCAGGCTCAAACCGTTGGCCCGGTCGGAAATCAGCAGATGTTCGTAAGTAATGTTGAAAATGCCGCTTGCATCGGCCTCAACCGGAAGCTGCCAGCGTTCGGCACCGGTCTTCGGGTCGATGCAGTGCAGGGCCCGGCCCTCGTCGCCGGTCTGGCCGTCGACAAACAGCACGGCATCGGCGGTGGCCGCAGCCGACAATGTCACCGCGTTGGTCGACTTGGCCAGCCAGTTGCGCGTGGCCCGCGGCGACAGCGGATCAGGGCTGTCGGTCAGGCTCAGCAGGCCCTTGATCGGCCCCTGCCTGTAACCGATGTAGAACTGATTCTCGAGCAGGGCTGCCGATGAGGTCAGCTCAACCGGACTGGTCTTGTCCTCGGCGTCTTCACGCTCTGCGTAAGCCCAACTCTGAACACCTTCCAAGGCCAGCACGCTGTCATCCATATTGCCACCGCGACCGACGCCGCCCTGCCTTCCGCCCCAGATAGGCGGCAAGGCCAGGCGACCCGGCTCGCCCATGGCCAGCAAGCCGTTGTTGTTGCTGCCGATGTAGACGTGCCCGCGAGCCACGGCCGGAGAACTGTACGACTGCGAACCAAGGTAGACCTTCCAGACCTCTTCCATGTGGGTCTTATCGATACCGATAAGAAAGCCGTTCATGGTTACGGTGTAAACCAGGTCCTTGCCGACGGAGGGGCCGGAAACAATCGCCGCCGGGGCCCGTAGTCTGCCCTGCAACTCGCCATCGGTCGACAGGCAGTAAAGGTTCTGATCGTGAGAGCCGAAGTAGAGCCGGTCGTCATCCACCGCTATGGTGCCCAGAACCGTGCGGCCCACCGTGTACTTCCAATCGACATTCTGCGTCTCAAGGTCAACGCACCAGACCTCGCCCGTCAGCTTGAAAGCATTGTAGGCGGCTTCGACCTCTGCCTCGCTCTTGCCTTCGTCGCGCATCTTCTGCCGCATAATCTCGCGCAGCTCTTCGGCTGTAAAGATGAAATTGCCGTGGCCCATGCCGAAATACATTTTGCCATTGCTGATGCTCGGAGCGCTGAAAACCGAGTAGGGCGTATCAATCCGCCAGTATTCCTCGCCCGTGGCCGCATCAACGCACACAACCGCATGCCCGCCAACGCCCAGGCCAAAATAAACCCGCCCCTCATGGTAAACCGGTGATGTCTCGCAGTCCGGATACTTCTCGCCCGTCAGGCGCCAGATGACCTTGGCCTTGCCCTGTTCGTCAGGATTAACGTCAAGGCAGTACGTGCCATCGTCGCCGGCGCCAACGTATACGCGGCCATCGGCTATGCAGGGCGACGACTCCACATGGCTCTCGGTGCGCTGATCCCAGATCTTTACGCCCTTGCGCTGCTTTTCGCTCTCCTCCAGGTCCAACAGGTAAATCCTTGCGTCCCTGGTGGTATGAATGCCTTCGCCCACCGCCAGATAACGGCCCGAAACCGTCGGCGACGAGAAGGTGTTGCGGTACGAGCCGCCATCGTTGAAGGCCCAGACCAGCTTACCGGTGTCGGCATCCAGGCTCAGAATCGACCCGCGACCCTTGCTGTTGCCCGAACTGGTGACATAAACCCGATTGCCCATTACCGCCGGCGAACTCCAGAAGGTTTTAATGGCCTCGCCGCCCAGGGTGAACGTGTCCGAATAATTCCAGACCGTGGCCCCGTGAGCCGGATCTTCGTAATCGCCCGGCACGTAGCCGCGACGGTCCGGCGAACCGCGGAACATCGACCATTCCATGCTGCCCTTTTCGACCGAGCCAACGTCTTCGACGACCGGCTGGTTGAAGTGCCGGTAAGCCATGACGCCGCCCGTGACGCTTCCGGCCAGGACAAGAATAATCGGCAGCACAATCAGCTTCTGAGACCAGGCCATCATGAACAGCCGCTTGATCATCGTCGGCTTGAACAGGCTGACCAGCACGCCGCCAATGGCAGCCAGAATGGCCGGAATCAGTGGCAATAAGCCTGCCACCGGGCCAACCATGACCGGAATGACGCCCAACGTGTTATTCGTATCCAGTCCCTGAAGCAAAAAAGCGATATCCATCTGGCAGCTCCGTGTTAAGCCTTCGTCTTGTTTCTTTTATTTTGCCGATTGTGCCCGACCGCCGCTGCGCCCCCTGGCTTGCCACCGCGGCCGAGACATCATGAACGAACGTCCTGAAACTTGTATTCAACAGTCGGAGCCCCGATACGAGCCGGGGCTCCGATTATTCACCAGACCCACATTAACTACTTCTTAATAACCAGCCGCGCCGGTTTGTCTTCCAAAATAATTTCTTCTGTCTGTCTTTCGCCGCCCGGCAACTGCCAGCTAAGGGTGATCGGCCCAGGTTCGTTCGTGCCATAGAAGGCCGTGGCCTCGCCCGGACGCACAATCATCGCGCCCAGCGAACGCTCGAAACGCTTGGCTGTCACCACCACCGGACCCTTTACCGGGCCATCGGCCGCGAGCATGGCCGTAACCGCCAGCCCCGGGCCCTGCATCTTGCGCGGAGCCAGCCATATTTCGCCATTCTCCAAGGCCATGGCCATATCCAAGGCACCCGAACCATTGAAATCGCCCATGGCTACCGCCGACTGCCCGTTGTGGGCGGCCTGCAGCATACCCAGCATGCTCAAATCGACGTCGCGGGCATGGCCGAAGCTGCGGAAGCCACGGTTGAAGAACAGCAACGGGTGCATGCGCTTGTAGCCGATGACCACGTCCTGCCGGCCATCGTTGTTGAAGTCGGCCGTGGCGCAGGAGATGCCATCGGGCTTGCTGATGTAGGAAATCTCGCCCGAAAGGTCAATCATCTCCTCAAATTTCGCCTCGCCATTATTCTGGAACATCCGCGAGCGGTCTTCGGCCACCGAGACGATATCCAGCAGGCCGTCATGATCGTAATCACCCAGGCAGGTGGCGTAGATGCCCGGACCTTTCGAGGCCTGCGTCACCACCGGGTCGGCAAACTTGCCTTCGCCCTGGCCTTTGTAGAACAGGCTGCCATTGGCGAACAATTGCAGCACGTCGGTCAGGTTGTCGCCGTCAAAGTCGGCCACCAGGCTTGCGGCTGGCTCATTCAGAGCGTCGCGCTTGCCGGCCGGCAGGGCTGCGCACTTCAAGCTGCCATCTTCGGCCACGGTCAGCATTACCGGAGCTTCGGGCGTGCTGACGACGAGCGAGGCCCGGTCTTTGGCCGGTCCGCCAATGGCCGCAAGCGACAACGATGTCTTGATCGTCTCGCCCGAGGTGGCCGGCAGGGGGCTGAACTTGCCGTCGGCGCCCTGCGTGTGAATGACTACCTCTTTGCCGGTCCAACTGGCCAGGTCGAGCCGCTTATCGCCGTTGAAGTCGCCCCAGGCAACCTGTGCCGACTTTGACGACAGGCCGTGCTTGGCGGTAATGTCGTCGAAGGCCTTGCCGTTCCACTGGAAGAGCTTATCGCCGCCGAGGGAGGCCACGAACATCGAAACCTTGCCGTCGCCGGCAATGTCAACGGCCATCATCTCGCTGGCCTTGCCTTCAACCTGGCCTACCTTGATCTCTTTATCCCAGGTAACGCCCTCGGTTACCGGCAGATGAGCTTCCGGATCGTCGCGGATGTACTCGACGGCCTTGATGACCATGTCCGTGCTGCCGTTGAAGGTGGCCAGCAGTTCCGGTCCGGGCTGGCGGTCCATCTCCAGTTCGCCCTCGTACTCGGTAAAGATAGCCCACTGGAACTTGCTGAAGGGCTGGTGCCCCAGGTTCAGCAGGGCGGCCTCCATGGGGTCGCCGCCATGGCCCTCGGGGCTGACAATCATATAGGTGCCAATGAAGACGACGGCCTGCTTATGGCCGCTCTTGACCACGTTGAGCACGTTTTCGCCGGCCGCCTTCTGATGCTCGGCCATGTTGCCCATAACATCCAGCGTCATCTCCTTGGGGGCCTTGTCGGCATCGCCCTTGAGCACCTTGGTGACCTTGGCGATCATCTTGCCGTCTTCGGTCACTTTCGTGAACTCCAGCACCAGAATCTGATCGCTCTGATCGTAAACGTCTTTCAGAGTGAAGTTCGGGTTGATAAGTGCCGTTGCCGCTGTGCAAAGCACAGTCAGCACTGTCAGGGCGACCATTATCTGTTTTTTCATGATTTACAACCTCCTGCTCACAAAGCCTTAACGTAATTAAACTTACGATTGCTGAAAGACTTCGTCCGACGAAATCTTTTTTTGCTGCGAAAAAGGTCCGAACCGGGCTGCGAGGCCTGCTTCTTGCACCTGTCAGCGCAACTTGGCCTCCACCTCCGCGGCCACATCATACAGTTCTGCCGTCCGTTCCGGCCAGTCCGAAGTCAGGAAGTAAGCCGACCCGGCCACGCTTAAATCGCCACGCCAGTTCAACTTGTACCAGTTCGGACCGGTCAGCTGCAGGTTACTCAACCCACGCCACATGCTCAGCAGGCGGCCATGCAGCACATGGCGGCAACGCTTCTCCAGCGGCTCGCCCAGCCTGGCCCTCAACTCGTCGTCAACCAGGGCCTGCTCGATAAAGATGCGGGCTTCGCATTCCTGGATGCCCTCGCGGAAGGCCTCGTAACGCTGCGTGGCCACCGGGCCATCGGGCCCCGGAGCCAGGGCGCTGCTGTAGAGGTCCAGATTCCGCCGACTGCTGTGTGGAAAACGCTTGCCCACGGTTTCGGTCCGCCGGCCGCGACTATCTTTAATCGCCCAGACGTCGGCTCCGAGTCGGCCAATTCCGCGCTGGCCGCCGGTAATGTTGAATTCGCCAAGGTGCCGCCAGGTCGAGGGCGGAAAGCTGTTCAGGTTGCGGTGACGCTCGTAATCGACAAACAGGTGAGGATTGCGCCAGCCATAACCGGGCTTTTCATCCTCCCGCCCACTATAGTGGCTGATGTTCCAGACCCGCGTCTGGTAGACCACCGGGGCCATATCGTAAATTTTGCCGCCCACGGACCAGCCATGGTGCGAATGGCAGACCCAGCCGAATTCCGGAGCTATGCTGTGGAAAAGGGCAACCTCTTCCTTCTTGGGCACAACATCGGAAATCGTTCCAAACAGAGTCTTCCCGAGCAGGCCCCGATCGCTCATCCGTTTGCGCAACTGCTCCATCAGCGGTTGCCAGAGCCGCGGGCTCTCCTTGTCGCCATAGGCCGGCATGAAGACGTTCTCGGTCTTGCCGCTCTCCTTGTCCAGCAGGGTAATAATAGGACCGTTGCCCTGGAGGGCGCCAAGATCCTCCAGATATTTTATGGCCCGGGCTTCCTGCCCGCCGCTCTTGGCGTACTTCGCCTTGTCCAGGATGTAAAGCTCCCAGACTTCCAGAATCACCAGCTTCGGCTCGCCCATAACCTTTGTGGCCAGGTCAAGATAGCGGTCCAGGATGGAGAAATCGTACTCGTAAGTGCCGTCAGCCTTGCGAATCCAGCGGACCATGCTCTCGGCGTTGCCGGAGTTTGTCTCGGCAATCAGCGGCACGTAGACGACCCGGCTGCCGGTCTCGCCAATCATCCTCAGCGACTGCTCGATCATCCGCCAATGCTCTTCCGACCAGAGCGGCACCTCGTACTCGACGCTCAGCGTATCGGGCACCTGGACCATCTCAACCCAGGTCTTAAAATCGGCCGTATCGGGCAATTTCCATGGCGATACACGGACCTCGACCGGCACTTCGATGGCCGGTGCACCCTCAACCGATACCTTCACCAGACCCGAATAGCTGCCCGGGCGGGCATCGGCAGGCACCCGAACCGTAACCCACACCGGCAACACTGCTCCGGCAACCGGTTCCGGCTCGTTCGGCAGAGCTGCGTAATTACGCGGAACACGCAATTCGGCCACGGCCACCTCGGCCGGCGGCTTTTCCACCAGAGCGCTAAGCGTGCCGGCCTCGCGCGGGTAAGCCGGAAGATCATCATTATAATTGATGCGCGTCGACTCATCGCCCCAGGGCAGGGCGTATCGCACCTGAACGGCCGAGGCCGGAATTACCGCTCCGGACGGCCCGCGAAGCTCGGCCGCCTCGGCACGTATGCCCTTCAATGGTTCGGTCGAGCCCAGCACAACCTTGCCCGAATAGACGCCATTGCGGGCAGCTATCAGCTCTACCGGCCGAAGCGGCTCGTTGCGGTCGCCCCAGTCCTGGTCGAAGTCGCTCATCAGCGAATCGCTGTTCCAGACCTGTAAACCCTCAGGACGTACGGCGTTAGGCACAAGTCCGCGACCGCTGTCGGCTATAAGCGAAACCTGCCTGATTTCGCAGGTGCCCCAGCCAAGATCGAACTTGCCGCCTGTCTCAACCGCAGCATCATACGGCGACCTGATAATCTCCACGGCCAGCACATTCAGCCCCTTGCGCAGTGCGCTGGAGGGAATCTCAACATTGTCGATGAGACGAGTGCGGGCCTTGCGAAGGCGCTCACGCTCGGCCGCACTGGTGCCGCGCCAGCTATCGCCGGTGGCCAGCTTGCCCCCGCTCATAAAGGCCTCCTGCGGGTAAGCGGCAGCCAGATCGGTATCCTTTATAGCTCCGGCCGGCAGGCCCACTCTCGCCACTTCGCGGCCATTGACGTAAACAATGGCCCCGCCATGAAAACCCGCCGAAACCTTCAGCCCCTCGACCAGCTTCGGATCGGTCACCTCGAACTTGCCGCGGAGGTAGAGCCGCGACAGCCATGGCGTGCGGGAGGCCCGCAGAGCCGGCATTCTGCCCCAGTGGGCATCGTCAAAATCAGGCTGCATCCACTGCTCGGCGGGCAGGGGGGTGGTTTCGTCCAGCATCGGCACGTTGCGAAGCATCGGCTTGCCAGCCACCACCGGCGGGCCAAAGGACTGAAATATCCGCCAGAAGCCGCGCGTATGCAGCACCGCGACGGGAGAATTTTCGCCAGCCGCATCTTTATCGGCAACCTGGCTGGCGGGTGCGGCCGAGGCCGTGGCAGACATCGAACCGAGGCCGAACGTTTGCGGCGAGGCCAGTCCAGCGAAAATCGCCAGGCAGCAGGTCATCGCCAGGACGCCAATCAGGCTGGATCGCTTCGGTTTCGTCATTTGTTGTCTGCTCCTTGCCAATGGCCCCGTAAGAATTGCCGGATGCCTTTCTGTCTGGTTAATACCCGATGAAGGCTGGATGAAGCCGGTCAAAATGCCAACAAAATCAGTTAAGGGTTCGCCGGCGGCTGGGGCGAGCCAGTCATCAAGGCCAGCCCGCTTTCGCCGAGGCTTTGGCGAGCAAGCCAGGAAAACGGAAATAAATACCTAACAGATCACAGAAAGATCACAGATTTTTTGCAAAAGTGTGACGCCAGTCACACAAATATCGCTTGGCAAAACGATTTGCTGGTGTATCATCATTAACAGTCAAGTTGATGGTGACAGCCGCCAAGGCCACTCTCAAGCCTCATTGGCAGCTCGATCAGACGCTGAAACTTGTCCGGGAGGCCTCGGAAGTTTCTTCCCCGGCCTGAAACTGTGCCACCCTGATTTCTTATTGCAAAGGATGCCGAACATGATTAAACCCCGCCTCTTCGCTCCTGGTCCCGTCATGGTGCCGCCCGAGGTCCTGCTGGAACTGGCCAAGCCGGTCACTCACCATCGCACGGCCGAATTCCGCAAACTGATGGGCGAGTGCAACGAGCTGCTCAAATACGTCTTCCAGACGACTCGCGACGTCTACACCTTCACCGGTTCGGGCACTGTGGCCATGGAGGCCTCGGTGGCCAACGTGGTAGCCAAGGGCGAGAAGATGATTGCCGTGGTTGGCGGCAAGTTCGGCGAACGCTGGCAGCAGTTGGGCAAGGCCTTCGGCGCCAACGTCGTCACCATCGATGTGGAATGGGGCACCGCCCCTGATCCTCAGCGTATCGCCGATGCCCTGAAAGAGCATCCCGACGCCCAGGCCGTCTATGTCACCCACAGCGAAACCAGTACCGCCACGGCTCTGAACCTGAAGGCAATTGCCGAGGTCGTGGCCAAAACTCCGGCCATCCTGGTTGCCGACTGCATTACCAGCATCGGGGCCCTGGAGATGAAGATGGACGAGTGGGGGGTGGATATTCCGGTGACAGGCAGCCAGAAGGCCCTCATGGTGCCTCCGGGACTGGCTTTCCTGGCCTGCAGCGAGAAGGCCATGGCCAAAATCCGCAAAACCGACGCCCCGGTCTATTACACCAAGATTACGGCTTACGAGAAGAATCTGCCCAAGGGCGACACGCCCTACACTCCGGCCAACACGCTCATTCTGGCTCTGAAGGCAGCCCTGGACATCATCAAGAAGGAAGGCTTGGAGAACGTCTGGTCGAACACCAGTCGCAATGCCCGCGCTGTGCGTCAGGCTGCCCAGGCACTGGGGCTCGAGGTTTACAGCAAGAGCCCGAGCGATGCTGTGACGGCCATTAACATTCCGGAGGGTGTGGACGGCAAGGCCCTGCCCAAGACGCTGGCCAACAGCTATGGCCTGCGGGTTGCCGGCGGACAGTCGCAGTTGGAAGGCAAAATCGTCCGCTTCAGCCACATGGGCTATGTTGACCAGTTTGACACGCTGGCCCAGGTTGCCGGGCTGGAGCTTGCCCTGCGCGATCTTGGCGCCAAGATCGATATCGGGGCCGGTGTGGCCGCAGCTCAGAGGGTGCTGGCCGAAAAATAGCAGGCCACGGGCACGAAACGCGGCTCTTCCGCCCTGTTCAGCGGAGGCCGCCGAATACCAAAACAGAATAAGGGAGCATACCCATTATGTTGAAAGTTCTTGTGAGCGACAAGCTGCCCGAAGAGGGGCTTGCAATTCTAAAGGCCGAGGCCGACATTCAATACGATATGAAGACCGACCTGTCGCCCGATGAGTTGAAGGCGATAATCGGCCAGTACGACGGCATTGTCATCCGCAGCGGCACCAAGCTGACGGCCGATATTCTTCAGGCGGCCACGCGTCTGCGGGCGGTGGCTCGGGCCGGCGTCGGGGTGGACAATGTTGATGTGCCCACCGCCACTCAGTTGGGCATCGTGGTCATGAATACGCCGGATGCCAATACCATCAGCACGGCCGAACTGGCCTTTACCCTGATGATTGCCCTGTGCCGCAAGGTGTCGCCCGCCGCCGCCAGCCTGAAGGCCGGCCAGTGGGATCGCAAAAGTTATAAAGGCACGCAGCTTGCCGGCAAGACTCTTGGCGTAATAGGCCTTGGGCGCATCGGCACGGCCGTTGCCTTGCGAGCACTGGCCTTCGACATGAAGGTCATCGGCTACGATCCGCATTTTGCCGGCTCGCGCGATCTGGAGAATCGCATCCGGGTAGTCAAGCAGTTGGACGATCTGCTGGCCGAGAGCGACATTATTACAGTCCACGTTCCGAAGACGCCGGAGACGGCCGGCATGATTGGTGCCGAGGAGATTGCCCGCTGCAAGAAGGGCGTCCGCTTTGTCAATGCCGCCCGTGGTGGAATCATCGACGAGGGGGCGTTGTTCGAAGGCCTGGAGAGCGAACAGGTGGCCGGGGCTGCGCTCGATGTCTTCGTCAAGGAACCTCCCGAGGATCGGCGGCTGGTCGATCATCCGAATGTGCTGGCAGTGCCGCACCTTGGCGCTCAGACGGAAGAGGCCCAGTTGATGGTTTCGGTCGAGGCCTCGCGAGCCATGGTCGAATTTCTCCAGGGCAGGGCACTGGTGGGTGCTATCAATGTGCCTGCTGTCGATTACAGCCGGGCCGGCGAGTTGCGCGTCTACCTGCAGCTCGGCCAGCGCATGGGCATGTTGCTGGGCGCCCTGAATCAGGGTCGCATGAAGCGCCTGGTGATCAACTATGCCGGAGCGGTGACCGAACTGTCGTATCGGCAGGCGACCATCGCCATAGTCATGGGCTTGCTGCACGGACGGGTCAACGAGCGTCTGACCATGGTTAACGCCATGCTGGTGGCTAAGGATAAAGGGCTGGAGGTGCTGGAGACGCAGACCGACGATGATCCGTCTTATGTGACCAGTATCAGGGCCAAGGTGGAGAGCGACAAGGAATCGCACGTCATGCTCGGCACGCTGCTTGGCGGTAATCATCCGCGTATTGTGGAGGTGGATGGTATTGACGTCGAGGTTCCGCCGGAGGGTAACCTTATTCTTACCTTCCACGAAGATAAGCCGGGCGTCATCGGTCGCACTGGTTCGCTGCTGGCCGAGCAGGGCGTCAACATCGCTTACATGACCTGCGGCCGTCGCGGCAGTCGTGGCGAAGAGGCTTCGCTGCTGATTACATGCGACAGCGCTCCGCCGGAGGTGGCCCTGGAGGAGCTTCGCAAACTGCCGGAGATGCACCGGGTGCTGCACGTTCCGCTGCCGCCGATAAACGCCAGTTGAACCATCCGCCCACGCCAGCCCCGGGCTTACTGTGTCGCGGTCTGGCAAAGGGGGCGGGAAAATCAGTTTGACGAAAACACATGCCACGGCGGGGTTCTTCCCGCCGTGGTTTTTTGATGCGAGTGAGGCGATTCTGTCGCTCCCAGCCAATATATAATGTTGCGTGCATGCTGGAGCCCAGGCCAGAACCAGGGCCACTGTCGGCTGGCAAACCCCGCCTGTGGCCTGAAAATGACGATTCTCAGCTTTATCCGCAGAGTGTTAAGGCTATCCCCCACCTTGAGTCCATCCGAGGCTAGTCGAGGGAATGCGACCTGGCCTGATTGTTTGATTACCCTTGGCCAATTACCATCCAAGTAAGGGAACAGCATGGTGTCGACGGCCGTGGCAGCAAGACCTTGTGTCCGAGGGACGGACCGCTGTCTGCGGCTACTCGCACCAGAGGGGGGATTCGATTATGCATTATCGAAAGTACAGATGGAGTAGTTATCTCATGGCGTTTACAACTGTGATGCTGGTCATGGGGCTGGTGTCGGGCCTCATTGCCCAGCAGAGGAGCGAACAGCAGTGGAACCAGCAACAGCAGCAGATGCAGACGCAGCGGCAGAACAGTCAGCAGCAGAGCAGTCAGCAGCAGCGTACGGGCCAGCTCAATCTGACGCGGGCCAACCAGCTTATGGGCGCTGATGTCAAGAATCAGAAAGGTGAGAAGCTTGGCACCGTCAACGACGTCGTTCTTGACAGCCAGCACAGCAAGATCTCCTATCTTGCCATCAGTCATGGCGGTTTCCTTGGTATCGGCGATAAGCTGTTTGCCGTGCCAATGGAAGCTTTCAAGACGCAGCAGAAGGATGGCGACCTGGTGCTTATTCTGGACGCCGAGAAGCAGCAGTTCGAACAGGCTGAAGGCTTCAGCCAGGACAGTTGGCCGCAGCAGGGCGACCAGCGCTGGGCCCGTGGCGCCACGCCCGCCAGCAGCAGTGAAACCTACGGCTTTGAAAATGGCGAAAATGGTGAAAACGGCAATGGCTGGAGAGATCGTAACGGCCAGCTCCAGCAGCAGCAGAACAACGGCGACCTGTACTACTATCAGGACGAGCGGAGCCAGAGCAGTCAATACCAGGACGACTTCCCGCGCAACAGCCACTCGCAGCAGCGCGATGCTCGCTTCCAGGGCCAGAATGGTGTCTATGGCTACGATCAGCAGCAGAGCCAGCAGCAGCCCAGGTTCCAGCAGCAGCAGCAACAGCAGCAGCCTTACGCCTATGACAGGCGTTACAGCACTCAGGATGATGCCCGCATCTATGGCTACGACAGCCGCGAAAATGGTGCCCGCATCCAAAGTCGCGAGCGTGAAGACGGTGACCGGGCGCCGGTCTACGGTTTCGAACCTCGCTATCAGCGCGACGAGGCCAGGAACGGTCGCCACATCTATGGTCAGGATCCGCGGCAGCAGAGGTGGACCCGCTTGGACAAGAGCTGGGAAGATGACGAAGTCTATGGCTATGATAGCGACGAGAAGAAGAAGGACGATAGCGACGTTTACATGTACCGCGAAGGCGACGATCGCGGCACCTATGGCTACGAGAGCGATCGCGGCAGCTGGGATCGCATAGAACGCGATGAAGCACGCCGGCTGGAAGGTGCCGGCGACAGCGACAGCTACGGCTATTACAATGGTCGTTACGAGACGTTGCCGCAGTACACGCAGCAGCAGACCGATAGTCGTCAGCAGTACGGCTATGACCCGCGGTACGACCGCCGTCAGACGCAGCAGTCGGACCGTTTCCAGCAGCAGCGCTACCAGCAGGACCGCGTCCAGCAGCAGCCGCAGCAGCGCTGGGATTCGCGCCAGCAGTCAGGTTATGATCCGCGATATGACCGTCGCGATATGCAGCAGCAGGATCGTTTCCAGCAGCAGCGTTCTCAGCAGGATCGGTTCCAGCAGCAGCCGCAGCAGCGCTGGGATACGCGCCAGCAGTCTGGTTATGATCCTCGATATGACCAGCGCGATATGATGCAGCAGGACCGTTCTCAGCAGGACCGTTTCCAGCAGCAGCGATACCAGCAGGACCGCTTCCAGCAGCAGCCGCAGCAGCGCTGGGAGACTCGCGAGCAGTCCGGTTATGATCCGCGATATGACCGTCGCGATATGCAGCAGCAGGATCGTTTCCAGCAGCAGCGTTATCAGCAGGATCGCTTCCAGCAGCAGCCGCAGCAGCGCTGGGAGACTCGCGAGCAGTCCGGCTATGATCCTCGATACGACCGTCGCCAGATGCAGCAGCAGAACTGGTCCCGCCAGCCGCAGGGTACATATGGCTATGGCGGTAGCGGAAGCAGCATGTCGCCGCAGGAGTTCGAGCAGCGGTGGCAGGCGGCAGATGATGAGGCAGCCGATTTAGACTCACGTGAGTCGAGCAATGGCACATTTGGCTATGCCAACGGCAGCGAGAATGGCCAGCGGATGGCCGCCATCGGTGCTGCGAATGTCAACGACCGTCGCCTCAGCCGCCTGACGGGCCGCGCTGTCCATAACCCGTCCGACAATGACCTCGGCGATATCGAAGATGTCATTATTGATATGACCTCGGGTCGCGTGATTTTCGGCCTGATCTCCTACGGCGGATTCCTTGGCATTGGTGACGACGTAGCCATCGTTCCGTGGGAAGCCATCAACCTCCAGCCGCAGCAGGACTTTGCTCTGCTCGACACGACCCAGGAGCGGATGGCCCAGTTCAAGTTCGAGGATGGCCAGCTGCAACGTTTGGCCGACCGCAACTATGCCGAACGCATCTTCACTCACTATGACACGCAGCCCGACTGGCAGGCCTATGGGTTCCAGAATGGCGCCGCCGGACAGGAGCCGATGAGCCCGCAGCAGGGCACTCAGCGTCAGCCGGGTACCCAGACTCAGCAGCAGCAGATGCAGGGCGCCTGGGCACCGGACAGCGAGTTCAATCGTAAGTTCACTGCCCGCGAGGTCCAGACGCTTGAAGGCGAAGTGCAGACAATCGGCAGCTTCAGGCCCGACAGCGATGCCGCGGCCGGCCTCAGGCTGCGAATTCGCACCGAAGATGATCGCACCGCAACCGTCTATGCCGGCCCGCACAGCTACATGCTCCGCCAGGGGTTGCAGCTTCGTACCGGCGACGACATCACTGTTCGCGGTTCGAAGGCCACAGTCAACGGTCGCGAGGTACTGCTGGCAAGCAGCATCGAGGCCGACGACAAGACCATCGAGATCCGCGATCAGCAGGGCAAGCCGAAGTGGACTGCCCAGGATCTGCAGAAGCCGACGCAGCAGCGGATGAGCCCGCAGCCGCGCCAGCAGGATATGCAGCGTCAGCAGCAGGATGCTCAACGCCGCCAGCAGGAGTGGCAGCGTCAGCAGGATATGCAGCGCCAGGAGCAGAATGGCATGCAGCGCTGAGTTTTTGTGAAGTCTCTTCGCTGCAAAGGCAGTCGTCGGTAAGCAATGATTGACTGTCGGCGGCGACAAGTGAGCTCGGCATCACAGGTCAGAAGCAAATGGCCATGTGGTGCCGGGCTCAATTTATTTTAAACCTGAGGCAGGTGGCGCGGCTCTTGCTCAACAAAAACAAGCGGAGCGCCACCTCAGTGACGCCCCGCTGCGAGTGCAACAATCAACTTTTACTCTTCATCCAGACCGCGTTGCTTTTCGACCCGCGATGGTTTACTAAGGCAAGGCCACGCCATTGAGAATGGCATTCAGCAGGCCCTTGTCGGTAGGCGTAATGTACCCATCGCAATTCAGGTCGAAAGCCTGGAACGGATCCGCTTTGGAGATGTTATTGAGGGCGGCATTGAGCTTGCCCTTGTCCGTGGGCGTAACCGAGCCATCGTTATTAACATCGCCCAGCGGGCGGACGGTGACGGTGCTGGCCACCGTTCCGCTGCCACCTTTGGCGCCAGTCACCTTTACGCTGAAGTTGTACGTTCCGGTGCCCGTGGTGCCATCGGTGCGGCTGCTGCCACGCAACTGTTTCACCAGCAAGTTGTCGGTGTCAACAACCGTCACTTCGCCTGTGCCGCCCGTCTTGGTGATGGCGACGGTGTAATCTTCAGGCAGATTGCCGTTACTGTCTTTGGTGATGGCGACCGTGCAGGTTGTATTATGCCGGTTACCGGTGGCCTGGACATTCTGATAAGTGAAATCAGGCTCCAGTGTTACCGTGAACTCGATAGCCGAGACTGCCGGCGGCGGTTCGACCGCTTCTTCATCGAGCGACACGCGATAAGCGCTGCTCTCGTTGGAGTTAAAGCTGATTACGCCGGCTTCATTGGCTTCCACGTTCTCGGCCGAAGCGCCAACCTGCAGAGCATAGGTGCGGCCGGGAACCAGGTCCGAAAGCACGTGCAGATGATTGCCGCCACTGGCCACATCGTAGCCCATCGGTTCGCTGATCGGGCCTTGGGTACCGAACATGACGTACTGGTTCTGCACCCGAACGACCTTGGCCAAGTCGTCATTGACCAGCAGTTGCACGGTCGGAGCAGTGCTGGTTGACGAACTGCGCGGCGCCAGAGCAACCAGGAAGTTGTCAAACAGCTGTGCGCTGGCCGGCGAAATCTCAATCCGCCAGTCGCCAACATCATGCCAGGCCACAGGGCTGTAATCGGCGCTGATGTTCGAACCGTTGTAACCGTTGGCGTCGCTGCCGTCGGTTTCAACGTAGAACCTGTGATTAGTGCCGCCCACCTTGTTGACCGTGTAGCTCTGCGGCAGAAGCGTCTGCAGGAACAGACGGCCGCCGCCATTAGTCATGGTCATGATGTTGCCCGGAATGCTGGAGCCGTTGACCACCGTGATGCCGTCGCTGGCCGAGCCGCGGACAACGCTTTCCGATCCGCCGACGAACTTATTCGGCGTGTGCAGCAACCACTTCTTCTTGTAATTAGCATTAGTGCTCTTGACCCGGTCGAAGACCAGCAGCACATCGCTCTCGGTCAGGTACATCAGGTTGCGCTGCACCTTGCTGACCTTGCCGTCCTGTCCATTGGCATCGAACAGAGTGCTGTTGTAGGCCCGGGTAATGTCGCTGGCAACGTAGCTGTACGAGCCGTCCACGTTGTCCACCGCCGTCAGGTCGCCCGTCTCGTAGTTCAGTCCGCTGGTCTTGTAGCTCAGCCACTGGTCCACACTGTAGATGGTGCTGCCCGTGGAGTTGATCAGGCGCTGGCCGCCATCGTTCACGTAACCGCCGGACGGTGTGCCGCCGCTGGGGCGCCATACTTCGTCTGGGCGCTGAATGAGCAGAGTGTTCGTGCCGACGCTGCGGACATAGTAGTTCAGCCGGTGCTGGCCCTCGTAGGTGCCATAGCCACCGCTGTTAGTTACCAGCTTGTCGTGCTTGAAGATCGTAAAAGTGCCCTGGTCGGCATGGCCGTGGTGCACCATATAGTCGCCGGCCTTGAAGCTGATCTGCGTGTCGCCGGCGTTCCATCCGCTGCGAATAATGGCTTTACCGATACTGGTCGCACCGAAGACCATCATTTGCGGCAACGAGTTGGTCAGCGAAGCCCCCGGATTCGAGGCATCGTACCCGGCGGGCACCGGCAATGTCGTGTCGTATGATATCGCGCAGATCCAAGCGTACTCGCTGTGATAGAACGGATAGCGGTACTTGCGGGCGTAACGCGAGAAAGCCGTCAGGGCTGGGTCGCGAGTCACGGCTGCATACAAATCGACTGTTCGTCCCAAGGTGCCGTTGCTGTACTGCACCTGGCTGCCGATGTCTCCGTAGCGGTTCATGCTGCCATCGCCACGCTCGCCGTAAGCCTGCCACAGGCCCAGCATGCGCATGTCTTCCACCGGATCGCTCACGCCCAGCGAAGGAGCGCTTGTCACGGCCGACTCGTAACACATCCAGGCGATGGGGAAGAGAAGGCCACGCGAAGTGCCCCAATAAGTCGGACCTTCCGGCCAGGCGCCGGTGTGTTCCAGCATCTTCAGCGTCTTCTGCCACTGGGCGAAAGCGCGTTCGCGGTACTTATCGTAGGTGGCATTGCCGGCCGGAAGGGCCAGCGATCCCACCAGGGCACCTGCGCCCAGCGCGCCGCGGCGATGCCAGAGGCTGTGGCCCGAAGGCTCAACATCGTTCAGGGCCGACGATACCCAGTTGGCAATCTTCTGCTCGGCCGAGGCCAGTTTGCTGGCATTGGTCGAGGAGAGCGAACTGCCCCAGGCGTTCCTGATCCAGTCGTAGGCCAGAGCCCAGTGCATTACGTACTCAACGGTGCTGGTGTAGTAGAGGTTGCTGGAGGCCATGTGATCAAGTGCGGCCTGCGCATGCGACAGGTTGCCCGTGATTACATACCTGGCGGCATGCGATACGGGTTGGCTGCCCTGGGTGCCAGTCACCCAGTACTTCATCTCGTTCTGGAAGGCATTGTTGCCACCGTTTGCATTGTACATGTCGCGCACTGACTGGTATGTCTTTGCTCCGCCGGTGGATGTCGGGCGGAACACCAGTCGCGGATAGTCGCTGTGAATCTTGACCACCTGCGCCTCGGCAACCGAAGTCGCCCCCATGATGACTGCCAGTGTCAGCAATGCTATAAGTATTGTCACCCCAAGGCGGTGACTGCCCATCTCTGTTGTCGCTACTCTTGCTGTTGCAACTCGTCTGCTCTGCTGCAAGTTGTACGGCTCATACGCGGACAACCGCCGATCTGTGCCGGCCAAACGAATGCTGCCTTTCATAAGAGTTTCCCTGCAAGATTATGACCATCCCCCCTTGGATGGTAAATCCGACTCTTCCTCAAAAGGTGTTTTCATCAGGCAGGTACAGCATCAGGAGGAGTGCAACTAAGGGGCATTATAGTCGGGGGCAGAGCAGGAGCAAGGGAAGGCCTTAAGAATTTTGCTCACCATCCCTGAGGAATAAGCCCTGGGGGCCCAATAGGGCTTTTTCTGAGCGATTTTCATCCAAAAACCGCAAAAATTAGCACTGGACATCAGCAAAAAAAACAACAGAAAATCTGCGGCGTGGACCTCTTTTGGGGCAACAATGAGTGTAGTTTCTTTGTGGCCAAAAGTAGTCCATTTTGTCTTCATTAGTGTGGAAAAACAAAACCCAGCCTCAGGAGGCAGCATTGGCTGTCGTGGCCGATTCCTAAGACTCGCCAGCGCCGGGCACGCCTTCGGACAGGATATCCTCGATGCTCTTCAGATGGCGCTCCGCCGCCTCAGCGTGGCGGGCGGCCTCATGGGCATTCGCGCGAGCCGCGGCCCCAGACTCACCCGTCTGGTGCAGGGCCTCCTGTGCAGGATTAAAATCATGATCCTCGGGGTCCAGCTTCAGGGCCAGAGGATTGCCGCCGGGCACCGCCAGGCTCTCCGCAACATCAACCGCCGCGGCCGCAGCCTGTGCCGCCATCGCAGCCGACTGCTTACTGGCGGTCGCCGTCTGTGCCGCCCGCTGCGCCTTCGCCTGAGCCTCTTTTGCCGCCTGGGCATTGCCGGCTCTCATCGCCTGCTCGGCCTGTTGCTGCAACTGCCTGACGTTGGCCGCCGCCTCGCCGGCAGCAGCGGCCATCTTCGCCGCCTGTTCGGCAGCATTATGGGCAGCGCTCAGACTGGCCACTGCCTGGGCCGTGGCCCGAGCCTGCTGTGCCGCCTCATCGGCTCTGTCGGCTGACGCCTGAGCTGCCGCAGCGCTGGTCCCGGCCCGCTTCGCCGCTGCTTGCCCGGCCGCCACCTGAGACTGGCTGCATTGGCCTTCGCCGGCCATTTTCTGCAGATGTTCCGCGGCCTGCTGCGCCTTGCGTGCGGCAGCATCGACCGCAGCAACGGCTGATTGGGCAGCCTTGGCCGCAGTGGCCGCCTGCTCTGCCGCTCGCGTAGCATCCTGGGCCGCCTTGGCAATGGCCGCATTGGCAGTCTCATCGTTTGCCTCCGCCGCTCGCGCACTGCCCAGAGCCTGTTGCTCGGCCTGCTGCCGCCGGTCCGCTGCAGTACGCGAATGATGATGCACTGTCCGCATTCGCAGCGATGCCGTCTGCTGAGCCTGCCGGGCCTCGGCAACCGCTTTCGCCCCGGCCTCGCTGCTCCTGTCGGGCGCTGCCGCCTCCCCGGTCGAGCCTTGCTGCGGAGGCTGGCCGTCCTGCCTCGCCTGGCCGCTGCTCGCTGTGCCCGAGGTGCTGCTGCTGGCGCCCGAGCTTTGTTCCGGCGATGTCGCGCTTACGGTCGCTTCGCTCGTGCTGGGTGATGACGGGGATTGCTCCGCCGCCGTCCCCTCTGCCGATTGCTGCGACGCCATAGTATCGGGCAGTTCGTCGGCGTCCGGCCGCCGGCATCCGGGCCAGATCATCAGGGCCATGAGCACCAGGGCCGGCAGCAACATTTTTCGTACTTGGTTCAGGATCATCATTGGTTACTCCGATTCATGAAACTGTGTGGGCTGTACAACAAGCTCATTTGGTCGCAGGCCATGCTCAGGCTGCGGATCGCAAAACTGCATAACATTCGTCCCTCACCTGCTCATAGTATCAGAAGCAACTGCGGTCCTTCAACATCAAAGCAGCGCCTCTGTGGCCCCAGCCGAGCTAACCATCGAACCAGCTTCTGTCTGCAGCCGGCAGAGCATGAGGGTGGGTTTTCGCAGACGACGCTGACCGTTCAGGAGTACAGTAAGCGACTTTTGCAGCCATAATGACCCAAAAACAGGGTAGGCATACGAGGCGAGCTAAGTATAATGCTCTTCACATGCTGCGGGGCAGGAGTTGCCCAGCCGGAATGGCCAGCCGAAAGCCAATGGCAGCAGGCACTTAAGAAATCTTACAGGCATTGAGGAAGCGACTGAAATGTACGAAATCTCGGAGGCGGAAGTAAGGGCGGTTGTCAAAGTTATCAGGTCGGGCAAGCTGATGCGCGACTTCGGCGGCCAGAATACCCTCAGCGAACAGTTTGAGGAGATGCTTTCAAACTACGTCGGCACAAAGTACGCCGTGGCCGTCAACAGTGGCACAAGCGCAATTGTCTGTGCTCTGGTTGGGGCCGATGTCGGACCGGGCGACGAAGTCATAATTCCCGGCTACACCTTCATGGCCACCGCCGTAGCCCCGCTGGCCGTCGGAGCCGTGCCCGTAATTGCCGAGGTCGACGAAACTCTGCACATCGACCCGGCCGACATCGAAAAGAAGATCACGCCCCACACCAAGGCCATCATCCCCGTGCACATGCTGGGCCGCCCCTGCAACATGCAGGCCATCATGAAGATTGCCCGCAAGCACAAGATCAAGGTTATTGAAGATGCCGCCCAGGCCGTCGGCGGAGAGTACCGCGGCAAGAAGCTCAACAGCATCGGCCACAGCGGCGTCTACAGCTTCAACTGGTACAAGAACATATCCTGCGGCGAGGGTGGGGCCGTGCTGACCAGCAACCTGCGGGCCTACGAGCGGGCCATGATTTACCACGATGGCGGCCTGCTTCTCTACACCAGTGCCGGCAAGATGAAAGAGCCCATCTTCGCCGGGGTCAAGCTCAAGTTTACCGAGGTCCAGGCAGCCATCATCATCGAGCAACTCAAGAAGCTGGACAAGATCATCGGCCGCCTGCGAAAGCGGGCCGACGCCATGCGCGATGTCTTCGCCACGGCCTCGCACCTGCAGCCCAACCCAAGCAACGATGTCGCCGGCGAGTGTGGCACAACTGTGCCCGTCATTGCCGAAAGCGCCAAGGAGGCCCTGGCCATCGTCAAGCGGGCTCAGCAGGCCGGCCTGGGAGCAGCACGTCCGTACGACACTGGTAAGCACGTCTACTGGAACTGGGAGCCGATCATCGACCAGCGCGGCAGCCACAGCGAAGCCCTGAATCCGTATCGCCTGGCCGGCCGCAAAATCGAATGCTCGCCCGACATGTGCCCGAACACCCGCGACATCCTGGCTCGCACGGCAAACATCGTCGTGCCCTACAAAGCCACCGTCGCCCAGGCCCGCAGCATGGCCAAACAACTGATTAAGTAGATTGCCAGTTGTTGCCGTGGTTGCCGTTGCTGTTAACCCCTCTCCCTTGAGGGAGAGGATGTCTCCGCCTTAGCGGAGACAGGTGAGGGTGTTGCTGTTGCTGTGCTGGGCGACGTAAAGCTAATGCCCGCCCTGGCTCAAGGCAATCTCGGGTGCCACCCACAAACTTTGTTTGTGGGTGTTTTTTTTAAGTGCCGTTGCTGCTAACCCCTCTCCCTCGAAGGGAGAGGATGTCTCCACTTCAGCGGAGACAGGTGAGGGTGTTGCCGTTGCCGTTGCTTTTAAAGCCCCCGGCACTGCCGGGGGACCGCTTCCGCTACTGTTGCCCCTGCCAGTGCGCATGCCACCGTCAACCTGATTACTGCAATATCCCCGGGCAATGCCCGGGGCTTCAACAACAAAACCGCGGGCCGCCACATCTTCATAGGATGGGGACGAGGCGAATATCTTCTCGAATTGTCGTCGAGCCCGCGACCGCTGGCCAAGCGCCCGAATGAGCCGAAGCTCCGTCTGACAACATCAAAAAGTCAGTCTAACAACCATCCTTTGCGCGCTCACTCTTTCGCGCTTCTCACCAGCCAGACATGCACCTCGCGGCCAGCGCCTTTTCCTGTATACGCAACGCCGCTGGGCATATCCACGCCCCACGATCCATCGCTCGACTGGTACCACTCCTTGACCGATGTAAACGGGTGCCCACGGGGCAGAGCCGGGTTTGACTCCATCGGATCAACCAACCCCAGCAGTTCGTCCCGTGTCGGCAGACGCCAGTCAGCATGCCCCAGCTTCTTCTCCGCATTCACCGCCGCCACCAATTCAGCAACTTTGTCCGCTGCAATCGCTTCCTTACTCGCGCCGGCCTCCTTCATCCACATCAGCCCGCTCTTGACATCCGTCACCGTGCCGTCGCCATTGTCCTGCAAATCGGCCGCCGTAATGCGAGCCTTCGTCCTGGGTTCGGACGGCTGTCCCTGCAGGGCCTTGGCGTAGGCGTCGGCAATGTGCTTGTGGCCGGCGTCGCGCGGGTGAATACCGTCCGACTCATCAGCGGCATATTCGTTGTAAACGTCCGCCATGGCCAGCCCAGTCGCCCGGCAATACTCCCGAAGCGCCAGCACCATACGCGGCTGACGATGAGGATACAGATGCACGCCGCTGGTCCACTTGTGCGGCGTTGACAGCACAACCGCCGCCCCGAATCGGTGCTGAATATTCGTCGCCAGCACTTTCATATGAAACATGTAATCTTCGACCGTCCAATTGCCATGCACGCCGTTTACGTCATTGGTCCCGAAGTTCACGAACACCAGGTCCGGCTTGTAACGAGCCATGCCGTGACGAATCGTGTTTAGGCGCTCGGCCTTCTCCAGCTTGGTGTCAAAATAATCGTACTCGATAATCGTATCGCTCATCCTCGACCAGCCCCAGTCTGAAGCCGCGCCGCCCTTGCCCAGATTTATCAGATGAACCTTCTTCGAGCCGTCAAGTTCCTGCCGCGCATCGTAGACGGACTTGCCGCCAATCTCTATCTGCGGCAACTTGCCAGGCTCCTCCTTACGATTCACGCCGCGCCAAGCCGGTGGTTCGCGATGCGACAAATAGCCCACCTCCCCGCCCGAAAGTTGCTGCAGCAACGACAGCATCAGCCCCGGATTACCCTTCTCAAACGAGCTGGCCCCGCCGCCCTTGCCGCCAGAATTCTCGGTTACCGAGTCCCCAAGCAACACAACTGTTGCCGGACCGCCGGCCTTTATCCGTTCCAGCATACGGTCCACAGGAATAATAGGCAGCACTTGCCCCTCGGCCAGAATGCCGCCGTAGAAGAACCTGCCACCTGTCGCCGCAACCTCCACAACAACCTCGGTCGCATCCTTCACTGTGCCAATCTCAATCCAGGTGTACGAATTGGCCGCCGGCGATTTCATTGCCGTCCACTCCGCCGACCCCTTCAGCCGCGCCTGCCCCTGGCCACGCATCAGCACCGAAACTACATAATCGCTCTGCGGCAACGCATAGCTTGTTGTCGTGCAGACTGCATCCTTGGCCTGCGGCGTCAGGCATTCATCCGCCAAGGCCGAATTGCCGTAACTCCGCGAGGTAATCAACTTCCACCCCGCCGCAGTCTCCGCCATGCCCTCGGTCGGCTTAATCAAATAAGCGCTAACGCCCTTGCTGCCCTTCTTCACCGGAAACATCTGCGAAGCCGCCAGCACCGAGCCGGACAACAAGCCGCTGATCGTCAAGGCCGATAACAATACCCACACCAAAGGCGTTCGCCGCATGTTTCTTCCTTTCCTGATGTCAACCGTAACCGACTCTTCCTTATAACCCCACCACCGCCCGCAGGTGCCGTTGCAGTTTGCCAAACCGTCACACAGGGGTTCTTACAGTAGCACGGGCATCCTGCCCCAAGACCGTTTATGCTGATGCAGCGGCGGAAGTAATTTGCTTTCGGCGAACCAGGCTGCTATAATCCATGATCACGCGACACCCGTTTGCGTCCTCTTATTAGCTGCAAACTTAATGAAAGTAGATCTCACCTGATGACATTTGATGAACTGGGGCTTATCGAGCCTCTCCTGCAGGCAGTCCGCTGTGAAGGTTATTCCAATCCCACTACGATTCAAGAACGAGCAATTTCTCCAATTCTGGAAGGAAAGGACGTCCTGGGTTGCGCCCAGACGGGAACGGGCAAGACGGCCGCTTTCGCCCTGCCCATCCTGCAGCGTCTCCACGCCTCCAAGCCCGGCGAAAAACGCCTCGGCCGGCCGATTCGGGCGCTCATTCTAGCTCCGACACGCGAACTTGCCGCACAGACCGCCGAAAGCTTCAAGGTCTATGGCCAGAACTTGTCGCTGCGACAGACCGTCATCTATGGCGGCGTTAAGCAGGGCCCGCAGGAACGCGCCATCCGCAGCAAGCCCGACATCCTCGTGGCTACGCCGGGCCGCTTGCTGGACCTGCTCAACCAGCACGTCATCAGCCTCGGCCAGATCGAAATTCTGGTGCTGGACGAGGCCGACCGCATGTTGGACATGGGCTTCATCCACGATATCCGGCGCATCATCAGCATGGTGCCGCCACGTCGCCAGACGCTGTTTTTCTCGGCCACCATGCCGAGCGAAATTCAGTCGCTGGCCGACAGCCTGCTGAACAATCCGGTCGAAGTACGCGTGGCGCAGAAGTCCCGCGCAGCCGACACCGTCAAGCAATCGGCCTACTTTGCCGAATCGCACCAGAAGTCCACCCTGCTGGCCCACCTGCTTGGCGATCCATCCGTCACCCGGGCCCTGGTCTTTACTCGCACCAAGCATGGTGCCGACCGACTGGTCCGCCGGCTTGACAAGGTCAGCATCAAGGCCGAGGCCATCCATTCCGACAAAGCCCAGAATGCAAGAATGCGGGCCTTGGAAAATTTCCGCAGCGGCCGAACCCGCGTCCTTGCCGCCACTGACATTGCCGCCCGCGGCCTAGATGTCGATGATATTTCCCATGTCATCAATTACGATCTGCCCGGCGACGTCGAGACCTACGTCCACCGTGTCGGCCGCACCGGCCGCGCCGGCATGCAGGGCGCCGCCATCTCTCTGTGCTGCGCCGATCAACGCGGCAAATGGCGCGACATGGAGCGCTCGCTGACCGGCACTATTCCCGTTCTAGCACCCGGCATCGAGCTGCCCGTGGCGCCGCAGCAGCCTGCTGCAGCACGGCAGGAAAAACCCGCACGGGCCTCTACTGCGGCAAAGCAGCAGCCCTCTGCACATGCGGCAGGCAAATCCGCCGGACGCACCCGCAGCGGTTCGCCCGAACAGCAGAAAAACAGTTTCTGGCGCAGCAAGCAGAAGTCAAAGCAGCCAACGACGGCCTCAGGCAAACGTCCCGCGCGCCGCCGCCAAAGCGCACGCTGACAGAAACGCTTCTCTTCGATGGATAACGTTTGCCCACAGGCGGGCCGCATATTGCGGTCCGCCTGACTTTTGCGCCTGTCCGGCAGTGCGAATCTCACCCCCTCGATGAATCGGCGGTTAAAGTCGGCATCCCCACCTCGCGCGTCATGGACAACGATTGGGCTTGGTGGAGCGACGGCACCCACCCAGAGCTGTTACATGTAACGTGCGTGTGCGTAAGCAGAGCATAGAGCATAATTTGAGATGAAATGGCGTAATTCGGGTATTATGCTGTGCTCTGATGTAACGCCGACAGGTAGGACAGGCGGGGCAAGACAATAAGAAACCCCCGACTGTAGTGCCGGGGGTTTCTTGACTTATGGTGGGCCCTCTCGGACTCGAACCGAGGACCGACGGATTATGAGTCCGCTGCTCTGACCGACTGAGCTAAGGGCCCGAAGGCAGTTTATCGAACAACAAATATACCCGCCGAATCCACTGCCGTCAAGCCAGGCTGTAAATCAATTGAGTGGCCACTTTCGCCGCGACCATGCCTCTGTCGTGGCCTCACCGTCATGTTAGTCAGCATCATGAACCAGTTGTGCTCGGCGTTGCGTCGGGTCGTGCGGGTTATTCCTGCGCCCTGGCAACTGCGTCAGGTTCATCGGCAGGAGGGTTGGCGGCTTCGTCGGTCGGCTGGTTGTCGGACTTGACGAGCTTGGCAGCCGTGCGTGTCAGAGCCGCGAATTCCTCGATATCGGCACGCTTATCGAAGGCTGCGCTGCAGGAGCGGGCCAGGTCGGCAACATCGGCCATGCTGCTGCCGCGAGCCCAGTAGCTGCGGCGCAGTATTTCGGCTGACTCGGCAACGCAGGCAGCGAGGCGGAGGTCGACCGGTGCGGAGTCAAAGTCTTCGGCCACATTATCAGCGGCAATTTTCTGCTCGATTTCACGGACGTCGTCCACCTCGGCCTTCTTCCAGCGGACACGGACGGTTGCCAGCGTTCCGGCGGCAGGTGCGTCCTTCTCGAGCTTCAATTCGTAAAGAGCGGTGACGGAGTGGCCGGCACCAACTTCGCCGCCATCGACCTTGTCGTTGCGGAAATCATTGTCGGCGACGTCGCGGTTCTCGTAGCCGAGGAGCCGATAGCTGCGGACGACCTGGGGGTCGAATTCGACCTGCACCTTCACGTCGCGGGCGATGGTCTGCAGAGTGCCGGTGAGTTGTTCGACGAACAGGCGGCGGGCTTCGGCCTTGGAGTCGACGTAGGCGTAAGCACCGTTACCGGTATCGGCGAAACGCTCCATGAGTTCGTCATTAAAGTTGCCCATGCCAAAGCCAACGGTGGTGAGGAATATGCCACGGTCAACGTGTTTGCGGATGTTCTTGAGGATGGCATCGGCGGCAGTGTCGCCAACGTTGGCCACGCCATCGCTGCAGAGAATGACGCGGTTGATGGCCTCGCGGTCAAAGGCTTTTTCGGCCATGGCGTAGCCGACGCGAAGGCCTTCGTCGGCATTGGTGGAGCCTTCAGGGCTCAGCTGGTCGATGGCCTTGAGAATCTCCTCGCGGTGCTCGAGGCCGCGGTGGTCGAGGTACTTGCGGCCCTGCGATCCGAAGACAGCGATGCCGACACGGTCGCTGTCGCGCAACTGGCCGACAAGCATGCGGAGCGAATCCTTGACGGCACCCAGACGATTCTCGGTGGCCATCGAGCCGGAGACGTCGATGACGAAGGTCAGGACGGCGGGCTTGCGGTCTTCCGCGGTCACTTCGCGTCCCTTGAGCCCGACACGGAGCAGCGTTTTGCCGGATCCGAAGCGCGAGGGGGCGGCGGCCAGGTGGACGGCAAAGTCTTCGTCCTCACCTTTTGGCGGAGCATAGTTGTAGTTGAAGTAGTTGACGAACTCTTCCACGCGAACAGCCGCCTCGGGCGGCACGTTGCCATCCTGAAGGTATCTGCGGCAAATGGTGTAGGAGCCGGTGTCAACGTCGATGGCAAAGGTTGAGAGGTTGTCTTCGTCACTGTCGACGAACGGGTTGATGCCGTAGTTCTTGAAGAACATGGCATCGTAAGCGGCGCCGTTGACGGTGGTCGTGCCGCCGTGGGCAAACTGGGCTGATGACTCCTTCATGATGCACATGGCAGGCACGCTGGATCTGGCAGAGGAGTCGCTGGCTGGCCTGAAAGAGACATCTGCAGGGCTGCTGCAGCCGATAATCAGGATCGCAGCGCTGGCGGCAACACTCAGCACGGCACACAGCAGAAGAGTGATTTGGGCATGCTTCATGACGGATCTCCTTTAAAGAATGATGTTGGACAGGCTTTAAATGGAGATATCCGGCGGCCGCAGGTGTGCGCAGAAAAATATCATCGCATTGACAGCAATATGCCCGGGCTCTAATATCACGGACATGTTAAATCCGACAGACGGCCGAGGATGACACACAGGTGAATAACGAGGAAGTAAATCTCGTTGATCTGGCAGCCCGGGGAGACCAGGAGGCAGCGCGGCAATTGTATGCGCTGCACGCGGGGCGGGTGCGTGTCTATTTTGAGCGAAGCGGATTTCGGTCGGCTGATGCTGATGACCTGGCGCAGCAGACTTTCATCAGGGCTTTCCGCTCGCTGACTGGATTCGACGGGCAGCGCGGCTCGTTTCAGGCGTGGCTGGGTGCAATTGCCCGGAATGTGGCTCGGAGGCAATGGGGCCGGCGCAACATGACGAGCGATCTGGATCCGGAACTGGCAGAGCAGATGTTCGCCTCGTCAGATGATCCGGATAACGAGACTGCGCTGCGCGAGCAGTGTGCGGCAGTGGCGGATTGCGTGACTCGGCTGGAGGAGCCTTATCGCAGTATTGTGCGGCTGCGGTATGTGGATGGCCTGTCAACGCGAGCCATTGCCGGGCGTCTGGAGCTGGCGGAGTCGACCGCGCGGCTATGGCTCAAGGAGGCCATGGCCAGCCTGGAGCGATGCCTGGCCGGGAAGGGAATTCTGTCTGCGGAGGCCGAAGAAACTGCGCATCCGGCCGCCAGAAGGGATAGATGCTGAAGGTATGAAAGCGAACGATCAACAGGATTCCGCGAAGCTGGAGAAGCTGCTGCGTCAGTGGGGAGCAGCGGAAGCGGCGGCGCGCGGTGCGTCGGGAGGCGGCACGGACGCTCCGCCGGAGGTGCTGGCCGCGCTGCCCGCGAGCAAGGCGCGAACAATCGCCTGGCATCGCTGGGTGTCGGTGGCGGCTGCAGCTTCGCTCGCCATTTTGGCGGGAGGATATCTGCTGGGTGTGGCCCTGCCGCCTCGGTGGACACATGAATCACAGCGCATGTCAGCACCTGATGCGGCGATGATGGCGGACAGTTCACCCGCACCGAAAATGATGGAAGTGCTGCCGTCGGCAGTAATTCAGGAAACATCCGAGATTGACCAATTGCACGCGGAATACCAGCAGCAGTTGCAGCAGCAGGCGCTGGATCATCAGGCGGCGATGGCGGAGTTGGAAGAGCGTTTCGCAGCGGCGGCGGGTGAGGCGGAGCGTCTGGCGGGTGAGGCGGCACGACTGAAAGGCGAGCTTGCGGCCGCGGAGGCGCGACGTCATGGTGAGAATGAGGCTTTGCGTCGCCAATTGGCTGCAGCAGAGCAGCGGACTTCGGAGTTACTGCGCCTGGCGGAGTCGCGACAGGCTGATCTGGAGCACCAGTTGACTTCTGCAAAATCGCTGGCGGCCGACATGCGGCAGCGATGGATCGAGAGTCAACCGGTGCGGCGCAATCTTGTGACTGCCGAGTCGGCAGAGGCGCTGGTGCGGGAGGCGGAGGGGCTGATTAAACAGGCCGCTGATGTGCGAGCGGCAACCAGCGAAGCTGAAACGCGTCAACTGGTGGAACGTGTTGAGGCACTGTTGACGCAGGTGGCGCTGCGATCGGGCGTGACGGGTGGCAGTTCATCACTGGCGCGAAATGCAAGCAGGCTTGACCTGCCGGCGCGAATCGAGGCGATGGTGGCTGACGAGAGCGAGCCGGAGACGGTTATTCGCTGGCTGACAGAGGCCCGGGACGTATTGACGAGGGCGAGCAATGGCAGCTGAAAACGGACGATTCTGGACCATGGCGGCCGGGCTGATAATGGCCGGCCTGCTGCTTCTGGGCGGCCTGGCTGGCTGCTCGGCGCATAGTCCGCATAAACTTGAGAGAGAGTCCGAGTTGCACAAAGATATGGCGTATTTGCGGCCGCTTCCGGCGGCGTCTGTGGCTGCTGATGACGACGGAGCAACCGAGCGACGCGCAGCGCTCGACGAGGCTCTGGGGCTGGTGAGCGATTTGAAATATGCCCAGGCGGCAGCACGGCTGCGCGAGCTGGTTCCCGTGGCCGAACTGGCCGGCGATGATGCGACGGCCTCGGAGGCCCTGTTCTGGTTGGGATATTGCGCTGAGAAGCAGGGCGACGCTCAGCAGGCAGAGGGCTATTATGAACGGGTGAATCTGGCCTATCCGAAGAGCCGCGCAGCACAGCAGGCCAGGCTTCGCCTGCGTCAGCTCAAAGGTTAGGTCCCGTATCGTTTGGCGGCCTCGACGAAGGCGAAGATGTTCTCTTCGGGAGTATCGCGACCACATTGGTCGCCGGTCATCAGGAGGAAGCCTCCTCCGCTGCCAGCGGCGTCAATGGCCTCGCGGCAGGCGGCATCGACAGTCTCCGGCGTACCCCGAAGCATAACTTCGGTTGTGTGGATGTTGCCGGCCAGGGACAGGCGATGACCCCAGGCGGCCTTGACCTCGGCCAGGTCGCAGTCACCCATCGGCGCTGCCTCCAAAGGGTTGACGCAATTCAGGTCAGTTTCGCTGGCAAACATGTCCACCAGCAGCCGCTCTTTGCCGCAGGAGTGCAGCATGGTCGGCACGCCGGCCTCGCGAGCCATGCGGGTTACTTCTTTGATAGTCGGCAGGCAGAATTGGCGTACCCAGTCCGGGGTCGACAGCGTCAATGTTCCCGAGCCGCCCAGGTAAAGGATGTCGGGGCGGTAGTCGAGCATGAGCCTGGCATGGGCAATGGTGCTGTTGTGCACCAGCAGGCGAAGTTGCTCGAAGGGCTCGGGGTCGTCGCAATATGCAGCAACAGCCGCCTCCAGTCCGCCATCGAAGAAATCGTTGAACTGATGGAACCCGGGGTAGATGACGCTGAGGCAGAAAACTGCGTCTTCTCCAGCCTCGCGGCGCATGGCATCGGCGGCAGTGGCATCGTAGCTGGTCGGCTCGGTGAACAGGTAGGCCAGCTTGGGCAGATCGCCCCGCAGGTCTTTGATCATCTTTTCGGTCATCGTCGGCGGGTTATCGATGTCGCAGATGCCCGTCGTGGTCAGATCTCCCGCCGGGGTTGTAATTCGCGTTCGGGAACGGGCCCGTGTGGGCGTCACTTGCTCGCGGACCGACTCCCGCTTGACCATTGCGGCCTTATCGTCGGTAAAGCGCAGCCCGCCGTAGATCAACCGCCCGTCAATGCCGAAGTAACGCACCGCGTCCAGGTACGCCTTCCACAAAGGCGGATCGGCGTCCCAGGCTACCTTCCAGAAGGGCTTGCCCGTGCGATGCGCCGGCACCATGTATGACAGGCAGGGGCAAGCTGGCACACGATCCGGCTGTTCGTTTTTAACCGCGGCGATGAACCGCTCGCGGGAGGTCATGGTCGAGATACTCATTCCTTACTCCTCGGGGGCTGAAGTAGTGAGGTGTCGCGTATTCCGGGACCGGGCAGAATAAGACGACACTCCCCATGTGGCCACCTGGCCTTACATGCTCCGAAACAATAATGTGGCATGGCAGCCGAAGCATGGCATCCCCTGCCGAAGTAACCCGCACCCACACGTTCGAAGCGTGTGGGTGCGGGCAGACGAACAGCCATACGCAATATACTAGCGATCGCCACGCATTTGACGGCGGCGAATCAGTGCTGCCAAGCCGATGGCCAGCAGGCCCATGGTGGCCGGTTCGGGGACTTCCTGCATTGAGCCTCCATTGGAGAGCACCATTCCGCCGTGATCCGTTAAGGTACCATAATAGAGGTTGATTTGGCCCAGATCGAGCATAGAGCCCTGGGTCAGGATCAAATTCTCAACGTAAAGAGACTCTATCCCTTGCCAGTCAGGCTGATTGTCGAACAGGTCAACCAGTTGCAGTCTGCCGATCTGCGATCCGCCGATGGACAGGGTGTGCAAAACGAAGTTGTCTTCAAGGCCAAGCATGTCGGCTCCAAAGTTGCGGCCCGCGACCTCAAAAGTATCAAGTTGCGACGGGCCGCCTTCGAAGATCAGCTTCAGGTTGCCAAGCCCGGCCACGGCGGCGGGATTGACGGAAGCATTGCTGAAGTGCGAGCCGGTCATGTGGATGACCGTGCCTTCCACCGCCTGAAGGCTGCCATTTAGACCGATGTGCATCGAATTAGAGACCGTGATGAGGCTGGCAGCATTGTTGACGATGAAGGCACCAGTACCGTGGGAATCGCCATCATCGCGGCCGATGATCAGGTTGGGGGTGCTTAGCACGCCACCGTCAATGCGGTACGTGCCACTGCCTGTTTCGCCGTAACCCAGGACCAAGGATCCACTGACGGCATTGGTGCCAGCGTTGTGGTTGAAGGCTCCGGTTCCATCGCGGCCGACCACGGTCTCGGCTGAGGTCAGGCTGCCGCCGCCAATGCCGTATGTGCCGTCACCGGTCTCGCCGTGCCCCAGGACCAGAGATCCACTGATGGCATTGGTGCCGGAATCGTGGTTGAAGTTGCCGGTGCCATCGCGGCCAACCACAGTTCCGGCGGAAGTCAGGTTGCCTCCGCTCATGTTATAGGTGCCGACGCCGCTCACATCGCGGCCGAGGACGAGCGAGCCGCCGATGCCGTGACTGCCCGCCTGGTGATCGAAGAAGCCGACGCCGCCTGCGCCGACGAACGTGTGGGCGGTGGTCAACTGTCCGCTGCCGCTCAGCTCATACATGCCCTCGCCCAGGTTGCCGAAGTAGTTCCGCTCGGCGCCGACGCTCAGCGGGCCATTGACGGTGCACGTGCCGCCGGTCTGGAGGAACTCGCCGTTGGTCCACAAGCCGACGTTCACCTGGTTGGCCACCAGGACGCCGGTGCCGCCCAGGTTGTAGGTGCCGAAGCCCGTGGTCGAGTACCAGCTCAACGGGCCCATGCGGATTTCGTCCGCGTTGACCGTGCCGCCGGTGTGGGTGAACTCGGTGAGGTTCTCGTTGTAGATGGCGATGTACGATCTGACGTTGAGCATGCCGCCGCTCATGTTGTAGCGGCTCTCGGCACCCGGCAAACCGCCCAGCCGTATCTCCCCGACGTTGTGCAGGCTGTTGCCCGACTGGTTGAAAGTGCCGATGCCGTAGGAGCTGTCACTGATCCGCAGGGCGTCGGAATCCAGAACGGCGTTGCCGCTGAGGTCGTAGGTGGCCGTGGTCCGTCTGCCTCGGGCCATATTCATAAAGCCGGTCGTGGTCCAGTGGCCGCCCGAATGGGTTACAGTGGCGGTATTGTCGTTGCCACTGGCAATGCGAACAGGGCCGGTGTTCAGTACGCCGCTGGTGAGGGTGACCGTGATGGTTGCTTCAATGTCGCCAAAGCCGGGCGTGAAGGTGTCGGTGGTCACCGTACCGCCCGACTGGCTGTAGGTACCGTGGCCGTCGACGCCGATCCAGATGCCTGAGGTGGAATTGAGCACGGCGTCGCCACTGACCGACAGCGTCCCGTCAGCCGACCCGTCGCCGTCGCCTTCGTCGGAAATCCACACGCGATTGACCGAGCACGTGCCGCTGGTCATGGTGAACACACCGGGCGTCGTGCGGCCGATGTAGATGTAGTCGCCCATCAGGGAGCCGCCGGTCATGCCGCTGGTGAGATCCTCGACCAGCAGATTGCCCGTGCCAAGGCTCACATGACCGTTGCCACTGACGTTCAGGCCATTCATAAGATCTATCGCCCCGCCGTCGGCATTGATAATGCCGGCGGCATTGACATGGTCGTTAACCTTACCCCAGCCCCACCATTCCTGGCCTGCGGCAATGTTCATGGCAGTTCCGACAGTGTGAGTCAGGTTGCCCGGCGCCCATCCGGCTCCGAACACGCTTGTATCGAAGCCCTGCGACAGCATCACCATCGACTTTGAACCACTGGTAAAGGAGGCGTTTGCGCCGTTGGCGAAGGTGCTCTGCGACAGGTCGATCAGGGCGTTGCCGGGCTGCACGCTGACGGCGGCGTCCTGGAAGTCCATAAGGCCGGCATGCAGCCAACCGTGATTGATTTGTAATGCTCCGCCGGTGTATCGGTGTGTGCCGTGGAGGGAGTAGTAATCGAGGTTGGCGTTGCCGCCCGTCTGGTTGAACAGCGAAAGTGAATTTACATTTATGTTACCGGCATTAAGGGTTGGGATTGCGGCTCCCTCCGGATGCCCAAGCTCGTAGGTGCCGCCGAACGGGCCAAGCATGTGTAAGTCGTTTCCGACGCTGAGGCCTGCCGTTTGGACCGTTCCGTTCCAGTGGCGAAATACCGCGTCGCTTGGGCTGCCGGCACCATAAGTCATGAGGGAAAAGGACTCCAGGCGGCCACCGTCGAGCGTATAGATGGCCTTGTAATCGGGGGCGGCGGCAAGGACGGTGTTGCCGGTGACCTTGAGGGTTCCACTGAGATGGTCCAGAAATCCGCTGCGTTTATTGTTGCCGTAGCCCAGATACATGTGCTGCACCGTGCGGCTCAAGGCGGGATCGATATTGAATAACGCTGTCCCATCATTGTCGATGCTGAAGGAATCCGTGCTCAACGGCACACGGTTTGACCAGTTTCCGGCCAGGGTGAAGTCGCCCGGTCCGGATTCCTGGGTACGCGTCCAGTGAGGCCAAGTCAACTGGCCATGGGCAGTGTCGACGGCAGCCAGCAGCAACATCAAGGTTACCGTGATAGCCGGAACAATAACGCGTCGTAGAATCATCTTCCAGATCTCCTTGTAAGAATGCCGCCTGTCCAAGAACCTGGCGCCCCGAGATCGTCCCTGATCGTCAGGTGCATGTAACTAACCATGGCTCTTGTTGCTCGACGGTGCCACGTCCCCCGGGCACGTCAGTCGAATATAATCCGCACTCGAAGCGAAATCCCAACAGAGTTTCCGCTTTCATATTTGTGGCAATACGCCGTCCGGCGTGATACTACGTGCTCGTGCTCTACTGCGGGCCAGCTCCTGTGGGCGTATCTCCGGAAACCTGAAGGTTCATCTGCAGCCGGCCTCTAACAGCTTTCAACTCGCCTGAGTCTCCGACTACGCCATATTGACCGGCCCTAACCGTAATGGTCACCCCGTCGCTCTTTCGCATCACGACCGCCTGATTGGTACCCACTTCGACGAGGGTTTCCGTCTTGCCGGCCACCACCGTCACCAGTCCCCGCTCCATCGTGATAATTGCCTGCGACGTTTCAATCACAGCCGGTTGCTCATCAGCCGCCTCTGGGAATCGCTCCAAAGAAACGGTTCCGCTGTGCAGTCTTATCCGGTGCGAGCCGTTCTCTTCGCCGAAGGCCACTGTAGTACTGCGGCTCAGTGAGACGCTCGTCCCATCGGCATAGCGCGTGCCTACGCCCCCCCACGGACAGGTCCACACAGCCTGCCCCGCCGGGATGGCGCTGCCTGTGAAGGCCGATCTGGCCCGCTGGCCCTGCTCTTTCGGCAACAGCAGCACCATGCCCCGAGTATCAATAATCTGCGGTGAAACCGTGTCAGTGGCCGGTGTCTCCAGTCGCATCGCCAATTCGGCGGCATGGGCCTCTTTCGCAGCAACGGCCTCGTTCTGCAACTCTGCCACGCGGACTTGCAGACTGGCAATCCTGGTCTGCCCATCGTGTGCCTGCTGGCGCCAGTTGATGGCCATGGCCCAGCCCGCAACTGCCAGTGCCAGCATGGCGGCAACCGATAGCCACGCCAGCCATCGGCGACGATCACCCAGCGAAACAGTGGGTCCCAGCGTAAGGCCGCCCAAGGTTTGCCGCAGGTGAACATCCATGAACGCTTCTTCCAGCAGACGCCGACGAAACGCTTCGTCCACTCGGATCAGCGCCTCCAGCCGTCCGACATCCTCCGGCGACGACCGGCCGGCCAGGTAATCGGCAATCAGTTTTTCGTTATCGGCAATCACTGCCACTCCTTCGAAGCCCTGGCGGCCTTCTTTTCAATACAATTGCGCAATGTTCTGCGAAGACGAACGAGCAGCATTTCCACCGCCGCGACGCTCTTGCCAACACGGACCGCAATGGCGGCAATGCCAAGACCGTGGCCGTATTTCATCCTCAGGACGTTCCGCTGTCTTTCATCCAGCCGCTCAATACACTCCTGCAGGTAGTGACGCCGCTGGTCAAGCTGTTCGGCATGCCGTACGACCGAATCGGCCAGCAGCAGGATCGCTTCTTCGCAGAGAATCTCCTTGGAGCGGGCCAGCGATTGACGCCACTTCAACACCTCAAGCCGGGCGATACCCAGTACCCATGGCCTGAATGGCTGCGCCGCGTCGAATTGCTCGCGCTTTTCCCAGAGGACGGTGGCTACGGTCTGCAGGAGGTCCTCCGAGGCGTGAAGCCGCCCTGTGGCGCTCAATAAGAACGCTCGCAACAGCGGCTCCTCGACCAGGAACCGTCTCAGGAAGTCGTGTTCGTCGGATGGTGCCATGCATTCCCCGGGTGCTTCACACAATAACATTCCGCAGATCTCCAGCAAACCCAACAGAAAATCTCGGGATTAGCTGGAAAGGACACCTGCCTGATGCTACTCGATCCACTCATTCCATTTGAGGCCGTCTAGCGGATCGAGTTGGGTGGCCAGGGCCATGTCGTGCCACCTGAGAAAATGGCCTCCTCCGCGCAGGTCTTTGACTGCCTGGTCGGAGCAATCGGCGTCCACATTAAACAATACGACACGGCCACCGGCGCGGCAATCGCGGGTTCTTATGAAACATTATGCGCATCTTAAGGTGGTACGCCTGAGAAGGTAATCGGCGTCGGAATTCAATTTTGGAATGCGTGTTCGCGACCGCCCAATGCGGACCATTTGTCAGCCTGCTTGGCGAGCGGCCGACGTTTTGCAGAAGCCCACGATGCCGAAGCCTCAGAGCAGTTGGCGGCACTACTCGCCGGCAGCCAGTTGAGCCGCTCAATTCGCCATAGCCTCTTGCCCCGCGGCAGCCCAAGCCGCCGATGCAACGTCTCGCCTGGTTGGCGGGACGCGATCCACTAATTTGCTGGCGCATACTCCTGCTGGAAACAGCTCAGCGGCAGGTCCGTCTTCGCCGGCGCGCAACTAGTGCCGCCAGGCCAACGCTCAGCAGGCCCATGGTGGCTGGCTCGGGCACGGCGGTTCCCAGTTCGCTGAACATGTGCCAGGCGGCATAGGCCTTCAGGTTGCCATTAAGAGCCTGGCTGTGGACGGCCGAGCAGGAATACCAGTCGACGTTCTGCGTATGGCTGTTCTGCCAATCCAAAGCCCAGTTCTTATCCCTGGTGCCATTGCCGTCGCTGTCGTAGTCGCAGTTGTCATTGGCCATCAGCTGCATGTAGTTGGTGTTTCCGTCGGGGTCCCAGCTCTCTATATCGGCAAAATCGTACAGCCATTTATCGTTGGCCTGGCAGTAGTCCCGTATCTGCTGGTTACGCAGATTCAGGTTGCCGCTCGCCCCGGTTCCATTGAGGTGACCCGTCATGTAAACAAAGAACACTCCCGGGTAGTCATTCTCAAGGGCGGTCATCTGGCTCAGGTACAGGTCGATGTTTGCAGCCGTGGTGTCTGCCTGCCCGCACCACGACCACATCACCACGTTCACGTCGCTGTTTGCCGGATTGTTAAGGTATGTACGTGTTCGCGAGGCCCAGGTCGTGCGGTCCGGGTTGCCCAGGTCGCCGGCCTCAAAGTAATCGTCAATGTCCAGTCGGCCCGACATCGGCCCGTCATTCCAGGAGTAGAGGCCGGTGGGTGTTCCGTAGCGATTGTGCATGAAGGTGTCCAGGTTGTTCATGCCGGTGATAATCTGGCTGCCGTGCGATGTATGACCGTAGGCCACGTGCAGCACATTCTTGGCGTTTACAATCGCCGAACTGGGTATGGCATAGAGATCCTGATGACTATGAGCTGCGGTATGATCGAAAATCTTCTGCCCGGCCGCGGGCGCAGCCGGCACAGCCACCAGCAGCAGAAGCAATACCAGAGCGCGATAAGGCATTTTCTTCCCTCCTAGAAGTGCTTTCTGTAACTCGGTTGTCGCATGATAGAACTGCAGGGCATGTTGCTCGCGACGAGGGCCTCCCCCGGCCTCTCTCTCAAAGCATCGATTACAAGCTATAATACAAATAAGGGACTTACTGGCCACTGTCAAAAAAAAAGTGCATTGCGATCGCCATTTCATAAATGAGCTGGCAAACCGTACCGTCGGCTACCAAACATGGCCGCCAGGGCATGGCCGTCGCTGTCCGCCCTGCTAGTGCCGCCTGTGCGCTTTATTCCGGGAAATGGTTCGGGTTTTGCGCTTTGTGCGGGCCGTGCAGCCTGCTCGGCTTCCGATGAAACAGGGCAACAGCTGAAAGCCCCAGGCAACATGGCATAAAACGACCCTATTACTACACTTAGGCCATACCCTTAGCCGCCACTCAGGTAATCCCTGATGCCGCAATGCAACCTTACCTTACAACCCGCACAGGCCGCAAATGACGCAGCAGGCGCACGAGCCGCACAGAGCGAACTCATAAACGTCATAAACTTAACTGTGGCATCGTGTTTCAAGAAAACTGCCACGCCGCCGCCTTTTGGCACGCTGCTTGCACCTATAGCAGGTGTCTTCAGAAGGAGTCGGGTTATGGATGAGGCCGCATTTAAAGAAAAGCTCAGCGAACTGCTGGTCGAGATTCACAAATTTCCGCAGATCGAGCAACAGAAAGTGGACCAGGTTGTCGCCCCGGGAACGGTCAAGAACGACCGTCTTCGCAAGAGCCTGGAAAGCCTTCAGGACAGTCTCGACTATCTGCGACTGACCGTGAAATACCTGGCATTTGATCTGGAAGCCACAAAGCGGGAAAACCGTCTGCTGCGAAACATGCTGGAGGGTAGCTAGGGCTGATTCGCAGGGCGGCCGGCCGCATAGGCGAGTCGCCCATGACTTGTGATGGTTGAAGCCGGCAAGTGGTGGACATTCCAGATGCAGGAAGACCCGAACGACTGCGGAGGCGTTCGGGTCGTTTTTTTTACACCAACTGTCCAGTCTGCCCCCGCGAAAACTTCTCCGCCACCTTCTCCGCAATTCGTTCACTGCAGGGCCGTAAGCAGGGGAAAAGGTGCGCCAGGCCTTGGAGGGTCGGGCCGGCTCTTGAGCTTGGCCGCCGAAGGTATATGATTGCTTTGAAGTGGCCCCGCTAGGTACACTTAAGCGGCCTTCACAGGCTGGCAAAGCGACTGGAGGGCCCTCTCAGTGGAGAATAATCATAATGAATGTGACCATAGTCTATTTTTCCAGCAGCGGTAAGACCCAGCGGATGGCCGAGATGATGGCCGAGCAGCTTCGGCGTCGTTTTCGTGTCCTCTTGACCAGTCTGGACGAGGCCCGCGAGTCCGACTTCCGCCAGGCCGACCTGATCCTCATCGGTTCGCCGGCCTGGACGGGCGAGCAGGTCGTACCGGTTCTGGCCGATTTCATCCGCGGAAGTTGCTCGGCCGAATGTTGCCGCCGGGTGGCCCTCTTCGGCAGTTACGACTGGGGAGACGGACGTTATTGGGATGCTCTGGCCGCCGACCTGCGGACCAGAGGCGTCACCGTGCACGATGAGCAACTGCTGTGGGCTGTGAGCGAGGAGGCAGAGATCAGCGATGCCCGGGTGGCAGAATTTCTGGCCGCCCTGGTGCCCGAAAAGTCAACCTCGGCAAGTTGACGATGTCCGGCCGAGGCCCATGTTGAGATAAAAGGGGGTGGAGTTCGCGAAACGGGCCCAGCAATGCGCCCTGTCGGCCGAACTCCTGAAAAAGCAGGAGGTTCGCTCGTCGGAGGAGGCGGGCGAACCTCTGCTCTTGTTGCTGGTGCTGCTATCGTTGCCTTATTTGCCGCAATTCCTTGCTTACCCATTCCCCAGCGAGCAGCAGTGTGTCGGCCCTGATTACTCGGCATCGGTCGGCGTGGAAGGCTCTTCTTCCAAATCAGCAGGCGGCAAGTCTGGCGAAGGAACGGCCCGGGGTACGATGGGAGGCCGGTACGAAGGCTTTCCGCCAGTCAATTCATCTTCCCACCGTGTGACGGGCTCCATGTCCGGCCTGCCAAATTCCGCGGCCGCCGCAGCATGCAGGCCCAGGAGTCGCCACTGACCGTCGTGCCGGGCGTAGTGCAACTGCAGATCGGTCGATCCTTCGCGGAAAACCAGCCTCCGCACCACTATGCCCTCGACCTCAGGCGTGGCCTGCGGGTCGTCCAGGTTCGGCGTGCCTGGTCGCAGGCGGACAGCTTCAATCCGCGAACCATAATAGTTGCCCCCGCTATGGTAGAGGAAGACGTTGAGCTGTTCGGCCCACTCTTCAAACGACCATGTTTCGCCGACTGCCGGATTATTCAGAACCATGCGGGCGTAGATTGGCTGGTACTGGCCGGTGAAGATCAGTTGCATATCGCTGTGGGCTGCACGAAGCAGGCTGTCCTGCAACTCGACCTGCTCGTTCAGCCGATGAACGTGATAAACGCCGGAGCCAATGATGATCAGCCCCGAAAGCATGGCGGCCGCCACCGCCAGCTTGATTCCCACCCGCGTGCCCTCGCTCTTGCGTATGTTGGAGACCGCCGTCAGGGCAACCAGCAGCGACACCAGTGGCACAATCATAAGCACCGGCACCAGGACGCCAAAGACCATGAAGTAAATGGTCATGAATGACAGCAGGCCGAAGGGCGTTAGAATGAGTGCTACGATGGCCGTGCCACTGATGGCCGCATATTCGGGCTCGACCATCCGATCCATCTCGGCATCGCGCAGTTCGGCTTCGTGCTGCCTGTCGGCGGCGGAATTCTTTGCTGGCCGCTGGTCGGCACGATGCTCGTTCTGGCCCTCTCGCGGCGGCTGACCGTTATTCATGCTGGCTGGTTCTCCTCAATATAATGGCCGTGCGATCATCGCGGAAAGGCTCGCCGTCGGCGAATTGCTCCGTCAGAGTGGCAATGGCCCTAACAATTTCAGCGGCGCAGGCTTCGCTGTGCTCGCCTATTGTCTTCATCAGGCGCTCTTCGCCCAACTGCTCGTCCTGGCGGTTCACGCATTCGATAATGCCGTCGCTGACGATGACCATGATGTCGCCCACGCTCATCTCAACCTGCCGCGCAGGCCAGTTAAAGGTTGGCAATATGCCCAGCGGGACGCCGGTCGGGTCGAGCATGTCCAGGCGGCGACCCTGCTCGCGCAACAACATTGTAGGTCCCTGGCCGGCCGAGGTATAGGCCACCTGGCCCGTTTCATCATCCACCAGCGCCGCCAGCAGAGTAACAAAGCGGCCTTCCGTGGCATCCTGGGCCAGCAACTGGTTGGTCTGCTGCATCATGTGCGACAGGTCGTCCGTTTGCGAGGCCATGGTGCGCATGGCCGCCCGGGCTTCGCTGATCATCAGGGCAGGGCCAATTCCGTGGCCCGTGGCGTCGCCAAGCATCAGGCCCAGCTTATTCCCGCTGATGCTGAAGAGGTCGTAGATGTCGCCGCCGGTGGCCTCGGCCGGTTCGCTCCAGCCGGCAACGTCGAATTGCCTCAATCGCGGCACGTCGCGCGGCAACAGGGCCTGCTGAATCTGCCGCGCCAGGGCCAGATCCTGCTCCAGGCGGACCTTGGTCAGGTATTCTTCGAGAAGACGGGCACGGTCCAGGGCAACACCGGCCTGGGCCCCCAGCACGCTGAGTACGTACTCATCGTTGCGGCTGAAAGGACCACCCTGCTTGTTCAGCACCTCCAGCACGCCGACCAGCTTTCCGCCAATATCCAGCATGGGGCAGCCAAGTATGCTCCGCGTGCGCCAGCCGGTCTTGCGGTCGGGCTCGGGGTTGAAGCGAGGATCCTGGTAGGCATCGGGAATGTTCAGGCAGACTCGTTGCCGGGCGATGAAGCCGGCAATGCCCGCCGAGGCCGGAAAGCGGATTTCGCCGATCTCGCTCTTCTGGGCAATTTTGCTGTAAAGCTCGTCCGTGGCGGCATCGTACAAAAACAGTGTTGCCCGCTCGGCCTGCATCAGCCGCGTGCTCTCCTGCAGAATCACCTCCAGCAGATGATCCAGTTGCTGCTCGCCGGCCATGCGGCGGGTGATTTCCAGCAACTGGCTCATGGTCTCGTTGGATAACGATTCCGAACTGTGCCCGAGGCCGTTTTCCGGTATTCTGGTGACTGGTTCGTCCATAGGGCGGCTCGCGATCAGTTGGGGCATCGGTCAATTGTCCACCGGCTCATAGCTCCACCGCTGGCTGCAGGGCACCGAGTATAGGCTATGCCGGCACGCCTGACAAGGCCCCGCAGCCCGCCGGCGGCTTTTAGCCTTGTCGCAGTGTGGCACTGGCGATAGGATAAACCGGCTGTGGGCGTGGCTGTTGCCCCTGCATAGCCTTTGGAGGCCTTAATAGATTGGCGCTTCAGGAATAGACTCGCCCTCAAAGCGGCCATGCATCCGTGTTTAACCATGATCCAGATTAAATGATGCGCCCGGCGGGCAGGACCCCCGGCGCCCAAGCTGAAAACAGGCAGGCCTGACAGTATGAAAATAATCGTTGCACCGGACAGATTCAGAGGCACTTTGCCAGCCGTCACGGTCGCCCAGGCAATGGGACGTGGGGCTGTGGCCGCTATCGATCCGGACATCCCGCTCACGTTGGTCGAGTTGCCGCTCTCCGATGGCGGCGAAGGGCTGGTCGATTGCCTTACTGCTGCAACCCATGGCCGCAAAGTCGTCACTACCGTCAGCGGACCGCTGGGCGACGCTATCGAGGCCGAATGGGGCCTGCTCGGTGATGGCCGCACGGCTGTAATCGAGATGGCTGCCGCATCGGGCCGGCACCTGCTTCCGAAGGAACGCCGCAAGCCCATGCGGGCCAGCAGCTTTGGCACCGGCCAGCTGATTGCAGCGGCGCTTGATCGTGGCGTGCAGCGGCTGATTGTCGGCACCGGTGGCAGCGCCGCCATCGATGGTGGAATCGGCATGGCCCAGGCGCTGGGTATTCATCTGCGCGACGCCCAAGGCTACGAGGTCGGCCGCGGCGGTCAGCAATTGCAGCAGATTGCTCACATTGATCTTGAAAAACGCCACCGTCGCGTCGAACGGACCGAAATAATCATTGCTGCCGATGTCGACAATCCGTTTGTCGGCCCGCAAGGCGCGGCCCGCGCCGCCGGACCGCAGGCTGGCGCCAGTCAGGAGCAGATGGCCACGTTGGATGGCGGCCTTGGACACCTGGCCGAGCAACTTCTTGCCGCCACGGGAGTCGATGTTACCCAACTGCCGGGCAGCGGGGCCGGAGGCGGTCTGGCCGGCGGAATGGTCGCTCTGCTGGGGGCCGCAATGCGACGCGGAATAGACCTTGTGCTCGAAAATGTGCGCTTTGCCGAGCATCTGCAGCAGGCTTCCCTGGTGCTGACGGGCGAAGGGCAACTGGAAGTAAGCGCCATGCGCGGCAAGGTGGCCACAGGCGTCAGCAGGGCGGCCCGCGACCGCCGAGTGCCTTGCGTGGCCATCGTCGGACAGCCCGGCGCTCCGCTGGAAGATCTTCGTCCGGATGGCATTGACGCCGTCTATTCCATTGCTGGAGATGAAGTTACAGTCGAAGAGGCAATGTCCAACGCCGCCGATCTGCTGGAAGAGCGCACCAGGCAGGCCGTGGAGGATTTCATGGCTCGCGGCAACCCGGGCGCGGCAAACGGACGCAGTCGGTAATAATGGCATTGGCCGTTGCAGAGCAGTCTGCTATTGCAGAAAGGAAGTATCCCGTGCAGCAAGTGTCGTTGAGTACGGCCTGGTTTGGCAAGTCGTGGTCCACGCCGGAGATTATCGAAGAGGTCCGGCGGCTTGGCTTTTCGGCCCTCGAGTGGGGCATCAGCGGAGCCCACATTGACGAGAAGGTGCTGGCCGAGGCCGTGCGGGCCGATGTCATCAGCGTCAGCAGCATTCATGCCATTAGCGGATACGAGGTCTTTGGCCGGCCGGACCTCAATGGCCTCGACCCCCGTGGCGGTCAGCTTGGCTCGCCCGATGACCGCCTCCGCCAGGCGACAATTGACGGCACCTGCGCCTCGATTGAAGCTGCCCGCCGCTTGAAGGCCAGGGCGGTGGTCATACATGCCGGCGGAATAACCGAGGGGCCGGCTCACGACGGCTTTCTGGACTTCCTCCGCCGATACCCCGGCAGCGACATGAACGAAGCCATGAAGCAGGAACTCCAGGATCTGCACCAGCAGCGGCGGCAGGATGTGCGGCCATACTTCGAGCGCACCGTCGAGAGTCTCCGCGAGGTGGTCCGCCGGGTGGGCGAATTCCCCATGGGAATTGAATCGCGCTACCATATATACGACCTGCCGCTCGTTGACGAACTGCCGCAAATGTGGAGCGAACTCGGCAGCCGGTGCTTTGGCTACTGGCACGACTTCGGACACGCCCGCATGCAGCAACTGTTCTGCGATACGCCGGAATTGCGCTGGCTGGAACTCTATGCCGACCGGACCGTCGGCATGCATATTCACGATATGATCGGCGTGCAGGACCATGCTCCACCCGGACAGGGCAAACTCGATTTGCGCAGCACCCTGGCCATGATGGTGGGCCGCAACTACGTGCCAGTGATGGAAATCAACTCGGCACATTCGCCCGAGGCAGTAAAAAGCGGCCGCCAATACCTTGAGCGGCTGATGGAGGATCTGCAGAAATGAAGCTTGCCTTCAGCACCAACGCCTTCAAACGCGTCAGCCTGGAAGAATCGATCCAGCAGATTGCCGATTGCGGCTACAGTGGCGTGGAGATAATGGCCGACGTGCCGCACGCCTACCCGCCGCACATGACCAAGCGTCGCACCCGGGCCGTGTGCGATTTGCTGCGCCAGTTGCGCCTGGATGTCAGCAACGTCAACGCCTTTACCTTTTTTGCCATGGGCGACACCTACAACCCGAGCTGGATCGATCCGCAGCCGAAGGTTCGTTCGCAGCGCGTAGAGCATACCGAGAATTCGCTGCGACTGGCTCACGATCTGGGCAGCCCCTGCATCAGCCTGGAGCCAGGTGGCCCGCTGCCAGACGGTATGTTGCGCGAAGAGGCCATGGAGCACTATCGCCTGGGCCTGCAGATGGTGCACCCGCTGGCCCGCGATCTTAATGTCATGCTGCTGGTTGAGCCCGAGCCGAACCTGCTGATCGAGACCAGCGACGAGTTTCTGGAACTGGTGGGCACTCTGCCATACGACCAGGTGGGGCTCAATTTCGACGTGGGCCATTTTTACTGCGTTGGAGAAGACCCGGCCGAGGCGGTCCGCAAACTGGCGCCTTGGATCAAGCACGTGCACATCGAGGATATTGCCGCCACGCGCCAGCACAAGCATCTGCCGCCAGGGCAGGGGGCTATCGATTTCCAGGGCGTCTTCCGAGCTTTGCGCGACATAGGCTACGACGGCTACGTAACAGTCGAGCTTTACCTGCACGAGGCCACCGCCCGGCAGACCGCCCAGGACGCTCTGCACTTTCTGGAGAACCTGCTATAGAGTGAGGCGGCCGCGGCGAAATAGTATCGGGATGCATTTCCAGCGGGCAAAAAAAGCATCCCCCGGCAGTGCCGGGGGCTTTAACAACACGTGCCCTTGCCGCTGTCTTCGCTTTTGCTTTTGTCGTTGCTTTTACCTTTGTCTTTGATGCCCCCGGCACTGCCGGGGGATATCGCCGTTTCTGCTTGCCCGTGGAACTCATGGGCTGGGTGCCCGTGCCACTGGAAAACGGCCGCACTGTGCGGATTGTCGGATAATCTTAATACATGACTGACAACACTCCCAAACGAGGCGAATTCGCCCTTATCCAATGGATTCGCGACCAGTTGCCGCAAACGGACTCCCGCGTCACCATCGGCCCGGGCGACGACATGGCCGAGGTCCGCCTGCCGCCAGAGGTGCAGGGACGCGTGCTGGTTGGCACCGATACCATTCTTGAGGGCACGCACTTCGATCTGTCCGCCTGCAGTCCTCGCGATGTCGGTTGGAAAGCCCTGGCCGTGAACCTGTCCGACGCTGCCGGCATGGCTTCGGTGCCTCTGGCCGCCGTGGGCACGCTGGCTTTGCCGCGATCGGCCGCCCCCGAACTGGTCCGCGAGCTGTTCCAGGGGCTGAAAAGTTGTGCCGATGCCTTCAACTGCGCCTGGATTGGCGGCGACATTACGGCCTGGGATCACCCGCTGGCTATTACCGTCACCCTGCTTTCGACGGCCGAGCGGCCCGTGCGGCGCAGTGGGGCCCGTCCCGGAGATTTGCTGGCCGTCACCGGCAGCCTGGGCGGCAGTCTTTACAGCGGACGCCACCTGACCTTTCAGCCGCGCGTGCAGCAGGCGATTCAGCTAAACCAGTCGCTGCAACTTGGGGCCATGATGGACCTGAGCGACGGTCTTTCGAGCGATCTGAACCATATTTGCGACGAGAGCAACGTGGGGGCCACCGTGCAACTGGACAGCATTCCCTGCAGCGATGCGGCCGTGGCGGCCTCGCGACAGGATGGCCGCCTGGCGGTCGACCACGCCCTGAACGATGGCGAAGACTTCGAACTGCTCTTTACCGTGCGGCCCGAGGACCAAGAGCGCCTGAGCGGGCTCGATTTGGGCCTGCCGCTGACGATCATAGGCCGCATTACCGAGCCCGGCCACGGCCGCGTGCTGGTCGATGGTCATGGCCACCGCAGCATTCTGTCGGCGGGAGGATACGAACATTGGAAATGACCCCGCGGGCCGCCGGTTGGGCAAAATCCGATAGCCTCGGTCAGACCCAGGCCGTGGCTGCGGCCTTGGCGGCCGAATTGACCGCTGGCGACGTCATCTGCCTGTACGGCGATCTCGGGGCCGGCAAAACATACTTCACCAAGGGCCTGGTTACGGGGCTGGGCGGCGACGGGGACGAAGTCAGCAGCCCCACCTTCGTACTCATGCAGACTTACCAGGGCCATCTGCCGGTCTATCATTTTGACACCTACCGGCTGCAGGGCGGGGCGGAAATGCTGGACCTGGGGCTGGAGGAGATCGTCTCCGGCGACGGCGTGACGGTCATCGAATGGGCCGACCGGGTGGCCGAGGTATTGCCGGCCGAGCGCTTCGACGTCCGCATCCGCAGCACCGGCGAGCACAGCCGGCTGCTGGAGGCTGCCGGCCTTGGGGATTCGGCTGCAGGGCGGGTCAGGAATTTGATTGAAAAAGGTGTTCTTTCGGCAGAATCATTGTAAGGAGCCACTTGACATTGCCAAAGAGGTGGTTTATAGTGCTGAGTCTTGCCACCCAGGTGGGGCGGTAAGTGTGCGCCCGAAGAATTGAATACTACTGTCGAAGCGCTGGAGATGTCATGGTTGCCAAAAGTATGAAGACTACCCTGGCCCGGACCGGTGAAGTTCAGGCCAACTGGTATGTGGTGGATGCAGAAGGTCAGACGCTGGGTCGCCTGGCGACTCGGGTGGCGCGTATCCTGATGGGCAAGCACAAGCCTATCTACACGCCCCATGTCGATACCGGCGATTTCGTCATTGTCATCAATGCCGAAAAAATCCACGTTACCGGCAAAAAGTGGACCGACAAGGAATACGACTGGTACACCGGCTTTCATGGCGGTCGCCACGTCTACACCTTCGAGCAGATGATGGCCAAGCACCCGACCGAACCGGTCTCGCTGGCCGTCAAGCGTATGCTGCCGAAGAACCGCCTCGGCTCGCAGATGTTCACCAAACTTAAAGTGTATGCGGGCAGCGACCATCCGCACCAGGCTCAGATGCCCGAGCCCCTTAAGCTGTCGTAGGTCTGAATCTGATCACAAAAGGAGTGATTCGTGGCGGAAATGTTGGGTAAGAAAGCCTATATCTGGGGCACCGGACGTCGTAAGTCGTCGGTCGCCCGCGTGCGTCTGAGCGAAGGCAGCGGCAAAATCAGCATTAACGGCCGCACCGTCGAACAGTACTTCAGCGAAGAGCAGGATCGCAATGCTGCCGTGGACCCGCTGGTGCTGCTGGACCAGACCAAGAGCTACGACGTGCTGGTTAATGCTCAGGGTGGCGGACATACGGGCCAGGCTTTTGCCGTCCGTCTGGGCCTTGCCAGGGCACTGCTGGAGATAGCTCCCGACAAGGAAGCCCAGCTTCGCGATGCCGGCTTCCTGACCCGCGACAGCCGCATGAAGGAACGCAAGAAGTACGGTCAGCGCGGTGCACGGCGCAGCTTCCAGTTCAGCAAGCGCTAAAAGCTGTTGCAGCCCTGGAGTCTGCTGCGACCCTGCGAGCCGCAAAGATGCAGGCGGTCCGGAACAATCGGCTCGCCAGCCGTACCTTAAGGACAATCTGCTGCGGAACGGACTCATCCGCAGGTGCTCGGTGACCGGGTGCCACAGTTTTGGAAAAATACAAGAAGCTCGGTCCGGGCATCGGGCCGGGCTTCATTTCTATTATGCAGGCTGCCGGCTTGTGGTAGCAGCGTAAAAGCCGGCCGCAGCGCGAGTTAGAATCAACTACTGGTCCGGCAGTAATCTGTCGAGGAGCTCTACTACCATGGCCGAAAAAGTACGTGTTGGAATTCTGGGTGCAACTGGTTACGCCGCCGCCGACCTGATGCGCATACTGCTCAGGCATCCGCAGGTCGAAATTACCGCCCTCGGGGCGCTGCCCGATGAGTGCGGGCCGCTGAGCAAGCTGTTTCCGGAATTCTCCGGCAGGCTCGAGCTCGACATTCAGCCGCACGATGGCGAAAGCCTGGCCCGCCTGTGCGACGTGGCCTTCTGCGCCTTGCCGCACGCGGTCAGCTATCGCTTTGTTCCGGGCCTGCTGAAGGCCGGGCTGAAGGTGATCGACTTCTCGGCCGATTACCGCCTGAAGGATGCCTCGGTCTATGAAAAGTGGTACCAGGTGAAGCCCGACGTCGAGAATCTCCAGCATGCCGTCTATGGTCTGCCCGAGCTTTACCGCGAGCAGATCCGCTCGGCTCGCCTGGTGGCCAACCCGGGCTGTTACCCCACCAGCGTCATTCTGGGCCTGGCCCCGCTGGTAAGCAAAGGACTGGTGCGGCCCGACCAGATTATCGTCAACTCCGCCAGCGGCGCCAGCGGCGCCGGTCGCGGGCTCAACCGGGCCATGCTTTTCTGCGAAGTCAACGAGGGCTACAAGGCCTATGCCGTGACCGGCCACCGGCACCAGCCCGAAATGGCCGACCAGCTTTCGCGAATCGGCCGGGTCGAATTCAACGTGCACTTCCAGCCGCATTTGGTGGCTATGGATCGTGGCATCCTCAGCACCATCTACACCTGGCCCATGTCGGATGTGAGCCAGGCCGACCTGCTGGCCATGTATCGCGAGTTCTACGCCAACGAGCCATTTGTCGTCGTTCGCGACGATCCGCCGAGTACAAAGCATGTTGCCGGCACGAATTACGTGCACGTCTGCCCGGTGGTGGCCCACGACAAAATCATGATCTTCAGCGCCATCGACAACCTGACCAAGGGTGCTGCCGGACAGGCCGCCCAGAACATGAATATTATCTGCGGATTCAACGAGACCGAGGCCTTGCTGTAACGCCTAAGATAAGGCACCTGCGGAGTTTAAGACCATGGCCGATAACAACCTGCACCTTCTCAGTCCACGGGGCTTTCGGGCCGCCGGCGTTTGCTGCGGCATAAAGCGAAAGGCCGGGGCTCTTGACCTGGGCCTGCTGTTGGCCGATGCGCCGGCCGCGGCGGCAGCCGTCTTCACGACCAACAAGGTTGTGGCCGCCCCGGTCATTCTTGGCCGCGAGGTCATCCGCCGGGGCATGTTGCGCGGCGTGGTGGTAAACAGTGGCAACGCCAACGCCTGCACGGGTGAGCAGGGTCTGGCCGATGCCGCCGAGATGGCCCAGCTTGCCGGACAGAGCACCGGTGTCGGGGCCGAAGATTTTCTGGTCAGTTCCACCGGCGTAATCGGTCATAAGCTGCCCATGGATAAGATTCGTTCCGGCATTGCCGATGCCTCCGCGCGGCTGGGCGACGATGCCGACTCCGCCGCCGCCTTTGCCCGGGCCATCATGACCACCGACCTGGTGCCCAAGGTGGCCGCCGAGCGCGACGAAATTGGCGGAGCGAAGGTGACCGTGGCCGGCTGTTGCAAAGGCTCGGGCATGATCGCTCCGAACATGGCCACCATGCTGGCCTACGTCACAACCGATGCCCGCATAAGCAGCGAGTTGCTAAGCCGGGCCCTGCAATCGGCGGCCGATGTCTCCTTCAACGCCATTACCGTCGATGGTCATACCAGCACCAATGATACGCTGCTTGTGCTGGCCAGCGGGGCCTGCGGGGCGGCCGAAGATCTGCTCGACGGCACTGCCGATTACCGGCGTTTCTGCGACCTGCTCACGCTGGTCTGCCAGAACCTGGCTCGGCAGATTGTGGCCGACGGCGAAGGAGCCACGCGGGTGGTGGAGGTGATAGTCGAAGGGGCTGATAGTTTTGACGATGCCCGCCGGGCGGCCATGGCGGTGGCTAATTCGCCGCTGGTCAAGACGGCAGTTCATGGCGGCGACCCCAACTGGGGACGTGTGGTGTCGGCGGTCGGCTATAGCGGTGCCAAGGTGGAGATGGACCGTTTGCGGCACTGGGTCGGGGACGAACTGGTCTTCGACGGAGGCACGCCGACCGATTTCGACCTGAAGCGCTGCCAGCAGCACATGCAGGGCAAACACGTTGTGCTGCACGTGGACATGGGGCAGGGCGATCACAGCTTCACCGCCTGGACCTGCGACCTGTCCCGCGAGTACATCACCATTAACGCCGATTACCACACCTGAGACGCGGCCGTTTTTCAGCGGCGCATGGCCACGGTCTGACACAGCACCTGCTGCGCAGGCCACTCACGGCCAGGATGGCCGTGCCACGGTAAAAGCTGCCTGCTCGTGCCCCAAAATCAGATAATCTTGACGCGATGGTTTTCGATTTTCAGCCGGCCCTGGGCGAACAGGCGGATGGCCTCGGGGTAGGCCTGGCATTCTTCCTTGAAGACCCGGGCGGCAACGTCGTCGGGCGTGTCGTCGAAGTGCACCGGCACGGTTCGCTGCAGAACGATCGGCCCGTGGTCGTACTGGTTATCGGCAAAGTGCACCGTGCAGCCCGAAACCTTGACTCCGCTGGCGACCACCGCCTCGTGCACGTGGTGGCCGTACATGCCCTTGCCGCAAAAGCTGGGAATAAGGGCCGGGTGGATGTTCATGACGCGGCCCAGGTAGCGGTCGGGTATGTGCCACAGCGAAAGGAATCCGGCCAGGCAGACAAGGTCGACGTCGGCCTCGTCCAGGTGCATGTTAATGGCCTCGCTGAACTGTTCGACGGAGCCGAACTGGCGGCGGTCGACCAGGTGGGTGGCAATGCCGGCCTGGCGACCCATAGCTTCACCGCGCGTGCCGGGCCTGCTGGCCATGACCGTGGCCACTTCGGCTGCCAGTTGGCCGGCGGCAATCTGCTCCATGATGTTGGCCAGCGTCGTTCCGCCGCCCGACAGCAGCACGCCCAGCCTCAACGGTCGATCTGTCATTCGCCTCAATTCTCCAGGGCAGGTGCGGATGCCCGCTCCACCTAGACGGTAACGACCTCGCGGCAACGGGTGCAGAGACCTCTCTCGTCGTCAACGTCCGGCCGCAGATTCCAGCATCTCTGGCACTTCGGGTGCTGCGATTTGTCGACGGCAATTGCCAGCGGCAACTCGTCCTCGGTCGGCTCGCCGCCGGCCTGCTTCAGCGTAACGGTGCTGACGATGAAGAACCGTGCCAGCTCGGCCTCGCCCATGGTGCCCAGCAGATCGGCCAGTTCCACGGTCGTGGGCGTCAGGCTGACGGCGGCGTCCATGTTGCTCTGGATGGTGCCGGCCGTCCGCAGAGCCTCCAGCCGGTTGTTAACCGCCAGGCGAACGTCGCGCAGCTGGTCCCATTTTCCAAGCAGGGCCTCATCGTACCAGCCCTGGCCGGCAACCGGCCAATCGGCCAGGTGGATGCTCGCTGTTTCGTCGGCCGCCCCCGGCACGTGCGACCAGATTTCGTCGGCCGTGTGCACCAGAATCGGGGCCAGCAGGCGGACCAGGCTGTGGGCGGCCAGGCACATGGCCGTCTGAGCACTGCGGCGACGGCCGGCCGTAAGGGCATCGCAATAGACGACATCCTTCTGCACGTCGAGATACAGCCCCGACAGCTCGCGGTTGCAGAACAGGTGCACCAACTGGTACACGCGATGGAACTCGAACCGCTCGAAGGCGGCCGTGGCCTCGTTGATCACCTCGGCCAGGCGGGCCATCATGTAACGGTCCAGTTCGTGCATATCCTGCACTGGCACCTGGTCTTTGGCCGGGTTGAAGTCGGCCAGGTTGCCCAGCAGGAAGCGGAAGGTGTTGCGGACCTTGCGGTAGGCCTCCTGCAACTGGGCGATGAGGGCTTCGCTGGTGCGAATGTCGTATTGGTAATCAACGCTGCTGACCCAGAGCCTGAGCACGTCGGCCCCGAGCTTGGCCACCTCGTCCTGCACGTTAATGGTGTTGCCCACCGACTTTGACATTTTGTAGCCCTTGGCATCGACCACGAAGCCGTGTGTCAGCACGGTCTGGAAGGGCGCCTTGTCGGTGGCGGCCACGCCAATCAGCAGGCTGCTCTGGAACCAGCCGCGATGCTGATCGCTGCCTTCCAGGTACAGTTCGACCGGGGCGTCCAGGCCCTGCCGGCCCTCGGCTGCCGCCAGCCAGCTCGATCCGCTTTCGAACCAGACATCCAGAATGTCGCTCTCCTGTTTGAGCTCGGCCGAGCCGCACGATGGGCAGCGGGCTTCCGCCCCCAGGATGTCGGCCGCCGATGAACGGAACCAGCTGTCGGCGCCCTTGACCGCAAAGTAGTCCTTTACCTTGCGCACCGTCTCGGCGGTCATCATGGTCTCGCCGCAAGCTTCGCAATGGAAGGCCGGAATGGGCACGCCCCACGACCTCTGTCGGCTGATGCACCAGTCGGGCCTCGATTCCAGCATGCCCATTATGCGGTTGCGACCCCAGCCGGGTATCCAGTCAACCTTGTCCGCGGCATCGATGGCCGATTGCCGCAAGGTTTTGCCGCTCTCGCTCATGGGCCTGTCGACGGCAATGAACCACTGCTCGGTGGCCCGGAAGACCACGGGGGTCTTGCTCCGCCAGCAGTGCGGATAA
>JAWLHX010000019.1:0-64001 GCA_041690105.1 Phycisphaerae bacterium
GAGGAGGCTATCGGCATGCGGATGCGCATGGTCGAGGCAGTGTCCGACTGCGGAGGCTCGCCGTTGCCGCACCCGGCAATCATCAGGCCCGCCACGATTGTTATAATCGCGAAGCCAGCCCTGGCCATATTCCCGCTCGCGCTACTGTCGGCAGTGCCGCCGAATTCTCTCTTCATGATTGGTTCCTGCCCCCATAAAAGGCTCATTTTAACTCCACCGCCAGCTTGTGGCAATAACATAGCAATTGGAGGATTATCGGCCCTATTGTAACCGCCGGTTGTTCGACCGGTATTAACTTCCGCGTCTCTTTTTCGAATTGTCTATGGCCCCAGTGGTGGAAGGGATTAAGATTCAAGGCCTCGGGTGACGATACAATGCTCAGGTCGGGGAAGCGCTGAAAGTGCCATTCGTCGCGGCAAAGCGGCCCACGGCCGAGCAGTGATGGGTTACAATAGAATAAGACTCACGCGGCAAACGTCTGAAAGATCAGACGAGCTTGAAAGGAACAGCGGCATGGAAGCGGGCAGCCAGGCACAGTGCGAATTACTTACCCTGACGCAGATCGTGGAGATGGATCGTCCGGAGCTGGTCGCCCGCCTGCTGCATTTCCATGGCAAGTTCCACTTCGACTTCACCGAGCAGTTCCTGGAATCGAAGTCGACATCGCAACTCAGGCACATACTGGTCGCCGCCTCCCGCCATGCCGCCTGCCAACAGGGCTGAACCCGGATATTTCCTCGCATCAATGCCGAGCTGGCACTGTTTTTCAGTGGCATGGGCATCCTGCCCATGCGTTCCACGGGCATCCTGCCCGTGGTGGCTTCACATGGCGTAGTCATGGGTAAACGGCGTTTGGGACATTATGGCCTTAGTCAGACCGCGGCACCAAATATAGAAAAGGCAACAGAAACGGCCGAGGGGCAGGATGCCCCCGGCACTCACGGCCAGGATGGCCGTGCCACTAAAACCGGCCGCCCCCCCCTGTACTATGTGCTCAATATCTGCGGCCGTTATCTCTTGAAAACTCGGCGGCAGGCAGTATGCTGGAGAGCTGCGCGGGGCTGTAGTCTCTGGCCCAGCGCAAGCAATCTGGAAACAGGGGGCGTGGGTTGTGGCCATGTCCCCCGCCACTCAACAGTCAGCGGCACCTGTCGCCGGCAATATCAATCTATTGATTCGGAGGAACGTTTCGAATGACAATTCCTGTTGCCGCACGCATGCAGAACCTTGGTACCGAAACTGCCTTTGCCGTCAGCCTGGAGGCCGGGAACCTGGGCAAGACCGGCAAAAAAATCTACCCCTTCCACCTTGGCGACATGAATCTCAAGACCCCGCAATACATCAGCGAGGCTGCCGCCGAGGCTATCGGCATGGGCAAGACAGGCTACTGCCCAACGGCCGGAATTCCGGAACTGCGCGAGGCCCTGGCCGCCGACATCAGCAAGTCGCACGGCATAAGCTACACGGCCGACAACGTCACCATTCAGCCGGGCGGCAAGCCCACTATCGGCAAATTCATCCTGGCCACCATGAACCCCGGCGACAAGGTGCTGTATCCGAACCCCGGTTATCCGATCTACGAATCGCAGATTGAATTCCACGGCGGTGTAGGCCTGGCCTACGGTTTCAAAGAGGGGCCCAATGGCTTCGAGTTGGACATGGAGGCCATTGCCAAGGGTATTGCTGATGGTGCCCGCCTGCTGATCTACAACAACTACCAGAACCCGACCGGGGCCGCCAGCGACAAGGCCGAGATGACCGCACTGGCCAAACTGTGCATGGAGAACGACGTTACCGTGCTGGCCGACGAAGCCTACTTTGACATTCGTTACGGCGACGAGCCGCTGAGCATCGCCTGGATTCCCGGCATGCAGGAGCGGACGGTTATCCTTTACACCTTCAGCAAGAAGTTCGCCATGACTGGCTGGCGGCTGGGTGCCTGCATCGGCCCGAAGGAATTTGTCGACCGCATCAGCAAACTGAACGTCAACGACGAGTCGTGCTCCAACCATTTTGTGCAGTATGCTGCCCTGGCGGGGCTCAGGAGTGACAGCGACGAGCCGGCCAGGATTGTCGATATTCTGCGCGAGCGGCGCGACATACTGGTCGATCTTTTGAATGCCATTCCGGGCGTCAGGTGCTTTAAGCCCGAGGCTACCTTCTACCTGTTCCCGAACGTGACCGAGGTCATGAAGCGTAAGGGCTTTACCGATGTCGAGGAGTTCCGCAAGGCTGTCCTGCACGATACCGGCGTCAGCTTCTGCACGCGGCGTCACTTCGGACGGCCGCTGCCCGGCGAGCAGAACCAGTACGTGCGATTCGCCTACTCGGGCATCGATGTGCCGCAAATCAAGGAAGGCCTGGCCATTCTTGCCGATTACCTGAAGTAAGCCGGCCCGACTCCTGACAATCAGCACCAGCAGTTCCACGATCTCCCGGGTGAACCATCCGGGGGATCGTTTTTTATGGATCGCAGGAATTGCTGTCTGGTGAGGCAAGTCCTATGGAAGGGAAGAAGGTGCGAGGCCCCAAGGGGATGTCAAAGGCCTCGCACCTTAAGCAAGGGTCAGGTTGATCAAGCCGACAACTGCGAGCAGATTACGCAAAAACTAATGCCGGGCCGACCATCAGCAATCGTCCGGTGAAGGCTCCCCGCCCCGCGAAGCCTCATCGGATGAGCGGCTGTCGGTCGACCCTGGCACCGCACAGGCGCGGCCGAGTTCTACGCCCTCAGGCCCCGCGCCTCGGGCCAACTGACGGCGAATCTTGGCCCTTTGTTCAATGTCCATCATGTGCCAGCTGATCAGGCGGTTGCGACCTGCGGACTTCGATTGCAGCAAAGCCTGGTCGGCAAGATAGACCAGAATCTCGGGGCTGGTAATCTCGGCATCCAGCGGATACGTGCTCAGCCCCAGGCTGACTGTAAGGTTAACCTTGTGATGACCGTTGTCGAAGGCTCGCCCGGCCACCGCTGCTCTGAAGCGTTCGGCGAAAAGGGCAGCCGTATCGCGGTCGCCGCGAGGCAGCACAATGGCAAACTCTTCGCCGCCATAGCGGGCCACAAGGTCCGACTCCCTGGCGCAACTCTTCAGGATGACGGCCAGTTCCTTCAGCACGTAGTCGCCGAACGGATGGCCGTACTCATCGTTGACCTGCTTGAAGTGGTCCAGATCGGCCATGATGAATGAAATCGGATGGCCGTATCGCCGGGCGATCTTGAACTCGGTCTTCAGCCACTCCATCAGGTAGCGATGGTTGTAAAGGCCGGTCAGCCCGTCGGTTATCGATCGCTGCTTGAGCTGGCGGTTATCGTTGCGAAGCTGTCGCAGAAGCTGGCTTTCGCGGGTCAGTGCACCTTCCAACTGCCGGCGGTTCTGTGTGAACTGCTGGTGCAGCAGGCGAATGCTGAGCAGTTTGCGCACCCGAGCCTGGAACTCGACTTGTTCCGGAATCTCCAGCAGATAATCGTCGGCCCCGCTGTCAAGCATGGCCGCCCGCTGTTGCGGCGTGGCGTTGCGCACCGTGCAGAGCACCGGCAGATGGTCGTTGGGCATCAGGCACTTGAGAATGCGCACGGCGTCGGTCAGCAGGAACTCGGCCGGATTATCGTCCAGAATGACCAGGTCGATGGCCTCGGTCTTCAGCACGACCATGGCCGAGAGCACGTCGGGCGTTGAGCACAATTCGAAATCCGTGCCCTGAAGCAGCCCCTCAAGATGCTCGACACGGGCTTCCGTGGGTGAAATCACGAGAATTTTCGGATGAAGTATCACGTTGTTAAATCTCCCCTTGCACTGGCCATTTCGGTTCAACTTCCCTTGCTGAAATCAACAGTACGGATGCCCTCTGCAAAAGCAAATCAGCAGTGCGGATTGTCAAATGGGAGAGGCGCAACATAGCTTGACCGAAAGGGTTATAATTATTGCAGGGCCGATTTATTTTCTTTCAGCGCTTCGCGTCCGGGGCCAGAAGAGCACGATTTTCTTGGCAGTAGGCGGCCCTGGCGGGTAGACTCATCGGGTTACTTGTTTGTGTCCGGCGGCCAGCCTGGTGGTTTGGTCCGGGGCCGACGCATGCGCCCTTTATCCATTTGTCCTGAGCAGAGAGCCCACGACGCTTTGAAAGCACGTTCAGCCAATCTTCCGCTGCTCATGTCTCGCCAGGCTCAGTTCGCGCCGCTGGTGGAGGCTCTCGAGCAGAACGACCTGGCCGTGGCCGAGGGCCTGTGGGGCAGCGCCTCGCGAGCCCTGACGGTTGCCGCCACCGGGCAGCTTGCGCCGCCGGTCACGCTCTACATTCTGGCCCATATTGACGACGCCGAGGATGCCCAGCAGGAGCTGCAATCGTATGCCACGGGCGAGGTTATGCAGTTTCCGGCATGGGAAAGCCTGCCCCGCGAGCAGGAGGTCAGCGACGAGATTCTGGCCGGGCGGATCAGCGTACTGAAAGCCCTGCAAATGCTGCAACTGTCAGAGGGGGCGGCCCGTGAGACTGCTCCGCTGCTGATTGTCGCCCCTATTCAGGCCCTCTTGCAGCCAGTGCCGAAGCCGTCGCACCTGCGAGACAATACCCGCATAGTGGCCGTGGGGCAGGAGCACGATCCGGAGAAGCTGCGGGCCTGGATGGTCGAGCGGGGCTTCTCGCCGGTCGACCTGGTCAGCTCGCGCGGCGAATTCAGCATGCGCGGCGGCATACTGGATGTCTTTCCTCCAACGGCCACCTTGCCGCACCGCGTGGAGTTTTTCGGCGACGAAATTGAAAGCATCCGCACCTTCGATCCCGGCACGCAGAAGAGTCTCGACGATGTCAGTGAACTGGCCCTGATGTTCCTGGCGCCCGGCCGGGCCAGCCCCGATACCACCACCAGCCTGCTCGGATATCTGCCGGAAGGGGCCCTGACGGTCTGGCACGAGCCGCTGGAAATTGCCGAGATGGGTCGCAGCTTCGTGGCCCGCATGGCCAGCCCGGTGGGCATCTACGAATATGACGGCCTGGTGCGACAATCGGCCCGGCTGAAGCGGCTCGACTTGTGGAGCTTCACGGCCAGTGGCGGCGACGGCACGCGGGTGACCTTCCAGGTGCAGAGCGTGGAACGTTTCAGCGGCAAGGTCGATCGTGTCCGCGAGGAGCTTTCGGAGTTGTCGCTCGAGAATCGCATCTGGGTCTTCTGCGAGAACGAAGGCGAACAGCAGCGCCTGGGCGAGGTCCTGGGCGAGTTGCCGCCGGAGCGCACAAAGCAGATCGAAACCACCATCGGCCCGCTGGGAGCGGGGTTCCGTCTGGTCGATTCGCACCTGGTGGTGGTCAGCAATCACGAGCTTTTCCAGCGCTATCGATTCCGCCGCCGGACTGCTCCCGGGGCCGCCAAGGCCCGCCCCATCGACTCCTTTCTGGAACTGAGCAAGGGCGACCTGGTGGTGCACGTGGCTCACGGCATCGCCCGTTACCTTGGCGTGGAAACGCTGAAGCAGGATGGCCGCGTTGAAGATTACCTGGCCCTGGAATTCCGCGACCAGGCCAAAATGTACGTGCCTGCCTCGCACGTCCACCTGGTGCAGAAGTACGTGGGCATGTTCAAGGGGCAGGCCCAGCTCAGCAAACTTGGCGGCAAGGCCTGGGCCCAGCAGAAGGAGCGGGTCAAGGAAGCCGTGCAGGACCTGGCTCTGGATCTGCTGGAGAACGAGGCGGCCCGGGCCACGCGCAGCGGCCATCAGTTTCCGCAGGATTCTCTCTGGGTGCAGGAGCTTGAGGCGGCCTTTCCGTTTCAGGAGACCGATGACCAGCTGGCCGCCATTGCCGAGATAAAGCGAGACATGCACTCGCCGCAGGCCATGGACCGGCTCGTTTGCGGCGACGTTGGCTACGGTAAGACCGAACTCGCCGTGCGGGCCGCCTTTAAAGCGGCCGACGCCGGAAAACAGGTGGCCGTGCTGGTGCCGACTACCATTCTGGCCGAGCAGCACTATCGCACCTTCAGCGAGCGGCTGGCCGACTATCCGGTTCGGGTGGACATGCTCAGCCGCTTCCTGACCAAGGGCCAGCAGCGCGAGACCATAGCCAAGACCCGCAAGGGCCAGGTCGACATCCTCATCGGCACTCATCGGCTGTTGTCGCAGGACATAGAGTTTGCCGACCTCGGCCTGCTGGTCATCGACGAGGAGCAGAAGTTCGGCGTGGAGCACAAGGAGCGGCTCAAGCGCTTCCGCAAGACGGTCGACATTCTTACCCTGACGGCCACGCCCATACCGCGCACCTTGCACATGAGCCTTTTGGGCATCCGCGATATTTCCAGTCTGACGACTCCGCCGCTCGACCGGCGGGCCATCCGCACCGAGGTCTGCCGCTGGGAAGACGAGCGAATCAAGCAGGCCATTCTGCGCGAGCTGAACCGCGACGGGCAGGTTTTCTTCGTCCATAACCGCATTTACAATATTCAGTCGATTGCAGCCCACCTGGCGGCCCTGGTGCCCGAGGCCCGCATCGTCTGGGCTCATGGCCAGTTGCCGGAACACGAGCTGGAAGAGCGGATGCACGAGTTCCTCGAGCGACGGGCCGACATTCTGGTCTCGACCACCATCATCGAGAGCGGGCTCGACATTCCCACCGCCAACACCATGTTCATCAACATGGCCGACATTTTCGGCTTGGCCGAGTTGCATCAGCTTCGCGGTCGAGTTGGCCGTTACAAGCATCGCGGCTACTGCTACCTTCTTCTGCCGCGCGATCGTCCGGTCAAGCCCGAGGCCGTCAAACGACTGAAGGCCATCGAGGAATTCAGCGAACTGGGCAGCGGTTTTCAGATTGCCATGCGCGACCTGGAGATTCGCGGAGCGGGCAACATTCTCGGCCCCGAACAGAGCGGGCACATTGCCACCGTCGGCTACGAAATGTATTGCCAGCTGCTTGAAGAGGCCGTGCGGCGGGCCAAGGGCATGGACGTCGAGGAGGCTTTCGAGTCGATTGTCGAACTGGGTGTCAGCGCGTATCTGCCCGACAGCTACGCGGCCAGCGACCGCCAGCGGATGATGGTTTACCGGATGATAAACCGGGCCCGGACAGCGGAGTTGCTGGCCGAGGTACGCAAGGACGTTGAGGATATGCTGGGCAAGCTGCCGGAGCCGGCCGAGTATCTGTTCGATCTGCAGGAAATTCGCCTGCACGCCCAGCGTCTGCGCATCAGCGGCATCAAAATTGTTCAGCAGGATATCGTATTCACGCTGGACAACTTCCGCATTGTAGGCCCCTTGTTCACGGCAGCGCCCGGCAAAGTCCGCATTATCAACGAGCGCACGGTCAATTTGCGTCTGCGACCCGAAAACGCCAGCGGCGTGCGAGTGGTGGTGCTGTTGAAGCATATGCTTGCCAACGGCGTCAAACACCTGCAGTAGCGTATGGGCATGACCAGTCGCAGCGGGTTCTGGTCCTCAATATTTAAGGCATAATTCGAAGCTCTCGCAGTGGGGCAGGGGCTTTTTTAAATTGCCGACCACGGTTATAATGCCCGGCCATGAATACCGACCTTTTTGATTACCATTTGCCACAGGAACTCATCGCCCAGCATCCGGCCGATTGTCGGCAGAACAGTCGCCTGCTGCAGATCAGCAGGGCCACGGGGGCTTTGCAGCACCATCGGTTCAACGAGCTTCCCCAGTTGCTGCGCCCGGGCGACCTGCTGGTGCTGAATGATACGCGGGTAATTCCGGCCCGCATCGATTTGCAGCGCATGACCGGCGGCGAAATTGAAGGCCTCTTCCTCCGCAGCCTGGATGGTGGACGCTGGCAGGTCATGTTGCGCGGGCGGGGCAGGGTGCGCAGCGACGAGCTTTTGCGATTCCGGCGTCGTCCGGAGCAGGGGCTGCGGTTGCTGGAGAAGGACCCCGAGGGGCTGTGGACCGTCAGCCCGGAGCCGCCGCTGGACGATCCGCATCAACTGCTCAAAGAGATTGGCCGCATGCCGCTGCCGCCTTACATCCGGCGTTCGGCGGCCGATGCCGATGATCTTCAGCAAGAGGACAGGCAGCGCTATCAGACCGCCTATGCCCGCAGCGACGGTGCTGTCGCCGCACCCACGGCCGGGCTGCACTTCACGCCGCAATTGCTCGAAGAGTTGCGCAGCATGGAGATCGAGCAGGCCTTCGTGACCCTGCACGTGGGCATTGGTACCTTCCGACCGGTTACGGCCGAGCGGCTCGAAGATCATCAGATGCACAGTGAATTCTACAGTCTGTCGGACGAATCGGCCGAAGCTATCGATCGGGCCCGGAGCCAGGGGCGACGCATTGTGGCGGTGGGTACGACAAGCGTGCGGGTGCTGGAGACGGTGGCGGCCCGCGGAGAAGGCTGGCAGGCCTGCCAGGGCTGGACCGACATCTACATTTACCCGCCGTACGAATTCCGGGCGGTCGATGCCATGATAACCAACTTCCATTTGCCGCGATCAACTCTGCTGGCCATGGTCAGCGCCTTTGCCGGCCACGAGCTGATCATGCGGGCCTACCAGGAAGCCATCCACCAGGGTTACCGCTTCTATTCCTACGGCGACGCCTGCCTGATTGACTGAGCCGGACCCGGTTATTCGAAGTAGGTGTCGCGGCTGATCGATCGCAACTGGGCATCGTGCATTTTCTCGGCAAAGGCGGCATCGTCCGGAGCAAACAGCGGGCTTATCTCGATGCGCACGGCCGGCACGTCGTCATCGTTGGTCTGCACCTGAATGCCGGCCTTTCTCACCCAGCGGGCGGCCTGACGCATCAGGTCGCGCTGGGCCGTCTCGACCGAATCCTCGCCCTGGGAGTTTTTGACCGGGCTGAAGATCTCCTCCCGCTCACCTTCCAGAACCATTGTCCGCCGGGCCGCGGGCAGGGCATCGAAGACGAACATCTCAAACTTGTTGGCGTTCGGCTGTCGCGGGCGGATGCGGTGGCTCAGTTCGTTGACGTACGGCACCTTCTTCCAGGCCCGGTGGAAGGGCAACTCGTAGCCGCGCTGATTCAACTGCTCCACGAAGTCGACATCATAAATATGGATGGCGATACTGCCGGCATTGAAGAGCAGGTCGCCGTCGCTGCGCCGCTTCTGGGCCAGGTCCGGCGGCATGTCGCTGTATTCGATAACCCGCAGCCGTCCATCGACCAGGCAGAAGTGCCCCACCCGCTCGTCGGGCGAACGCTTCTTGACCATGCGGCTGGACATCTGGCTCTGCATCTGCTCGTGGAAACCGACGAACAGCGGGTCGACCGGCGGCACCAGCACGTTATCAACCTGAAAATGCGAGATGTACTTCACGCCGCGCTTGCGCATGTCTTCCAGCGGCCCGCTGCGCTTCAGGGCTCGGATAGCCCCGCCATGACCGTCGGGCGAAAGGGCCAGGGCGCTCGGGCTGTCCATCAGCAGGCGGCCATTCTGGTCGACAACCGGCATCATGCCCTGGCGGAAGAAGATGACGTCTTCCTTCGGCAGGCCAAAGTACTGGTGCTCGCGGAAGAAGTAACGTGTCACCTCGTCGTTGTCGCGACTGGTCATGATGTACCAGGGGATGGCGGCATCGTAGCGGCGGCGCGTGGCCAGCAGCTTTTCGGCGAAGAGCTGAAAGAGAGTCTTCTGGCTGATGGGCCCGATGGGAAAGCAGCCCTTGGGCCCGTCGTAACCGAGCCGCGTGCCCTGGCCGCCGGCCACCAGAAACGCGGCCACCAGACCCTCGCGCATCAGCCGCTCGCCATGAGCCCGGGCGGCGGCATGTTCCTGGCGTTCGCTCTCGGTTTCCGGCAGGCGGACGTAAGGGGCAGGCTCCAGGTGCGGCAGTTCGGGCTCTTCGTTCTGGCTTTTAACGTGCTGCTGGATAAGCCTCGAAACCTCTTCGAAATCGAGCGATTCCAATTCGGTCAGCAGGTTCTCGCGCTGAGCGTCGTTCAGCTGATCCCAGAAGTTGAATACGTGCTCCTGGCCCTGCTCGCGACACACCTGCTGCAACCTTTCCTTCCGCTGATTAATGCTGTCCACCTGTGCTACCTCCGATACCCGCTGAAAAGCGCTGCTTATTGTTCGGCTTACTGATTCAATCTACCGCCCGCAACTGCCGGTCATTCCTCCGAGGGCTGCCCTGAGTCGCCGCTCGAACCGCCTTCGCCTTCGCTGCCCGATGCGCCATCGCCGGCCGAACCTTCGGCCTCGGCCTTCTTGGCCGGCCGACGTCGCCGACGGCGCCGCTTGGGCTTGGCCTTGGCCGGAGCTTCGCCTTCGCCCGCCGCTGCTTCTTCTGATGGCGATTCCGCAGCCGGTTTGGCCTCGCCCGAATCGGCAAGTTCGCCAGCCGCCGCTCGATCATCGGACAACTCCTGAGACTGCGTCTCAATTTCCGGCACGGCCTTCTGGTGAGGAGCTTCGCCACCTGTGGCCGAACTGGACCGCTTCGATTTTTCGAACGTCTCGGCCACCGTCTCGGCCGCCTCTTCCATAGCCTCCGGAGATTTCCCGGCTTGCCCTGCCTCGCCTCTGTCCGCCTGTTGCGCAGCCCCCGGCTCGTGGGCCGGTGTAGTGCCGGCCGACGGCGCACCTTCTTCTGCCTGAGCGGCGCCTTCGCCGGCCTCCTTGGCCTCGGCTTCGCGGGCAGCAGCCTCCATCTCGGCTTTCTTCTCGGCCGCTGTCTTGCGACGACCACGACGCCGACGCTTGGGCTTGGGTGCCTCGCCTTCGCCTGCGGTTGCTTCCGGGCCGCCCTTGCCGGCCGCCTTTTCCTGACGCTCCTTCTCCAGCCGCTCTTTCTCCTGGCGCTCCTCTTCTTCTATGCTGGCCCGCTGCGAGCTGGCCGCAGCTTGCGGATCGAACTTCAGCGGAATGCCCCGATTGTCCTGGCAGTGGAAGGCCACCGTCTCCTGGCCCACGTTGGGGTCGCTGACCACCATGATCCGCTTGCCGGTCTTCTCTTCAAGTCGCACCAGCATCTGCCGCTTGCGATTGTTAATGTAGTGGCCCACGGCCGGGTGCACCGTCACCTCTATCTGCTGCAAATCGTCCTGGCTGACGGCCAGGGTCAGTTGACGCATCACGTCCAGGCTCATCGACTCGGGCGTCTTGATGATGCCGGAGCCGGAGCAGTGAGCACAATCCTGGAAGGTGCTGCGCTCCAGGCTTGGCCGCACGCGCTGGCGGGTCATCTCGATGATGCCGAACTTGCTGGTCTTCATCATCTTGGAGCGGGCCCGGTCGCGCTTCATCTCGGCCTTCAGCAGATTCTCCAACTCGCGGCGGTGCTTCTCTTCGCGCATGTCCACAAAGTCCATGACGATTACGCCGCCAAGGTCGCGCAGACGCAACTGGCGGACAATCTCCTTGGCCGCCTCCAAATTCAACTTCAGGGCCGCTTCCTCGGCATTCTTGCCGCCATGGTAGCGACCGCTGTTCACGTCGATGGCCACCAAGGCCTCGGCCTGATCGATTACCAGGTAGCCTCCGCTGACCAGCGGCACCCGGCGACTGTAGATCTTCTCGATCTCGTCTTCCAGACCGTAGCGGTGGAAAAGCGGGAGTTTCTTGTCGTACAGTTCGACCCTGTCGGCATATTGCGGCATGGCCACCTGGAAGAACTCGACCGCCCGGCGGGCAACGTCTGCATCGTCAACATAAATGCGGCTTATGTCGTTGGTGAAAATGTCGCGGATGGTGCGGGCAACCAGATCGCTCTCGCGGAAAATCTCGCTCGGGCATTTGGCTATCTTGACCTGCTCCATCAGCAGCTTCCACATCCGGTCCAGATAATTCAAATCCTGCTGGAGCGATTTCTTCGGCTCGTTCAGGCCGGCCGTGCGGATAATGACGCCCATGTTCTTCGGACGATCCAGACCCTCGAGCATGTCGCGCAGCTTGCTACGCTCGTCATCGTCCTCAATTTTGCGGCTCACGCCAACCCGGTTCAGCCCCGGCATCAGCACCAGGAACCGTCCGGCAATGCTCAGGTAGGTCGTCAGCGTGGCGCCTTTGGTGCCAATGCCTTCCTTGCTTACCTGGACGATGACTTCCTGTCCGCGCTTCAGAATCTTCTGGATGGGCGGCTTGTTGTGGCCGTCGCGCGTCTCGCCGTAGTAGCTGGGGATAACGTCGCTGACGTGCAGAAAGCCGTTTTTAGGCAATCCGTAATCCACGAAGGCGGCCTGGATGCTCGGCTCGATGTTCGTGACGCGGCCCTTATAAACGTTCCCTACATGATTCTCCAGACTGGACCGCTCAATGTACAACTCCTGCAACTCGCCATCTTCGACGACGGCAATACGAACCTCTTCCTCGTCGACGGCATTGATCAGCATTTCTTTACTCATGTGTCCTCTGTTTCCGACCCCGCCCGGGCACACTCGGCCTCCGGCGGCGGTCTCAATAAACCCATTGCCTTGTGCTGAGGATGGTGCCGACCGGCTTTCGAGTCCGGGTTCGGCCGGCCTTCCGCCAGCACCGATAGTTTATTCGCCCCGGCCGAAAAGATTTCCGCCGGCGGCGATGTGTCTTGTGTCAGCGCCAGCCACACAAGCGGCCAGGCGATGACGAATGTTTGATTTCCGCTCCACAACCGTCTGCGTCAACAGGGCGGCTGTGGTTTTTGTGCGGTTACCGCTGCCGGCTTTCCCCGACGCGGCACGCTCCTCGCCATCAGTCGTCAGCCAGCACGACCTCGGTCCGCGTGATCAGGCTGGTCGCTATCTGCTGCTCGTCCAGGCCAAGCGCCGCAAGTATCTCCTCGGGCCGCAGGGTGCCTTCGTCCGACGCCGCCGCACGCAGAGTCAGGCTGCCCGACGGTTCGACCTGCAACTGGCGGATGAGCGGCCGCACGTTAACTTGCCGCTGCTTCGGATACTGACCGCGCTGGACCTCGATTTCGCCGCTCTCCAGCAGGCCTCGCGCCCGCAGAGCCAGATCGGCCACCGGCCCATCGGTCAACTCGATGCGGTAAGTCAATTCCTCAACAATCGCTCGCTGGTCGGGATAAACGGGACGCAGGCTGCGCAACTGGAAACCTTCGGGCAGTTCGTGGGTCATCTGGCGGCGGACCAGGTCGGGGTTGACCCAGTCATTAAGCTCGAACTCCATCCACTCGGCCTCCGAGGCGATGCCAACGCCGCGGGCCAGGGCAAACGTAACTTTGGGCCTGACGTGAAAGCCCTCGCTCAGGCGGAGCGGCAGCCTGCTGCGACGCAGGCTCCGTATCAGGGCCCGCATTACATCGCGGTGCGACAAAAAGCGCTGCCGGCCGGTTATGCCGTAGCACATGCGCAAGCGTTGCCTGAACATTGCGTTTTTCTTCGGCCCCATCGTGCCCGTTCGGCTCGACGGCGGCCATCACCTTTCTCTAGTTCTCTGTATCTCCGGCCCTACAGCACGCAACTGCCGGAGATTTGTCAATGCCTCGGGCGCTATGACAGCGCCTCGTCTTCAGACGAGAAGGCCTCGGGAATGATAACCCGGTTAATCTCGCTGAGGTACGTCGTAATCTCACGATCGCTTTCCAGCGTCATCACCTTGCGGGCTACGCGACGTGCATGACGCATGCTGGCGCTGCGAATCATCCGCTTGACCGGAGGAATACTCGTGGCCGCCGTGCTGATGGTGTCGATGCCCAGCCCCATGAGCAGCAGCGTAAAGGCCGGATCGCCACCCATTTCGCCGCACACGCTGCAATCAATATTCTCGCGCCTGGCCGCCTCGGTCACCATGCGTATCAGTTCGAGCACGGCCGGATGGGCCGGCGTGTACATGGTGGCCACGCGCTCGTTGCTGCGATCGACCGCCAGTGTGTACTGCACCAGGTCGTTGGTACCGATGCTGAAGAAGTCGCACTCCTTGGCAAACTGGCAGGCCTGCAGGGCGGCCGCCGGCACCTCCACCATCATGCCAACCTTGACCTCCCGGTCAAAGGGCACGCCTTCCTCTTCCAGGTCTTCGCGCACATCGTTAAGCAGCATTTTTGCATGGCGCAGCTCGCGCAGGTTAGTCACCAGCGGAAACAGTATGCGGATCGGACCAAGGGCGCTGGCCCGGAGAATGGCCCGCAACTGAGTCTTAAAAAGCGTCACATTCTGCAGGCTGTAGCGGATGCTGCGCAGCCCCAGGAACGGGTTGCGCTCCTTGAACTCGCCGTGCAGGTGCGTAAACTTGTCAGCCCCAAGGTCGCAGGTGCGGATGGTGATGGAACGACCTTCAAGCATCTCGATGGCCGAGGCGTAGGCCTCGAAATGGTCCTCCTCGGTCGGGTCTTCATCGCGGTCCAGATACAAAAATTCGGTCCGGTACAGGCCGATGCCCATGGCTCCGCGCTCCACGCAGGCGGCTACCTCCTGCGGAAACTCGATGTTGCCCAGCAGTGTTATCTCGTGACCATCGCGGGTAACGGCCGGCAGGTCCCGCAGAAGTGTCAGCGTGCTCTCCTCGGCCTTCACTTCGCGCACGTATTCCAGGTATTTCTGCTTCATCGACTCGTTGGGCTGGATGATGACTATGCCCCGAGTGCCGTCGATGATCATTTCGTCGCCGCCACTGGTATCGGCCGTTACGGTCTTCAGGCCGACGACCGCCGGAATGCTCATGGCCCGGGCGACAATGGCCGTGTGGCTTGTTCGGCCGCCCACGTCGGTAGCAAAAGCCAGAACCTTCTGCCGGTCCAGGGCCGCCGTCTGGCTGGGCGTCAGGTCGTGAGCTACGACAACGTGCGGCCGGTCGAGCAACTGCAACTGCTGGCGCTTTTCGCCCACCAGGTTCTTCAGCAGGCGACGCTCTATGTCGTATACGTCCTGCACCCGCTCGGCCAGGTAGTGGTCCTTCATGCTCAGAAATTTGCGGGCGTAGCCGCGCAGCACCATGCTTGCGGCATATTCCGGAGAATGATGCTGATTGCGCATCAGGTCCTTGATTTCGTCGATCAGTTGCGGGCTGCTCAGAATTGCATAGTGGACGTCGAAGATTGCCCCGAGTTGCTGGCCCACAGTGCTGGCCACCTCGTCGCGCAATTCGGCCATCTCTTTGCGCGCGCTTTCCAGCGCCGCATCGAGCCGGTCCAACTCGCCCTGCACTTCGCGAGGGTTGATTTCCCGTCGCGGGATAACCATTTCCTCGCTATCCAGTACGATAGCGGTGGCTATGGCCACGCCGGGACTGACAGGTATGCCTTTGAGGATTTGCATCACAGCCCTCATTAAACGGCCGCCGGCCGCCAGAGGACCGCCGCACCGTTAATCTTCGTGAAACTTCTCCAGGACGATTCTGGCCAGGGCTTCGACAGCGTCGGCCTCGTCCTGACCATCTGCTTCCAGCGTCAAAACCGTTCCCTGCGTCGCTTCAAGAGTCATTACTTCCATAATGCTCTTAGCGTTCACCTTCAGCGCGCCCTTGAGAATCCGGATGTCGCTGGCGAAGCGGTTCGAGGCTTCTACAATCTGCATTGCGGGCCGGGCGTGCATGCCCTGCCGGTTCAGTATCGTAACTTCACGACGTATCATCGTTCGTCCTTTGCGGCCAGTGGCGGCTCCTGCGTCGCGCGCTTCCGCGGACGATTTATCAGACCAGCGCTTCCTCGTCGGCCTCGATCAACAATTCCCAAATGCCATCTTCAGTATCGGTCTGCTTCAAAAACCGACGCCAATGTTCCTTCTGGGCGCTGCGGAAAATCTTTTCCATCGCCTTCAGGTGCTCGGCAGGTTTGTCCTTCGGGCTTACCAGCAGGAAGAAAAGGTGAACAGGCTGGCTGTCCAGGGCGTTAAAATCGATGCCCTCGGCGCTGCGGCCCACGCAGCCAACCAAGTCCTTGACTTCGCTCTGCTTGACGTGAGGAATGGCCACCCCGTTGCCGAAACCGGTGCTGCCCTTCTGTTCACGCTGCATCACTGCTTCCACAAGGTCGGCCACCGACTTCTTCGGCACGCGGCCTGCGGCGGCAAGCTGAGTTATCATCTGCTCAACCACTTCACGAGCTGTAGTTGCGGTTACGTTGGCTATCAGGGCCTCACGACAGACGAAATCCTGAAACTTCATTCACGGCCTCCATCTACCCGTCTTACCGGGTTGCCTCCCCCGCTTAAGCTGGTTCTACAATCAGCCCCATCCATGGTCCGGCGGCTCCATGCCTCTCCGCCACGGCCGGGGCGGGGGGCTACTGGCCCTCCTGATGCTCCGAAAGGTGTCCCTTGTGCTTCTGATCAATGCGCTCCTTGTGCTTGCGCAACTGGCGCTCCAGCTTGTCGCTGGCAGTGTCGATGGCCGCATACATATCATCGTTCTGTTCTCGGGCCACGAAATCCTCGGCGTGCTCAACGGCCACGATAAACTCCGCCGTCGGCTGACCACCGTCAAGGTCGAGCACCGCCCGTATCTCCTGAACCCGCCCATAGAAGCGTACCAGCCGCTGCGCCTTCTCTTCGGCGTGCTGCTTCATCGCTTCAGTGACAGACATATGACGCCCGGTAACTACTATCTGCACTTGTACCTCCTTATCGTGCTGTTGGTCGAAAGCTGATTCAACGCTTCCGATGTAACACCTGGCCTGCCCCCCCGGATGGCCCGTGCGGCACAACAGGCAGCCTCCGGCCCTTGGCCTCGTCCGCGGCTGCTCACTGCTTCGGTGTCACCGGTTTGGCCGAGCAGGCCTCTCGGCCGGGCGTTACCGGCAAATGTGTCAGCCTCGCCCTTTACTGCAATGACTACAAATATAAGGCCCGCATGCCAGCCTTGTCAATCCTCTGTCGGCCCGCTGTCAAATTCCGGCAACAGAGAATGGCTCCCCTGGGCCTCCGGACTCATCTCCGCGGGCGGCACAAGCACACCGCCGGAGACGCTGAATCGCAACGCCTCATCAACCGTTATGTCAATCTCAAGCACCTCTTCGCGGCGCACGGCCACAACGTAACCGGTAAACGGGGTAGGGCTGCTGGGAATGAACACGCTTACCAGATCCTCGCCCGTCTTTTCACGCAGAACCTGAAAACTCAGCCCAGTCAGGAAACCAAGGCTGTACAGCCCATGACGCGGGTACGGAATCATCACTACCCGGCGGAAGGAAACTTTTTCTTCCGATAAAATAAACTCCGTCAACTGCTTCAGGTGAGGATAAATCATCTTCACCATCGGTACGCGCGACAGGACGGAATCCACCTTGCCATATATTCTTCGGCCGAAAAACGTCAGCAGCATAAAGCCTACCAGAAAAACGACGCCAAGGGCGACCACAAAGCCCACAAAGCTGAAGTTAATCAGCCCGCGGCCCTCGTCGGCGTAGAAGATATTGGCCGCTTCCTGACGATCGCCTTCGGCAAAAATGTCGATTATCCAGATAATGAAGGTGTTAATAGGGCCGGCGACATATCCCATGATGAAGCGGAATACCCAGACGAAGACCATGATTGTCAGGGCCGTGGGCAGCAGGGCGGCAAACCCGGTCAAAAAAGCCCGCTTCAGGTTCATCTGAGCCCGTAAGGTAACAGGCGCCGGAAGAGCGGCATTCGGTTGCTCAGAATTTGCGTCCTTCAACACGCGACACCTTTCGTCGATGCTTCTGATGCTGGCCCAGGCAATCTATTGACAATAAATTAAAAGTCTCTTAAACGTCCGATTGTACTTCATGCTCGACTTCTGCACAATAAGCAGTTGTCCAACCTTTCAATTAACTCTTCTGATTTACACCCGCAACCGCCGCCACAACCACCACAACTTCGGCAGCACCGGCTCTTTTCAGCGCTTTAGCACAGGCGCCGGCGGTGGCACCAGTGGTCAGTACGTCATCCACCAGCAGAATGCGCCGCCCGCTCACCGCCGAAGGTTTGCGCACGGCGAAGACCCCGCGCACGTTCCGCCGCCGGGCCTCGCCGGCCAGACCAACCTGTGGGCGAGTGTGTCGGACCTTGCGCAACAGGCGCTGCTGCGGCACGCGCAAGCCAAAGCGGCGCATGGCCTTCAGCAGAAGCCAGGCCTGGTTGTAACCCCGCTGCCAGTGGTGCCGCCAGTGCAGCGGAACTGTCGTCGCCAGATCGAAACTGGTCAGGCCGCGATGCTTCAGGCTGTCGAGCATGCGGCGGGCCAGGGGCTCGACCAGAAATGTGGCCTGCTGGAACTTGACGCGCTGTATCATCTGCCGCAGCAGGCCCTCGTAAGCTCCTGTGCGGACTACAGTTCCGACCGGCGGACGTTCCGAAGCGCAGACCCCGCACGAACCGACGCCAGCCGTGCCATGGCCGCAATCAGGGCAATAAAAGGCCGACGACAGCCGGCCCAGCTCATCCAGGCAGACATTGCAGATGCGGCCACGGTCATCAGCCCCAGGCTGATCATCGGCCGATTCAGGACCGCCATCGTCAACCTCGCCGCAAACCAGGCAGCTTTGGGCCAGAACCAGCTCGCGGAGCCCGCGCAGCAATTGCGGCCTCAATGTCTGCTGATGATCGTCCATGCCAGAGTATCCGGATTATGGTAACGCAAGCCACGTTGGCGGCTGCCATCCCCACAGGCCGGTTATCAGCATAACATCTGCATTTTCCATTACAAGTCCGGCGTTGGGCGAAGAAGCAGGCAATCTCCCACAAAGCCCTTTTCGCTTGCCGATGGCGGGCCGCAGCGATACCATTAACCGCTTGCTTTTCGTCTTACAGGTTCCCATGCTCTCGTGGAGCGGAGGCCCTGAGCGGCTTGGGAAAGGAATCAGCGTAATGTTCAAAATCCTGCACAGGTACATTCTGCTGGACCTGGTGAAGATTTTCGTCCTTTCCACGTCCGCCCTTACTGTCTTTCTGTCGCTGGCTTATGCCCTGGGCAAGCTGCGCGATACGGGGCTCGGGCCCCTGGAAAGCGCTCAGCTTATCGGCTACTTCATACCGGCCATGCTTGTTTTTGCCATGCCGATTGCCGCTCTGCTTACAACCACACTGGTTTACGGGCGACTGGCGGGCAATAACGAGCTTATCGCCTGCCGCTCCTCGGGCATCAGCATGAACACGCTGCTATACCCCGTGCTGCTGCTGGGGCTGTTTGTCGGCGGCATCAATTATGTGTTGTTCGATCAGGTTATTCCCTGGGCCCGCTTCAGGGCCGAGAACGTCGGCATGCAGAACATGGAGCGCATATTTTTTCATAACATGCGCACCAAGCGTAAGTTCGGTCGCGATCGCGACAGTTTCGTCATTCAGGCGCAAGGTGTTTCGGGCAACACGCTTTACGGCATTGCCGCCACCTACGCTCCCGATGGTCAGCAGAGCAGTTCGCGTTTTTCGGTGTTTGCTCCGGTGGCCACCATTCATTTTCAGAAGCCAGGCGAGATCGATCCGACCCAGAGCGGGCCGACCATGGGCCAGCGGGCCGACGGTTCCGACCAGCAGTCGCAGCGCCTGACGCGCGAGGATGTTGCCCGTCAGCCCGATGTGTGGGATGCAGAGGTAGTGCATCTCGGCGGCGTCTGGCTCCGCATGATCGGCATGCACGCCTCAGATTCCCGCAAGGAAAACGAGATGGCCGGCAGCCAGACCATCCACCAGGTGCTGAACACGACCCGAGTGCTCGACACCAACGAGATGACCTTCGACCAGTTGAGTCGGCTCTATCGTAATCCGCGCGACAGCTTCGATTACCGTTACTCCGTGGCCCGCAAATCGGGGCCGGCTCCGCTGGAGGAGTTGAGGCAGAAGATAAAGGCCAAAGCCCTGGCCCAGATGCATTCGCGCTGGGCGACCATTGCCAGTTGTGTGCTGCTCGTGGGCCTTGGTGCGGCTCTGGGCATCCATTTTCGCCATGGCCACATGCTGACCGCTTTTTTCATCAGCATGGGGCCGGCCATGTTCGCCATCTTCTCCATTTTGCTGGGTGTTCAGTTGGTTGAAGGCAGTCCGGAGAAGATGCACGGCATGGTGCTGGTTATCTGGAGCGGCAGCATAATGGTGCTGCTTCTCGACGCTATCCTCATCGGTCGCCTGGTGAGGCAATAGGCGGGCTGCTCCTCCGGCGGGCGGCCTGTCGGCGCCAGCGGTGAGCTGCCCGACGTGATCAATAGAATTCGGAATCAGATGAAGATTATCGACCGTTACATCCTCAAGGGTTTCGCCTTCAGCTTCATGGTGGTTTTTCTGTCCATGATTTCGCTGGCCATAGTAGTCGACATGGTCATCAATCTGGACGAACACATGAAGATGGTGCCCGAGAAGCAGAATAAGGCCGCTGCGGCCGACAGCGGGGCCGAACAAGCGGCAGCAGGCAGCCCAGGTGCCGGGCAGCAGCAGGCGGCGGAGGCCGATGCTAAGTCCTCCGGCGGCGGGGTCGACCCGGTGCTGCTGGTCAGGCATATCGCCCTCTATTACTTCTACCGCAGCTTCGAGTATTTCCAGTGGCTGGCAGGAGCCGTAACCCTTATTGCCGCAGCCTTTGCCATGGCCCGGCTGAACAAAACCAACGAGCTTATCGCCTTCAAAGCCAGCGGGGTCAGCGTTTACCGTGTGTTCTGGCCCATTATTCTGTGCGGCATGTTCATCAGCGGCCTCTACGTCATCAACCAGCAGCTCATTATGCCGCAATTTGTAAACGAACTGAGCAGCAAGCGTGGCAGTTTGGGCAGCGACGAGATGAAGGTATCGTACGTGGTGGATGATCAGGCGGCCCTCATTTACGCCCCGCGTTATATACCCAGCCAGCGGGCTATGTTCGGCAACGTTCCGCAGGATTCTCAGCTGCGCTACGACCCCGTGCGGATAATTCAGCGCGACCCGACAAGCGGCGAAACGCTCCATTTCATCGAGGCTCATGCCGCTTTTCACGATCCGGCAAACGGCGGCTGGCGTCTCGAAAAAGGTGTCCGCTTCAAGGCTGGCAAGGTCGGCGACGATGTTCCCGACGGCCCGCTGCAGGGCGAGCCGGTCAATTTCTACGCCACTAACATAACGCCATCGTTCATCGAGCGGCACGCCAATGCCGACGCCTACGAGTATCTCTCCTATCGGAGCCTGAACCGCATGCTGCGCCACCGGGCTGCTGTCAATGCCGATGTTGTGGCCGTGGCCATGCACAAGCACTTTTCCAAACCTCTGCTCAACCTGCTGCTGCTGTTGCTGGGTTTGCCGCTGGTGGTGGGCCGCGAGGGCAAGAATTACATGGTTTCGGTCATGCTCTGCATGGGCATTTTCATTCTGGTGCTGGCCAGCGACTTCATAGCATCGGAATTCGGCATGTCGGGCCACGTGCCTCCCGTACTGGGAGCCTGGCTGCCGGTGCTGATTTTCACGCCCGTAGCAATTATCAGCCTTCAGCGCACCCAAACCTGACGCAACATCTGCTATGCTGCCTGAAACGGAGGATGTGCCATGGAGCCCAGGGGCAAAAGGCGCGTTATTGGCCTGATTGCATCAATACTTGTGCCGGTTGCAGTGCTGGCGGTGCTGGTTGGCGGCTGCGGCGTTGGCGACAGCATGTTCTACTGGCCCAACAATCTGGCCTACTTGCCGCAGGAAACCTGCCAGCTTCATCAGATCGAGAACGTAACGTTCGACTCCACCGACGGCACGCCGCTGCATGGCTGGTTTGTTCCCGCTCGGACGACCGAGGTGCAGGGCACCGTCATCTTTTATCATGGCAATGCCCAGAACCTGACCGCCCATTACGCCCTGGTATCGTGGCTGGCGGACGAGGGCTACAACCTGTTCCTGTTCGATTACCGCGGCTTCGGCCAGAGCGAAGGCACCCCAACACGCAAGGGGCTGCACCAGGACAGTCTGGCAGCAATGCAGTACGTGCTGTCGCGGGAGGATGTCGACCCGCGGCGGCTCGTTGCCTTCGGCCAGAGCCTGGGCGGAGCATGCCTTGTTGCCGCCTTGGGAGATATGGATCAGATACCGGTGCTGGCTGTGGCGGTGGATAGCACTTTTGCCAGCTACCGCGGCGTGGCCACCGAGTTGATGACGCGCGAAATGGCCATTGCCCCGGTGGCCTGGCTGCTGGCTCAGTGGCTGGTCACGGGCGATCATGACCCGAAGGACGCGATTGCCGACATAAGCCCGGTGCCGCTGCTTGTCATGCACGGCGATGCCGACAGGGTCGTTCCCTTCAATCAGGGACGCAAGCTGTTTGAGGCGGCCGCCGAGCCGAAGACTTTTGAGCACGTCCCCGGCGGCACCCACTGCGATGCCATTGGCAGTTTGCGCTTCGGCGACCGTTATCGGCGTCAGTTGGCCGACTTTTTTGCCGCGGCGCTTGCTCCGGCCAGTGTCGATAAGCAGTCGCAAGCAACAGCCGCGGATTCAGCCGCTGAAAAAAAACTCCCCCTGCGTCGTGGGAGGAGCGAATTGACCCGGCTCCAGACAAACGACACAGGGGGAGGTTTAAGCGCTGATTGACCAGGCGGATCAGGTCCGCAAGCGTCTCACTTGACCAGGCTTTTCGCTATGACAGCCAGAATAATGGCCAGCACGAGCGAAATGGCCGCCGTCAGGAAGGCTGACGCAGTCGGGTTGATGGCCCAGGCCAGTAGCAGGTAAAATCCCCACAGCACAAGGGCCATGGCAGCAATGATGAAGATAAGGCTGACGGCAAAAATGCCGATAGCCATGATCAGCTTCATGGTGCCGGCCCTCAGGGCTCGCACTTCGGCCTCAACAAGATCAACGCCAGCAAGAAGAAGGTCGGTGACGATCCGCATTGGTTGTTATCTCCTCTTGCGCATCATTTTGCCTACCAGCATGCCTAGGCCCAGTGCCACCAGCACGGTCGTCAAAGGGCGTTCCTCAACCTTTGCCCGGGCCTTTTCGGCGGCATCATGAGAGCGTTCCCGAGCTGTCAGATAAGCTGCCCGACCCTGAACGCGGGCCGATTCGTAAGCAGTGTTGCCACGGTCGCGAAGTGATTCATAGGCCTCATGGAGACGGCTCTTGGCTTCTTCCCGGGCATGGTTGGCCGATTCCATCAGCCGCACTTTGGCATCCCTGACTCGGCTGTTGGCGCCGCCGTTGACCGAGCCGAGCAAGGCTTTCATGTCCGCCCGCAGCAACGTCAGATCCTGTTTCAGAGCAGCCAACTCCTGCTGGGCCTGCTCAAGGTTTTCCTGATGTTCAATGCCGCTCACCCTGGATTTCGCGTTTGCCATAGTCTTTTTTCTCCCAATCGTGATGTCCACAATGGACGTCGGGCCCCTCTGTTTATACTGCTGACTAATGATAGTTTAAAGCAATATCGGTACAGGCCAGTAGCGATTTCCGCCAAATTTTCAGTCGATCTCGGGTTATACCTTTACTCTTCTTCCCGCTGATTGTTCCGATATAATATCCGGCTCGCAGGTAGGCAACAGGCACTCGGCCAGGCATGGCCGCAAGAATAATGGGAGCTCGCCAGAACAATGAAATTCACGAAAATGCACGGGGCTGGCAACGATTATGTCTACGTCAACGGCTTTACCGAGCAGGTGGACGACCCCCCGGCTCTGGCCAGACGAATAAGCGACAGGCACTATGGGGTGGGCTCCGACGGGCTTATACTGATTCTGCCCAGCGAGCAGGCCGACGTCCGCATGAGAATGTTCAACGCCGACGGAAGCGAAAGCGAAATGTGCGGCAATGGTGTCCGCTGCGTTGCCAAGTATGCTTACGATCATGCCCTGGCCCGCAAGCAGCAACTGAAGGTCGAGACGGGGGCCGGCGTGCTCGCCCTGCAGCTATTCCCCGGCTCCGATGGGCTGATAGAAAAGGTCCGGGTTGACATGGGACGCCCGCGACTGGCTCCGGCCGAGATACCCGTCAAGCTTCAGGGCCAGCGGGTGGTTGACGCCCTGCTGGAAGCCGGCGGCAACGCCTATCGCATGACCTGTGTCAGCATGGGCAATCCGCACGCCACCATTTACGTAGATGACCCCGCACAGGTCGACCTGGAGCGTGTGGGCCCGCTCATCGAGCGACACGAACTTTTTCCCGCTCGCACCAATGTCCACTTTGTCAGCGTGCAATCATCGCAGGAAGTTACCATGCGGACCTGGGAACGCGGCAGCGGCATCACCCTGGCCTGTGGCACCGGGGCAAGCGCCGTCTGCGTCTCCGGCGTACTTTCGGGGCGGAGCGGCCGGCGGATTCTGGCCCACCTGCCCGGCGGCGACCTGGAACTCGAGTGGGCCGAAAACGATCATGTTTTCATGACCGGGCCGGCCGTCGAGGTCTTCAGCGGCGTATGGCCTGACCGGGAATGACCTAAGATTTCTTAGGCCCAGCCTGCCATTCGGCCAGATCGGCTTTTTTACCCCTGATGGTGCGTTCTCCCACCTTCAGCCGGCGACCGTGTGTAACGGCGGCGGCTACTGCTTGGCCGTCGCGGTCCAGTCGCACCATGCTCAACAGGGCATCGCTTTCGATGTTCGGATTGGCGGCCTCGGCCGGGATGCTGTTCTCGCCAGAGTTGTCGGCGGGGGCGAACGTCAGGCACTGGCTTCCGGTGTGCCGCCAGATGAAAAGGTCGCGCAGGCCGTCGGCTCGCTCGACCGAGATAGCCAGCCCCGCCTGCTGGCCTTCGCTGTCTGTCAAAGGTTGACTGCTGACGCGGCACTGGCTTTCGCTGCCGGTGGCGTAGGGCAGGGCGATGGTCGCTCCGTGCATGGGCAGGGGGCGCTTCAGCCGGGCGATGGCGCAGGTTGCCGGCTTAACTTCCATGTCGATGGCCAGAAACCCCTGCACCGGCTCTTCGCGGGCCGTCACCAGGTCGAGCTCGGCCTGCTGCCAATCTCCGCGGAAGACCAACTCCAGATTGGCGTGCGACAGCCGATTAGTGCGGACGATTGCCGCCTCGCTGTCGGTGCGGACGTGCATGGGCGTAAAGTGCCAGAAGGCCTCGACCGTGCGGGCTTTGGCCTTGCCGGCAAATGCGTTCCTGTCAATCACGCTGTCCAGTACAAGCCAGTAATCGGGCCTGACAAAGACCAGCGAGCGCGTGTGCACCATGCCCTCCAGCGGTCCGGTCTCCTCGTTGCCGTAGACGTCGTCGTAAGAACCCTGGGCGAAATCCATCAGCTTGCCGGCGCTGAACAGGTTGCGGCCCCGGCTGGATGAGCAATAGCGCTTGTAGTCGCCGCTGTGTCTGCGCCACTGGCCGCGACCGTCGATATCAATTGTGTTGTGGCTGCGGCTCTGGTGGAAAAAATCGACCACCGGGTCGTGCTGGTACGAACTGATGCCCGGGTCTATCAGAAACGGCGTCTTGTAGGCGTACAGATCAACGTGCAGCTTGTCCTCGTGCTGGTGGGCTGCGCCCATCTCGGCAATGTCGAAAAAGGCCCAGCGGTCGTCGGCCTCCCATCCCGAGCGCATCACCACGTGGCCGGCATCGGCGTAATGTATGGTACCCACGTTGCGTGGCGGGCGACCTTCAGCCCCTGCGGTTCCGGCCCACAGCCAGTCGGGCCGCTTGTACATCCGGCCGACCTCGACCAATTTCCCGCTGCCGCGCTGCAGGGCGCAGCCGGCATCGTTGGGAACGGCGTAGGTGCCATCGGGCCGGGTAATGCCCAGCACATAATCGAACATGCCATCGAGCCGCCTGATATACTCCGGGCTGAAGCTGCGACCGGCGTGCTCGGCCCTGACGCGAGCCAGGTGGAAGAGGTCGGCGCACATCATATGGTAGCCCGGCGAAAGCTCGAACTGGGCCCCATCGGCAAAAACCTGGGCTCGTAGCTCTCGCTCCAGGCGTTCCATGGCCGTGTCCAGCCAGTGCGTGGCGCGGCTGAACTCCGGATAGCAGGCGGCGCAGGTCAGGATGGCGTTCGACTCGCTGACAAACCAGTTGCAGTGGCCCCAATAGCGCAGCAGGTGCTCGGCATGGGCGTGCATCATCTTGCTGATGTCGATGAGAGTGCGGTCACGGATTTCGTCCGATTTCTGGGCCAGGTGCAGTATGTGCGGCCAGGCCCAGCCAATGCGGCAACTGGTGCTCAGGGTTTCCCAGGCCGGGTCCAGTCCGCCATTGTGGCCGACGGGTTCCGGGTTCTGGTCCATCCAACTGGCCATCAGCCGGTCCACCTCGCGGGCGTATTGCCTCTTGCCGCTATCGATGGCGGCCTCGGCCAGAACAGCCAGCCAGCCATGGCGGTTGAAGGCGTGGTTCCATTCCAGGTAGCCGATTGGATTGCAGTGCCAGTCAATTTTGCGCGGCAACTGCTGCTCCATGATCAGATGGCGGCAAATCTCGTCGGGCGTGTGCTGACGGTAATGACTGTTGACCTTCGGCTTGCCCGACAGTGGCGGCAGCTTTTTGCGTCGCAGATATTTCGCGTAAGCTGCAATGGCGGCCGCCGTATTGCCGCTGCGGACCTGACGGGCCACGGGCTTCAGCCCCGGCCGGTCCAGGTCGAGTGCGGCCAGCAACTCCTCGTCGCTCATCCGCGGGCCGCCAGGCTGCCGGACGTTGCAAAGTTCGACGTCGCCGAGAACGACCTGCCCCTGATCCAGCCGCGAGTGCACATTCAGCTCGATGGCGGCTACGTTCTTCCAGCCGTCGCCAAAGCCGGTCGGCACCAGGTTTACCTGCGGCATCACCAGTTTTTGCCAGCTTTTGCCCCAGGGGGCAGGCTGGTTGAAGTGCAGCACGGAGGCGTAGCTGTCGTTCTCGGTCATGCCGGCCGAGCGGGTCGAGCAGAGCAGGCGGGTAACCAGCGAGCCCTCGAACTGGCTGTCGAGCCGCAGATTGATGACCAGCGTGTTGTAGTCCGACAAATCCTGCTCCTGCAGCGGAATGGTCACGACTGATTTCGTCGTCACGGCCAGCAGCGGTCCATCTGGCTGATCAACAAGGGCCTTGGGCTGCGAACTCTTGACGGTGGCCCGGCGGGCAAGCTCGGCTCCAGTAAAAAGGGTGGTGGCGGCCAGAACCTTATCCTGCTTCATGTGCGGATTCTCCTGATGTGCGTGTTGTTCGGCTCAAAGGTGGCCGATGTGCCGCGAGGCACGCTGACATTGAATTGTGTGGCGGGCGGACCACCTGCCGCGCCTGCCAGAACTGTTTCAGTAGTTTCGGTGGTGGCCAATATGAAATGCCGCAGCTTGGGGGAAGATTCGGCAATAAACCGTTTTCGGGCAAAACTTTTTGCAGATGGGAAGATCATCCGCCCGCAGTCATCACCTGGCTTTGCCGGGCCGGTTGGCCGGAACCGGTGGGTGCTGCACGCTTATGCGGACTTCGCTGGGCAGGGGCTCGAGGAAGGGCGGCTTTACGCCCGGCAGATTGCCAGGTTGCCTCTGGCGGTAGGCCTGAACAATCCGGGCCGACGAGCCTATGCGCCGGTCGAGGGCCTGGAGCCAGGCGTCTATCTGCGATTGTCGGCGGCTGATAACCGGTTGCAGCAGCTTGAGGCTGCGCCAACTTTCCTGCGGGGCGGCCTCCGACAACAGCGTGCTGTCGGTCATCTGCTGGTCCATAAAAGCGATTGCCTGATCGAAAACCTGCCTGGCCCGCAGTAAATCGTCCCGGGCCGTCCGGTAGTTGCTGAGAGCCGAGTTAAACTGTTGCTGCTGCCAGTGGTGGTCGCCGGCGTAAGTTCGCACCGCCCCGCGGCGATACGAGGCCTCGGCCTCGCGAGCGGTGGCCATGGCCTGAAGCACCACTGCCAGTGCCCGGGCTTCACGATAGCTGCGCAGTGTGTCGGCATAAATCGTGCTGACGGTAATTGGTCGTTGTGCGATTGTAATTGTCGTGCTGGAGGTGGGCACGGTATCCGGCCCCTGCAACTGTCGCTGGAGTTCGCGCTGGCGAATCTCCTCGATGATCTGGGCTTCGGCCTGCTGGAAGTGGTCGACGGCGGCCTGCAGATCGCTGCTGGCCTTGGAATAGGTGTCGGCGGCGGCACCGTAGCTGCGGACCGAAACCTGGCCATCGCCCTTTCGTATCCGCTCGTGGCCGCTGGTCAGCATATCGCGCCCGCGGTCGTAGGACGAAAGCGGATGGCCGCAACCGCCGAGTAGCATGGCGGCAATGACAAAAGCAAGACAGTAGCAGAATCGTGGCACGGCATTCTCCGGATGTGGTATCGGACATCAGTAGTTATCGGCTTTTGGCTGCTGGCCAATGCAGTAAAACAGTGCGCGTCGGGGATAACCGCGAATGGCCGATTCAAAGTGGCGAATGCGGGTTAACCCCTCCCCCTTGACGGGGGAGGATGTCTCCGGCGCATGCCGGAGACAGGTGGGGGTGTCGCCGCGAGGAAACTCCTCGCCCTTTCCGCCAGGCCAGGGCTCACCCTCATCCGGCCCTGCGGGCCACCTTCTCCCGTCAAGGGAGAAGGGTAACGACAGAAGCCGTTGCCGTTTTGTGCAATCCTTGTTTTGCAGTTGCCATGCAATCTGCTTTTTCCGGGGCCGGATCAGGCAGAGCGCAGGACCATCTTGCGTCCGGATTGACCCACGATAACCAGCAGATTATTGCCGTTGACAGTCTTCGTGGCGATTGTCGCCGGCCCGGTAAACTGGCTTCCGACTGACCCCTGGGCCCCCGAGACCGAAACGGTGGCGCTGGCGTAAATCGTTCCCTCAAAACAGATTACCGAATCGATGTACTCCAGCATCTGCCTGCCGATGCCGCTGACCTGCTGCTGCACCAGGGTCTTCATGCGGGTCAGTTCCTGGTGTACCAGCTTGTGACGTCCGCCCACATTGCGCGGCGAGCCGCCCGACGGTTGCTTAAACATTGCCTGGGCCGATGATATTTTGCGGCCGAGGGCCTGCAGACGATCAAGCTGTTGACGGAACTCATAATGGTGCCCCGCTGCGACGAAAGTGTGCGAGTCGGCCGAAAAACTGCCTATGTCGCCAAGCTGGATGCTGCCCGAGACGAGTATGCGGCTGCCCGTGGCCTGTGCTGCCGGAGCCCTCAACTCGCCCAGTATTTTGACAGTGCTATGCTGTATCAGGGCTTCAACCTCCACATCACCCCACACCTCGACCAGGGCATGCACCAGTCGCGGGGTGCTCAAGAGCCCGCCGGCCTTGAGCTTAGCCGGTCCGAGCCCGTCGGGTGCTGCGGCTTGGCCCTCCACTCCGCCAAGACAGATGATTGGACCGCCGGAACATATCTCGGCTGGGCCGCAAACACCTTCGATGCGAACGCCCGCCGCGGCCGAAATTGTCCTTTCGCCCGCAAGATCGCCCCGGATTATCACTAGCCCCGCGGTATCGAGGCCGGAGGTCGGCACTTCGCCGCCGTCTGCCTCTATCAGCGGAACCACGCAGACCTGGTTTCCGATGACCATGGCTGCGCCGTTTTCGGTGGCCATTATCTGGCTGGGTTCCGGGCCGGGCTTTGTGCCGCGGCCGCAGCAGAGGTTCAGCTGTTGAGGGGCGGGGGCGGGCAGAGGGTCACCATAGACGTCAAGCCCGCTCTCGCCGGCTTCCGGCGGGACGATGCGGGCAATTTCCTCCCCGGCGGTGGCCCGGTAAACGGGCAGGGGCGAGGCTTCGGTGCCTGTATCGGCCGGCACCGACCAGTTGATTGACTCGTCGCGGCTGGGGCCGCAGGTGGTGCCGCGCTTCAGCAGCACTCCGCCGCGCGGCAGGCGTCCGCGATTAAGCTCGTCCAGAGCCTGTTTAATACGCACCGTGCCTTCACGGTCCAGCGTAATGCGATTCTGCTGCAACAGTTCCGCAATGTCGGCACTGCTGACGGCCTGGCTGCCGGTGGTTTTGAAGACCAGGCAAGCCTCGAGCCGGTCGGCAGTTACGTTCAGCTCCATCCTGTTGCCGAAAGCTGACTCGCATAGCTTGGCCATGTGGCAAATCTCCGACAGCCTAGACCGTTGGCATGGTTAAACCGGCCCGCTGCAACGTCTCTCCAAGCTTCTCCTGCAGCACGGCAGGGGTGAAAGGCTTGATGACGTAATTATTGACCCCGGCCTTGACGGCCTCGACGACGCGCGGCTTTTCGGCCTCGGTCGTGCACATCAGAATGATGGTGCTCTGGTCGGTCTCGCGGATCTTGCAGAGGGTGCTATAACCATCCAGCCGCGGCATGTTCCAGTCCAGCATAATAATGTCGGGCTTGGGCTCCTTCTGAGCCATTTCCAGAGCTTCGAGGCCATCGCCTGCTTCAATAATGTCGCGGAAGCCCAGGCTCTCCAGGGCCCGGCGCTGAATCTGTCGCATGACCTTTGAATCGTCAACCAGCATGATACGCATGGAAAACCCTCCTGAAACTGGTCGTATCGCTGAAAAGTCCCCGCACCAGATAACAATGAAATCAAACCTGCTCGCGGAACGCCACCTCGACAGAAAAATTGCCCAGGTTGCAGTTGCAGGGCACGCTGATGAACGGCACGCCGCGCGGTGCACTGACGCAGTGGTGCTTGCCCATGATAACCGTCGGCAGGCTGATGGAGATATTCAGGCCGTCAAACTGGGCCTTAGCATTTCCGGCCACCATATTGGTGAGTTCGCCAATGGCATCGAAGAAGTCGGGGTCCAGCGGGTCGATCTTCTCGTCGGCAAAGGCCTCGTAGGTGGCCAGGGCCGTATCCATGGGGAAACTGAGGACGACGCAGCCGATGACATCGCCGCTCAGGCCGATAAAGCCGGAAATATCGTACGGCGTGACGTGGCTGGTATTCAGCGTCGCGTCGCCAAGCTCGACCTCGGTTCCGACCATGGAGCCGAACGCGGTCTGCGTTGCGGCGATAAAGGCATTGATGTAATCGACCTTCATTGTGACCATAACCTGAGCACTCGCTTATAGTTGTGGCTCTGGCGGGCTTCGCTCCTGCCGTCGGCAAGGCCGGCCGTCCAGAACCCCTATGTATACCAGTTTAACATCGGGCATTCCTTTCCAGCGGGATGAGATAAAACCTTCGGGTCGAGAATGAATCGGCTTCCTCTCTCCTTATAAACAGGGTCGATAGGCCCTCCGACGACCATCCGCCGGCACCATGGCCGCAGGTGCGCGAGCTGTCCGCATGGGGCACTAAATGGCTGTTCTGTGCGCAAACGGCTGCAAATCCCCCCGGTCGATGCTGCGGGGGCCCTGAGCGCAGACCATGCCATCGGGCGTCTGACCGTAACTTTTTCAAAACTATTGCTGCGTTACTGAATCGCGTGTAGCCTCAAGAAACGTGATTGCTACTGCCTGCCGATGCGTGGTCCGGATGTTTCCACGGGACCGCCGGCCGGGCGGGGGCTGTCTGCACGTCATTTGGCAGCAATTTGTACCGATGGGGGAAAATAACATGCCGCGCATTCGTCTGATTAATCCTCGCAATTGGCTTAGCGGCATGAGCGATTCGCGTATCGTGCGTCGGCTGACCATGGGGCGCAAGGCCATTTTCATGCCGCTGGGACTGTGTGTGGCGGCGGCCACGGTGCCGAAGGACTGGCAGGTCGAGGTGCAGGACGAGTGCGTGGGGCCGCTGGAGATTGATACCAACGTCGACCTGGTGGGCATTACCGCCATGACTTGCCAGTCGCCGCGGGCTTACGAGATTGCCGACGCTTACAGACAGCTGGGCGTGCCGGTAATTCTGGGCGGCATTCATCCGTCGATGTTGCCGCAGGAGGCCTTGGAGCATGCCGACGCCGTGGCTGTCGGCGAAGCCGAGTCGACCATGCCGCAAATTGCTGCCGACTTTGAGGCCGGGCGTATGGGCGGCGTGTACCGGGCCTCGGGAAATTTGAAAATTGCCGCCCCTCGGCGGGACTTACTGAATCCGAAAGACTACCTTGTCTGGAGCGCCGTTCAGACCTCGCGCGGCTGCCCGCACCGCTGTCGCTTCTGCACCACTCATGCCATGTATGCCGGGCGGTATTCCTGGCGGCCGGTGGAGGAGATTGTGGAGGAGATTGACCGCCTGGGCACGGGTCGGGTCTTCTTCAGCGACGACAACATTTTCGGCAATCGTAAGTGGGCCCTCGAACTGTTCGAAGCGCTGGCTCGCCGCAACGTAAAGTGGGGTGGGCAGACCTCCATCGACATTGCCCGCGACGAAGAGACTTTGCGCCTGGTCAAGCGCAGCGGTTGCACTGGGCTGATTTACGGCCTCGAGAGCGATAGCGGCGACAACCTGGTGGCCAGCGGCAAAACGCATTGCGAGGCCACCGACTACTTGGAGCGCATTCGTCGCACGCAGGACGCCAACCTCTCGGTCTGGGGCTCGTTTATTTTCGGCTTCGATAACGACACCGTCGAGACCAGCATGCGGCGGATCGAGTTCGCCCGCAAGGCCCGCCTCGAGATGTGCAACTTTACCATCATGACGCCGTACCCGGGCACCGCCCTGTTCGACGAGTACGAAAGCCAGGGGCGACTGCTGACGCGCGACTGGGCTAAATACAACGGAGCGTCGGTGGTCTTTAAGCATCCGCACATGACGGCCGAGGAGTTGCATGGCTGCTGGGTGCGAGCATATCGGGACTTCTTCAGTTGGTCGGGCATGTATCAGCGGCTCGGCCTGCGAACGAACAAAAAATGGTCGTGGCTGATGAATCTGGCCATCCACGGGGCGCTGTCGTACTATCACCGCTCGTACGTCCGCAAACAGAAACGCCAGAGGCCTGGCCCCGGTGGTCTGCCCACAAAGGCACGTGCCGGCGTCGCGGCTGGGTCGGCAGCGGGTCGCAAGCGAGAGCGGCAGAAGATGCCGAAATAGCGTCCGCTCTTCTGCGGCAAAATAACCAGGGCGACCGCCGGCGTATTGTCGGCGATCGCCCTTTGTGTTGATCAGCAGGCACGGCTGCTTGTTGCGCCGCGCTTGTGGCACCACTCCATCTGCTGCGGTGGAGCGGGCAGCAGGAAAATCAGAAGCCCAGCTTTTCGCGGATGAACGTGCGGCTGCTGGTCGACTCGCCTTCGGCAGTCTTGCCTTCGCGCGGGCCGTCTTCCTCGACCACCAGCCAGCGGCAGGGCGAGCCTTCGGTGGCTTTCATGATCGACTTCCAGTCCAGAATGCCTTCGCCCACCGGGCAGAACGACCGTTTGCCACGTTCTTCAAGGAAGCTATCCTTCATGTGCAGAATGCGGAGGCGGTCGGCGTATTTGGCCACAAAGGCGGCCGGATCGGCGGCGCCGTCGCGCACCCAGTAAGTGTCGATGCAGGCCTTGACGAGGTTCGGGTCGACCTTCTCGTACAGTACTTCAAGACCGGGCTTGCCGCCAACGTCGGCGAATTCCCAACTGTGGTTGTGGTAGCTGAGCGTGATGCCGGCTTTACGGCAGATTTCGCCGGCCTTGTTGTATTCGTCGGCGCACTGCTGGTAGATGTCGGGCGAGCTGTTTTCGCGCGTCCGCAGGTCGCTGACCGGGATGTCGGTGCCGCCAGTCTCGCCAAGCCAGTCGATGATCTGCTGCACTTCGCCCAGGCGCTCGCCGCCAAAATGTACCCCAACGTGCTTAAGGCCGCGGTCGCTGAGCATTTTGCGGAAGTCGCTGCCCTTGACCTGATCGGCCAGGAAGCCGGTTTCCACTGCCTGATAGCCGGCCCGGGCCACGGCGTCAAGCACTCCGCCCAAATCTTCCTTTATCTGCTTGCCAAAAATAATGAGCTGCATTCCTACCGTGCGTTCCGTCATGTTCGTGCCTTTCCTTCTCGCCTTGATGCCAATGGTGGTCTCTTGCAGAGCGGCGCCCGCCATGGGCGCTGAACTCCGGCAGGCGCCCGCTGTTTTGCAGGAGCCAGCCGCACCTGGTGCAATCAATGCTTGCATAGGTTACGTTCAATTTGCGGCGCTTGCAATACACCAGGGGCTGATAAAGTTGCATAATTTTCAGTTTTTCAGAAGACTTCGCGTGGCTCGCCGGCCTCCAGCATGGGCGACAGTGGGCAGTCTGCGCACCGCGGGGCCTGCTTGCGACAATGACGCTTGGCGGCCTCGACCAGCAGGGCATGATACTCGCCGAAAACCTTCACATCGCTCTCCAGGGCAGAGGTGAAAACGTCCTGCAGCAGGTCGTAATCGGCATCCTGATCGACAATGCCATGGCGGAAGGCCACCCGGAAGGTGTAGGCATCGACCACAAAAACCGCCCGCCCGGCGGCATACAGGACGATACTGTCGGCCGTCTCCCGGCCAATGCCGCGCACGGTCAGGACCTCGGCCCGCAAGCGCTCGGTCGGCAGCCGGAAAAGTTCGTCCAGCGAACCATTGTAACGGTTGATGAGCAACTCCAGGAAGTTGCGAAGCCGGCCCGCCTTCACCCGGAAATAACCAGCCGGCCGGATCAACTGTTCAAGCTCTTCCGGCGGCAACACCCACAGACGCTCCACGCTCATTGCATCGGCCTGCTTCAGGTTGGCAATGGCCCGCTCAACATTGAGCCAGTTGGTGTTCTGGGTGAGGATGGCCCCAAGGCAAACCTCCAGCGGAGTGTCGCCCGGCCACCAGCCCTGCGCCCCCCAGGCCTCGTGCAACAGGCCATAAGCCGCCCGTATTTTTTCGCTTCCGGTCATGGAGTAGCTTTCTGCTCTGCTGCTAGTAGGCGCCCTTTTCCTTGTAGATCTGCATCATGAAATTGTAGGTCTCGAAATCCACGTTGGGCGGCACCGAGTGGTCGCTGTGCAGAATATAGGGCATACGGCGCTCGATCATCCCGCACATTTTTCGCTCCACCTCGGCCCGCACTTTGTCCTTATCGTTAGTGCCAAGGATTTGAGCGTTGATGTTGCCCATGTAGGCCAGCTGGTTGCCGTAGGTGTCGGCCAGGTCGAGTACATCAACGCCGGCTTTGGCTTCCATCGGCTGAAGGCAATCGACGCCGGCTTCGATGAAAATCGGCACCGCCTCGCGGATGTCGCCGCAACTGTGCACCAGCACGTTAAGGCCGTAATCGTCCTTGAACATGCTGAGAATCTCCTTGTAGTAAGGCAGAATCAGCTCGCGCAGAACCTTCGGCGAGCAGAACAGCCCATTGGTGAAGCCAAGGTCCTCGTACATGAAAACGGCGTCGGGCGTGCCGGCTTCGCGCAGCACATAGGCAAAGTGCTCCTTGTAGAAATCGGTGTAAACGCGGCAGAAGTCCTTGATCCAGTCCGGCTCCAGCAGCAGCGATTCCAGCATCAGTACGTCGCCGATGGTGGCTCGCAGCACTTCGAAGACGAAGCAGAATCCGTAGGCGCTGTACCGGCCCTCGTCCCGGGCCGTGGCCAGCATCTCTTTGGCTCCGTCCACATTGGTGCGGCTCGCGTCAAAGCTCAGCAGACGATCCCGCACGGCGTCCCAGCCAGGGCGGTCCTTGATCATGAAATCCAGGTGTGCCGGTGTGCCGCTCTTATTTTTCCAGTAGCGCGACAGGGCACCGAAACCGTTGCGGAAATCCTTGGTCTCTTCAGTCTCGGACACCAGGCCGTCTTCGCCCTTGAACACTCCAGGATCGGATACCGGCCACATATGGACCATGTCATACTTGAAGTATTGCCCTACCGGCACATCGACCGACGGATAGCCCTGCTGCACCCAGTAATCGCGGACAGTTTCGGGCCAGAAGTGTTCGTAAAGCCCCACGCGGTCGGCGGGCTGTTTGTGCTTGATGAGCTGGATAAAGCGTTCTCTGCCGGTCATGCTGCAGTGTCCTTTCGTTAAATCAATTTATTGCAGACTGCTGTAACGACCAAGCCATCCGTGCCGTTGCTGTTAACCCCTCTCCCTTGAGGGAGAGGATGTTTCCGGCGCATGCCGGAGACAGGTGAGGGTGTCGTCGCGCGGAGAACTCCCCGCTCCTGTGCACACCCCTCAAGGCCTCACCCTCATCCGGCCCTGCGGGCCACCTTCCCCCGTCAAGCCCTTCGATTAGCTCAGGGCAGGGGGGAAGGGTGAAGACGAAACCGGTGGGCCTGTCATTGGCCCCCCGTAAAGGCCCGGCAGCAGGTCTGCCAGGCCGCGTGCATTCAATCAAGCCGAGATAAAATATCATGTGACTGCGGTCACCCCGCGATAGCTTTCGGCTGAAAGCTTGCAATTTGTCGCGCCGCATGATAAAGAATCCGGCCATGACTGACAAGAGCAACCACGGGGCGTCGCAAATTCCATCGGCAGGCGGACACGCCGGCACATATTCGCCGCTGGCGCAGATGGTGGCCCTGGTGCCGCTGCTGCTTTTTTACGAGCTGAGCATTTTGCTGATGGATCTTCGCGGCATGGCTCCGCTGGATAGCCGCACGCAGGACGTGCTGTCGAAAGTAGGGCTTTCGGCCTATTATCTGCCCGGAGTGCTGGTGCTGCTGGCCCTGATGGGCATTCATCTCTATCGGCGCGATCCGTGGAAAATAGACGCCTCGCAACTCTGGAAGCTATGGGGCGAGGCCCTGCTGCTGACGGTGCCACTGTTTATCATCTATCTGCTTTTCACCGCCCCGGTGCACAAGTACATTGCCTGCCAGCTGAGCATGCTGTCGGAGGGTGGGCGTCGCTTCGACTTCGCTAACGTGGTTATGGGTACCGGCGAGGCGATTTTCGAGGAGTTCGTCTTCAGGCTGCTGGCCCTGCCGCTGCTGATGCTGCTTCTGCTGAAGCTGTTCCGCCTGCCGGTGCGAATGGCCGAGATTATCGCCATCTGCCTGAGCGCCGCGATTTTCGCCGCCGGTCATCACATTGTGCCGGGCGCTGCCCCCAGCCATACGGATTTTCTTTTCCGCGTGGCAGCAGGCATGTACCTTGCCGCAATGTTCCTGATGCGCGGCTTTGCCAGCGTGGCCATCATTCATGCCACGTATAATGTGGCCGCGATGACCTTCAATTATCTCGCCTGATTGTTGCTCTATCGAGCATCGGCACCGACGTACGAATTGGCCACCGCCGTTTGCCGGGGCGACAGAAACTCGATAGCCCGCCGAATTACCGGATCGCGGGTGCTGCGGTCATCCTGCTGCTTCCCGCTCTCGCCCTGCTGACCCGCGTCCTGCTCCGAATCAAGGGCTTCCACTGCGGCCCGTGCTGCAGCGCCTGGCCTGCGGCGGGCCTGGTTGTCCTGCGGGTCGAGCGGCTCGATGTACTGCGGTTCGGGGCTATCCTGCGGCTCCATCAGCGCCGCATGTGCTGCGGGCATGGCCACCAGCACGTGCGGCTCGATACCCACTGTCTGAAAGCTTTCGCCATCCGGTCCGTAATAGCGGGCCGTGGTCAGGTACATGGCACTTCGGCCGAAGTTGATGGGCAGTATGCTCTGCACGAGGCCCTTGCCAAAGGTGCGTTCGCCGATGAGAACGGCCCGGTCGTGGTCTCGCAGGGCCCCGGCAACAATTTCGCTGGCGCTGGCCGTCTGGCTGTCGGTAAGCACGACCATCGGCAGATCGGTATACTGTTGCCTTGGCCGCTTGACCCGATAGGTCCGCGATTGGCTTCCGCCGCGGCCGCTGGTGGTCAGGATGATGCCGTCCACAAGGAACATGCTGCTGACGTCGACGGCCGAATCGACCAGTCCGCCGGGGTTGCCGCGCAAGTCGAGCACCAGTCCTGTCAGGGTTGTCTTTTCGTTCAGCGCCTCCAGGGCCATGGCCAGTTCGGTGGCCGTCGAGCGCTGGAAACTGGTGAGGTGAACGTAGCCGATTGAATTCTCCGGCCCCATCAGGGCGATGCTGCGAACACTGGGCACAATCACCGGTTGCCGCCTGACGTCGAAATCCAGCCGCTTCGACTCCCGCACAATTGTTACTGTGGCCGAGGTGCCTGATTCCCCCCGCAGCTTTCGCACGACTTCTTCCAGGGCGGCGTCGGTCACGTCGGTGCCATCGATGGCGACAATCAGGTCTCCGGGCCGAATGCCGGCCTGCTGCGCCGGCCCCTGGGGTATGACGTCAAGGATAACGACACCCTCCGGCGTCTTGGCGATGGTAATGCCGAAACCGACAAAGCGGCCGTCAATCTCCCTCAGCACGTCGCGGTACATTTCGGTGGTCAGGAAGCCGCTGTAATTATCCAGATGCTCGCCGGCGGCGAAAATAAACTCGCTGATAATCACACCACAGGGCAGGCCGACCGTGCGGTCGCTCTCCTGGCAGAGGTTGCGCAGGTAGGCTCGTGCAGCAAAGCCTGTAATATCCTTATCTTCCAGGACTCGCCGCTGGAGGCGGTCAAGGGCCGCCACAAAGGTTGCGCGCTCCATCTCGCGACCCTCTATCTCCCACATCTGCCGGAACTCCGCGTCCTGCAGGGCCGCTCTCAGGTTGTAGGTACCGGCCACCAGAAGCTGGCGGTAGTCCACCTTGTCCACATAGTGCTCGGTGACGGTGCGGCCCACTTCCCGATATAGCCGCAGGCCGTCTTCCAGGCTCAGTTGGCTGACGGTCTGGCGAAGCTGGGGATCTTGCCAATGATACTTGACGGCCAAGGCGGCCCGGGCATGAGCCAGGCGGGGCTCCAGATTGGCTGGCTGAGCAGCTTCGGTACGGACAATTTCCTGGTATGCGGCCACAGCAGCCTGTGGCTGTCCCTGCTTCTCGAAATCCATCCCAAGATTAAAAAGAGCATAGCCGCGGTCGGCGGCGGCCGGATTTGCTTCGATGGTTCTCGAGATAAGCAGTTGCTGGTCGTTTTCAAGCTGATCGGTGCGTATGGGCCCTATCCGGGAATACGACCCCTGGCCGAAGGTGCTGCTGCAACCGACGGCGTCACCCATCCACAGCAACAGGCCAATGACCAGCAGCATGGCGGCTTTGCAGCGCATATTTATCATCGCAAATCATCCCGACAGGCGCGTCTATAGTTACGGCCGGCTTCAATGGCACGATCCCCATCGTGCCGCAGCCCCCGACTTATTATGTACCACGGGAATTGTCGCCGGTCAATTGTGGGAGCGAATGTGTGCAGTCAGCTCTTACCATTTCGGTAGTCTGGGCAGTTTTTGCGGATTAACCATAGCAGAAATATTTCGAAGCCACTCGGCGGGCGCCCCTCAGAACTGCCAGCCTCCCGCTTGCACATCGGCCACCACTGTCAGGATCATCTGCTGGCCGCTGGCGGTTATCAGCACGCGTTTGCGATAATCGGATGCCTGCTGCGGGATTTCGCAATCCAGCTTCACCAAAGCGGCCTGGCCCGGATCGATTACAGCCGGCGTGAGCAGCGTGGCCTCCATGCAGGAGCATTCGCAGAACAGATCCTGAATGTGCAGGGCCTGGCGGCTATCGTTTCGCAGAGCGATTATGGTCTGGTACCTGTCACCCGGAAGCGGCGTCCCCAGGTAATGCTCGACAGGTTGCGGACTCCAGGAAAACTCGGCATCGGCCGCAACATTCAGCGGCGCTTCTTCCGGCGGTTCCAGCGGAGCAGGGCGATAGCTGCCGGTAATCCACAGGGCCGGCACGCTTATCAGCAGGGCCAGGCCCACGGTTGCAGCCAGGCTGGGGTCTCCGGCATCGAAGTGCAGGGGGCCTTTAAGTCGCGGGTGGATTACCACCAGCAGGCCCACTATCAGCAGGTCCAGCCCCACCGTATACCAAGGCCAGACCTCGATGGTTCCGAAGCAGCCGCAGGAGGCTTCTCCGCGCAGCCCTTTCCAAGTCGAGACGCCGGCGAAAAAGACGAAAGTGCCGAGCGCCGTGCCCCAGGTCAGCCGCGGGGCGAAGCGGGCCAGCAGCATCATGGCCAGAACAATTTCGAACACTATGCCGACCGTCAGCACCCAGCGCTGGTCGAGCCAGTTGCTGGCGATTATGGGTCTTGTGCCCAGTTGGTGCACCTTGAGGGCGGCGGAAACCAGAAGAATAACGGCGACGGCAACTGACAGCATGTGCCAGAGCCTGGTGCGGAGGTCGAGGCGTCGGCGTCGGTTTCGTCTGCCTGCGGGGCGGGCATTTGTCGGGTACGTCATTACGAAATCTCCCTTTCGGTTACTGGCCGTCAGGAAGTTCGTCTTGGTTCTGTCGTATCAGCAGGGTCAGGCCGCAGATACAGTGTCTACCGGGCAGTGCGCCGGGTCAAGTGGCGCAGCCTTTTGACAGCCGAAATGGGGGTTGGTACCAAGGAAGAACAAGGTAAAGGCGGATCAGTCTTTAAATAGATCGTTCCATTTTTTGCGCGCTTCGGCAGCAACATCCGGTTTTCCGCCGCGAGCGTTCTCCGGCTTTTTATCATCCTTGAAACGGAACTCGTCGCAGAAGTTGGCCCCTTCGACGTCGTGCACGGGCTCAACATTCGGCAGGCGGCAACGGGCCGACGGGTAGCCGGTGAAGTGGCCGCAATTGCAGCACGAATGCCAGTAATTCTGGCACTTTGAGCAGGTTTCGTGAAAGGTGGGCGTTTTGCGGAATTCTGCAAATGGTGCCTTGCACCTCCAGCAGTAAGGCATGCGGAGTCTCCATACAACAATTTAACAGATGTTTCAGCAGGGGGTACCACGAACGCCAGCATTATAGCCATTTGATGGTATCGTTGGCAATAGCGGAAGCAGTTTTTTGCTTTCGCCCTCAGAGGGTTTTACGCGAACGGCTGCGCGGATCGTCAACAAGCCGCCCGGCGTGCATCTGCCCATCCATGGCCGCCTGCCTGACCTCGGTCGCCAGGTCGTAGAACTCGCGCGATGTATCCACCTCATTAATCATCAGCCCCGGACGATTCATGGGCAACTGGCCTTCGATTATGCCATCGGGAGCGATGAACACGCTCGGGTACGCACTGTAGCGGGCCGAAGAATTGTTGGCGCTCATCCAGAAGGCGTTCATGCCGCAATGGGCCTGGGCCGTTTGCCGCATGATGTGCCAGTGGACCTTGCGCTCCGGCGGCTTCATGCGGGCATTGTGGAAGCTCTGGAAAATCATCTGCACGTCCAGCCGCTTGACGGCCCGGTAAACCTCCGGAAATCTCACGTCGAAGCAGATAAGAGCTGCGCAACGAATGCCGTTTATGTCGAAGGTGGTCCAATGATCGCCCGGCGAATAGAACTTATGATCGCCCGGAGTCAGGAATCTTTTGTCGTAGCGGTCGGCAATGCGGCCCCGAGGATCGATGACGTAAAGCGAATTGTGCGGCAGGTTCGGCGGCGTAAGCCTGTGGCTGCTGCCGAGTATGGTCCAGATGTCCAGCCTGCCGGATTCCTCAACAATCTGCCCCGCCTCGTCGGCGAGCGCATCCCACGGGTAGCCGTCCCAGCTCTTAAAGTCGACGCCGGCATAGCCGCTCAGGGCAGCCTCGCTGAAGTGGACCACGCCGGCCCCGCCATCGGCCGCCTGTTGCATGAACGAACGAATGGCCCGGCCGTTGCGGACCGGATCGGCCGAGACGGCAAACTGGGCGGTGGCAACCTTTAACTTCCCCGGGTCGGACATTCGCTTCTTATCCTTTGTTGCAAGACGGATAACAGCCATGGCAGAGCGGGTATTGTAGGGTCTTTGCCCGGCCTGCTCAAGCGCCATCGGCCGGTTTGCGATAATGCTGCCTGTGGCCGTTTTTCAGTGGCATGGGCATCCTGCCTGTGGTGGTTGATGTTGCGTGGTCATTGGTAAGGCGGCGCCTGGGACATTATGGCCTGAGTCAGCCATGACACTAAATAAGGAAAAGGCAACAGAAACGGGCCGAGGGGCAAGATGCCCCCCGGCACTCACGGCCAGGATGGCCGTGCCACGGTAAAGAAGCCCCCACGGTAAAGAAGCCCCACGGTAAAGAAGCCCCTACTTGCCAAAAGAGTTTCGCCGCCTGCCGGCCCACTTTTTGTAGACCCGCAGGACAGAGAAAGGTGTTGAATAAGCGAAGGACTGCTGTTTAATGGATACCTTCCGCAGCTTTGCGACTTGCTTGCCAATGCAGGCATTGGAACACTTAGCACTTTTGGAGACCGAGTGATGCGAAAAATTACTGCCGGAATGCTTGCTTTAGCCCTGATCCTGACGCTTTCAGCGTCGGCAATGGCCCAGGAGGGCAACAATCCGACTGCCGGATTGCACAGTGTTGCCCTTAATACTCTCGGTGCCACCGCCAAAGGCAGCGGTGCTCCGTGGAACAAGGACTGGCCCGCCCAAAATACTTTGCTGCAAGGCCATGGTCGTCCGTTCGGCGCTCTTTTCGGCGCTCCCATGACAGGTGCCCGTCTGGACATCAGGCTGGTTATTCCGGTGGACATCAAGGGTGTCGAACTGTTCGGCCTCGACTACCGTGGCACGCGTCAGGTGGCCCAGGTCGATATTTTCATCGATGGCGAGAAGGTAAAATCGGCCGATCTGCCCGAGAATCCCGGCAAGGGCAATTTTGTTCCTCTCGACGCCAAGGGCCAGGTAGTCTCCGTCGTCGTCACCGGCGAGCATCCCGTGCGCGAGCTGAACGATGGCAAGAAGGGGCCGACCTACGGCGGCTGGAACCGCGTCCGCGTCTACAGTTCGACCGATGTTGCCGCCATGATGGCCGATGTCGAAGAGTATGAGGTAGAGCAGAACCCCGCCTTCGTGGCCCCCACCAGCGGCACTATCGCCGTCGGAGCAGCCAAGGTTTACGGCAAGCCGCGCGTGGCCACCGAGCATCCTAAGACCATGTGGGACAAGGAAGACATTGCCCACTACAAGCAGATGCTGACCAAGAGCGAGGAGCTTCGCACGCAGTACGAGGGCCTTAAGGCGGCCATGGACGAGCGGCTGACCCAGCCGCTGGGCATTCCCGAGCCGCGGCAGAACGACAAGGGCGAGTGGATTCACATCAGCGACCGCGAGGTTGGCACCATCCACAATAACCTGGGCCTCGATATTGCCAACCTCGGCACCGTCTATGTTCTTTCGGGCGAAGAAAAGTATGCCGATTTCGCCAAGCAGTTGCTGCTGGCCTATGCCGATGCCTATCCCAAGTACGGCGTTGGTGCCCGTGCCGGTTTCAACCACGACCCCAGCAAAGTCTTCGACCAGCGCCTGAGCGACGCCACCTGGCTCATTCAGGTGGTTCGCGGCTACGACCTGATTTACAACTACAAGGGCATTACCGAGGAAGAGCGCACCAAGATCAACGACGAGTTCATCCGTGCTTCCGGCCGATTCATCGCTGCAAACAGGGCCGTATACAGTTCTCCGACCAACTGGTCGGCCATTTCCACCACAGCCATCCTGATGGCCGGTCGCGTGACTGACGACCAGGAGCTTATGGATCGGGCTATCTGGGGTGCCAACATGGGCAAGAGCCAGGGCAAGTGGTGGGAAGGCGACGCCCAGAAGAATCCCAGCGGCATTGAGCTGCACTTCAGCGAAAGAGCCATTTCGCCCGACGGCCTCTGGAGTGAAGGCGCCATGGGCTACCAGTTCATGGCTCTTCAGGCCCTTATCGCCGACGCCGAAATCTTCTGGCGCATGGGCATCGACCTCTACAGCTACCGCGATGCCGCTCTCAAGCGGCTGTTCGATTCGCCGCTGGAATTCTCGTACCCCGACCTCAAGACGCCGGCCATTCACGATTCCGGCCATGGCTCCATCGTCGGCCGCGAGTCGTACCTCTACGAGTACGCCTTCATGCGCTACCGCGACCCGAAGTTCCTGATGATCCTCAAGCAGACCGGCATGCACCTGGGGGCCTCCTTCCAGCAGTTCCCGGTCTCTGTACTGTACGATGTCGACCTCAATGCCGATCACGATCCGGCCGAGTGGAAGAGCGTAAACTTTTTCGGCGTCGGATACGGTATTCTTCGAAATACCTCCGAGCGTGGCACCGTCAGCCTGTTCATGGATTACGGTCCCGATGGCTCGCACGGCCATCCCGACAAGCTGAACATCGACCTCTGGGCCTACGGCAGCCGTCTGCTGCCCGATCCCGGCAGCATCTGGTACGAGCAGCCGCTCTACCGCAACTGGTACTACCCGACGCTGTCGCACAACACGCTTATCGTCGATGAACTTAGCCAACGCCGCGACAAGGCCGACCACCTGGTTTACGGTCCGGCCGAAACTTTCGGCATTCAGCGGGCACGCACCAACCTGGTCTACAGCGGCGTAATGATGGACCGCGCCCTGTTTGTCAATCCGCACTACATGGCCGACGTCTTCGGCGCCTTCGCCCGTCTGCCGCGCACCATGGACCTCGCCTGGCATCCCAGTGGCGAGTTGGCCAACACCAGCCTGAAGCTCGAAGAGTTCAGCTTCAAGACGCCCACGGAAGCCGGCTACAGCGAGTTGGAAAACGTCCGGGCCGCCAAAACTAGCGACGCCTACAACCTCGAGGTCTCAAACGAGGCTACGCCAATTCGCCTGGTTGCCGCAGCCGGCCCCGAGACGCAGGTCATCATCGGCGACGGTCACCTGGGCATGAAGCGCCCGCCGACCGTTCTGCAGCGTCGCGTAACTGCCCGCAGCATCTGGGGCAATGCCATCGACTACAGCGCCGAGCCGTACGTCAAGGGCGTGAAGCAGTCGGGCTCGTTGGAAGACGGTTACGGTCTGCTGGAGGTAACCACCAACGACGGCGTCGACCTCTGCTACGCCTCCTATAAGCCGGGCGAGAAGAAGGCCGCCGGTCTCACCACCGACGCCCAGCAGGTTTACGTAATGCGCGGTGGCGATAAAATCCGGGCCCTCTACCTGGGCGGCGGCACCAAGGCCGCCATTGGCAACGTATCGCTGCAACTGGCCGAGCCGGGACTGGCTTACATCGAGCAGATGGAGACCGGAGCCTACGTCGTCGGCAACCAGTCGCCGGCCGAGGCCACTGTCACTGTCGCTCTGCCTATGGCAGCCGGCACCGAGGTCTGGGCCCTTGATAAGCAGGGCAAGCGCCTCGAGAAGCTGAGCCCGAAAACCGAGGAACGCGGCACCGTCACCCTTACGCTCGATGCCGTCTCGCGGGTCGAGTTTGCCCCGGCTGGTCAGATGAGCGTGTATGATCATCGGGCCACGATGCTCCGCAAGCGGATGGCCGAGCAGCAGGCGGCCATGGAAGCCGAGATCAACGCCGCCCGCCAGCGCACTACCGCTCGCGAGGCCGAGGCCAAGAAGTTCCAGGTGCCCGAGAATACCCTGGTCGTCTTCCAGGCCGAGGATTTCGCGGCCGAAGGTAACGGCACCGTCGGCAAGAGCGACAAGAAGCGGGCCATCATCGGCAGCAGCATTCTTGGTTGGAACAACCTGGGCCACTGGATTGAGTGGAAGGTTAATGTGCCGGCCGAAGGCTACTACAATCTGGCCTTCATGTATTGCAGCGAGTTGGATAAGGGACAGCGGACCATCACCATCAATGGTGAGCCGGCCGATCCGTACGCCGTGCCAACCATGGCGGCGACCGGTGGCTGGGCCAACACCTCCGACGATTGGCGCCTGTACGTGGTACCCAATCCGGTGGCCGAGCGCCCGCTGCTGCTGAAGTTCAAGCAGGGCGAGAACGTGCTTCGCCTGACCAACGCCAACGGCATCGGCGTGAACATGGACTATCTGGCCATCTTCAGCCCCGATGTGACCGTGACCCGCGAAATGCTGGCCGAGAAGTTGACAGAATAGCAGTCGGCCGCCGCGGGCAGTGCAGCACGAAATGGACGACGGGCCGATCCGCAACCGAAAGCGGGTCGGCCCTGTCTGCTGAAAGAGCGAAACAGGTGCCGGAGAGAGCGACCCAAAGTGGCCATTGACGACATCGCCATCGAAAGAGCATTATTACGCCACAGCGACCGTGGCATGGAGCAAGTGGCCCTGTGGCTCGGCCCCGGCTATTGCCGCCGGGCAGCCGAAGCGCTCTGGAAGGGTCCGCGCGGACGGGTGGTCATTGCCACCGGTTTTCCCGTCAAAGGCACCTACGAGACCGACGGTCCCATCGGAGCGGCCGCCCTTTATCAGGCCCTGGAGACCATCGGCTTCGAGCCCTGGTTCGTCGCCGCCCCGCCGGTCGCCCATGCCCTGGCCGAGGCCTACCGCGTCTGGCAATTTCCCATCGTCAGCGCTGCCGAGAGTGTGCCGCCCGCCCGGCGACTCATCCAGGAATTGCAACCGGTGGCCATGCTGGCTATCGAGCGCCCCGGCGAAGCTGCCGACCGGTGCTACTATAACATGCGGCACGAGGACATCAGCCCCCGCGTGGCCAGGCTGTCCGAGCTATTCAAGCTGGCCCAGTGCCTGACCATCGGCATAGGCGATGGCGGCAACGAAATCGGCATGGGCAAGGCTCTGGATGTCCTCCGCGGCCTGCAGATTCGCCCCTGCGTCACGCCCACCGATCACCTCATCGTGGCCACCACCAGCAACTGGGGCACTTACGGGGTGATGGCTTGCCTGCAGCACCTGAGCGGGCACATGCTGCTGGAGGCCATCGACGAGCCGGCACTTTTCCAGTTTTTCCTCGACCGCCACGCCATCGACGGCCGCACTCATCGCTGCGAAAGGACGGTCGACGGCCACTGCCTCGAGCGCACCAGCGAAATCCTCTCGGAATTACGCCAGGCAGCAAGCCGCAAGTGACGCCCCCGGCCGGCATCAACCCTCATCCGGGTCATCTTTTCCCGTTAAGCCCTTCGACGGGCTCAGGGCAGGTGAGAAGGAAAAAAATCCTTTGCCGTGGCCGTTAACCCCTCCCCCTTGACGGGGGAGGATGTCTCCGGCGCATGCCGGAGACAGGTGGGGGTGTCGTGGCGCGGAAAACTGCTCATCCTCTCCGCGCGCCACAGCTCACCCTCATCCGGCCCTGCGGGCCACCTTCTCCCGTCAAGCCCTTCGACGGGCTCAGGGCAGGTGAGAAGGGTGAAGAAACAGACAAGCCCCACAGTGCCAAGTGCAGCAACATGCCACTTAAATCCGCCACGCCAACCGCAACTCTTTCCGCACCTTGTCTTTGATTTTAATTATCTGCCCCGTTATAATTACTGCCGCCCGGGAAGTATTGGCAGCGATAGCTCACTCTGCGGCAGGGCGAATCGCAGCCCGTTCTGGAGAACCAGCGACTCGTGGAAAAAAAGGAATATTGCGGATTATTCGGCGTCTTCGGCCATCCCGAAGCCGTGCATAACGTCTACCTCGGGCTGTTCGCTCTCCAGCACCGTGGGCAGGAGAGTGCCGGAATCGTCTCTTCCGACGGTACCTCACTGCAGCGACACGTGGGCATGGGACTGGTGCGCGATGTCTTCCGCCCCGAAGATCTGGCCCGCCTCCGCAACGAGGCCGCAATCGGCCATGTGCGCTACTCCACCACAGGCTCGAGCCGCGTCGAGAACGCCCAGCCCATGGTCGTTGAGTACGCCCGAGGCCAGGTCGGCGTGGCCCACAATGGCAACCTGACCAATGCTCGTCTGCTGCGCACCCAGTACGAGAATCGCGGCAGCATATTCCGCACCACCAACGATACCGAGATCATCGTCCATCTGCTGGCCGAGCCCGAAAACGCTCACCGGCTCGACCCCTACGGCTGGGTGCTCGATCAGCTCGAAGGCGCCTACAGCGTACTGATGATGACGCCCACCGAGATGATTGCCGCCTGCGATCCGTACAAGTTCCGGCCCCTGAGCCTGGGCCGTCTGGGGCAGGCTTATGTCGTCTCCAGCGAGACCTGCGCCTTCGACCTGCTGGGCATCGAGTACATTCGCGACATCGGCCCCGGCGAAATTCTGCACATCAACCATAATGGCCTGACCAGTGACGTCTATTGCCATCCGGAGCGCATCAAGCCGTCGCACTGCATCTTCGAGCACATTTACTTCTCCCGGCCCGACAGCCGCATCTTCGGCGATAGCGTCCACGCCGTGCGCCGCAACCTCGGCCGTCAACTGGCCCGCGAACATCATGTGGATGCCGATGTGGTGGTGGCAGTGCCCGATACCGGAAACTCGGCCAGCGTCGGCTATGCCCGCGAGAGTGGCATCCCGCTCGATGTCGGATTCATCCGCAGCCATTATGTCGGCCGCACTTTCATCCAGCCCAGCCAGCAGGACCGCGACAGCGCCGTGCAGGTCAAGCTGAACATCATGCGCGAAGTGGTGGAAGGCAAACGCGTCGTGGTGGTGGAAGACAGCGTCGTTCGCGGCACTACCACCCGGGCCAAAATGGCCGCCCTGAGGGAGGCTGGGGCCAAGGAAATTCATCTGCGCGTCAGCGCTCCGCCGGTGCGCCATCCATGCTATTACGGCATCGACTTTCCGACCTCGACCGAGCTTATTGCCAACGAGCGGACGCCGCAGGAGGTGGCCGATTTTCTGGAGATCGATTCCCTCGGCTACCTGAGCGTGCCGGGCCTGCTCAGTTGCGTGTCGCGGCCGCCGGGCCATTACTGCACGGCCTGCTTCTCGGGCCGCTACCCGGTGAATGTCGGTGCCCGCGTCGGCAAACTGGCCATGGAGCGTCACCAGTTGTCCATGTTCTGACAGAGCCGCGGGTAATCGCGGGTGCTTGTTTCTTGACCCTTCTCACCCGCCCGAGTTCCGTCGAAGGGCTTGACGGGAGAAGGTGGCCCGAAGGGCCGGATGAGGGTGAGGCGGTTGCTTGTGCGCAAGAGCGAGGAATTTTCCGCGCGGCGTCACCCCCACCTGTCTCCGCTGGGCGGAGACATCCTCCCCCGTCAAGGGGGAGGGGTTTAACGGCAACGGCTTCTGTTGTTACCCTTCTCACCCGTCCCAGCCCGTCTAAGTGCTTGACGGGAGAAGGTGGCCCGCAGGGCCGGATGAGGGTGAGGCGGTTGCTTGTGCACAAGGGCGAGAAGTTTCCGCGCAGCGGAGAAAGATCATGGCGGCAATCGATCAGGCCAGACGCACTTACGGTCCGCGGGTTGTGCCGGGTGGCAGCGACCTGACGGCCCGCATCGAGCTGGATTACCAGGAGAGCCTCTTCCGCCGGCAGTACCAGCGGCCGGTGCTGATCAGTGCCGTGCTGAGCGCGTCGCGCGAGGAGCTTTCGCACTGGAGCGAGGCCGGGGCCGAGCGGGCCCTGGGTTACGACGTTGCCGCCCGGGCTCTGAATCGTATTGCTGCCGAGGCCGCCGAGCCACTTTTTGTGCAGGCCGTAATTCGCGGTGCCGATGAGCAGCGCACCGGGCGAATCCGCGACGGCATCGCCGATGGCTGCATCGAAGCCCACGCCACTTTTGCTGACGGCAGCACCACTTGCCGCGAATGCGAAACGGCCCTGTCCATCACCACCACCGGTGTAGTTGAACGCCAGCGCATGTTCGACCGGAGCGGGTTCAGGTCTGGCGACATCCTGCTGGCCGTCGGCTCCGACCGGCTCTGGAGCGACACGCTGCCGGCAGCCGCGGCTTCGCTGGCCGGGGCCGATCAGCAGGCTCCGCTGCCCAAGCTGAAGTACCATCCGAGCGAGGCCCTGTTGCGACCGGTTCCGGTATTGGCGGCCGCACTTAATCATGCTCTGAGCTATTATCGGGTAAAGCGCATCGTTCGCGGCATGGCCACCATTGAGGAGGACGGCTTGCCGGCCGCCCTGGCCCGACTGTTGCCGGAGGGCTGGCAGGTGCGTCGCGGCAAAACGCGGAGCTTTTCGCGCCTGGTGTCGCTGCTGGATGAGATGGGCTGGCAACCGGGTGACGATGTTGACGAGGCCCACCGGCGGGGCATCGGCTTTATCATCGTTGTGGCCGAAACCTTTGCCGATGCCATCGCCCGGCGAATGCGTGGACAGGGACTGCCGACGTACCGTTACGGCCGCCTGACCCGTTCGCCAAATGGCTGACCACCTGCCAAACCACGGAGGTGTCGCACCTGTTCGCGGCGCCGCCGCACCGTGCTGATTGGGAAAATATGTGCGGAATTGCCGGACTCGTAAGCCTCGACAACCAGCCCATCGACCCCGACCTGCTGGACCGCATGGCCGCCGCCCTCCAGCACCGTGGGCCCGATGACCGCCGCAGCTGGATCGATCCGGTTACGCACCTGGTGGGCCTGTCGCACACCCGGCTCTCGGTGCTCGACCGCGAAGGCGGCCGCCAGCCAATGGTGGACATGGCCCGCCCGTCGCGGCGCATAGTCTTCAACGGCGAAATCTACAACCATCACCAGCTTCGCCGCCAACTCATCAGCCACGGCCACCGCTTTGCCAGTCACCATAGCGACACCGAGGTCCTGCTCCCGCTCTACGCCGAGCACGGCGAGCGATTTCTCCAGCACTTGCGCGGCATGTTCGCTCTGGCACTGTACGACGGGCAGGACAGGCGGCTCATACTGGCCCGCGACCGCATGGGGCAGAAGCCGCTCTACTGGACCCGCACCGCCCGACACCTGGCCTTCGCCAGCGAACTGAAAGCCCTGATGATACTGCCCGGCATCTCGCGGCAAATCGACCTGCGGGCCATCGATTTGTACCTGACCCTGGGCTACGTGCCCGCGCCCATGACGATCTTTTGCGGAATCAACAAATTGCCGCCGGCAACTATCCTCAGCCTGCCGGTCGGGCCCGGTTCGGCCGGGGCGGTTGAGGGACCCAGAAGCTATTGGCATCTGCCCGACCCGTTGCCCGCTGAGCAACTCCATCACCAGGGCGGCAGGGCAGACCAGGCCGGTAGCGCACACAATGCCGAGGAGCAATTGCGACGCACCATGGCCGAGGCCGTTGCTCTGCGGATGGAGGCCGACGTTCCGCTGGGCTTCTTCCTGAGCGGCGGGCTCGATTCTTCCATCGTTCTGGCCCTGGCCCGCCAGGCCGCCCCCGATCGTCGCCTGCAGACCTTCACCATGAGCTTCGGCCAGCGCGATTATGACGAATCATCGTGGGCTGCGATCATGGCCAGGCACGTCGACGCCGACCACACCGTGCTGTCGGTCGAGCCCGGGCAACTCGACGAACTTTTGCCGGCCGTCTGCCACGCAGCCGACGAGCCATTGGCCGATGCCTCCGCCGTGCCCACCTGGCTGCTGGCGCAAGCAACGCGGCAGCACGTTACGGTGGCCCTTTCGGGTGACGGTGGCGACGAGCTTTTCGGCGGCTACGACCGCTATCGGGCTGCCCGACTGGCCGCCTGGCTGGACCGTTTGGGGCCGGGGCGAGGGCTGGCCGCGGCGGTGGCCGGCGCTCTTGGCGGCACAGGCGAACTCAAATCCCGCCGGGCCCGCCTCGGCCGCTGGGGCAGGGGACTGAAGCTCAACCCACTGGAGCGATACGCCTGGTTTGTCTCGCCCTGCCACGAGCAGGACTCCGCCGGCATCTACGGTCAGGCTCTGCGGAGCCAGTTGGCTGAATCCGCCGCCAGCGGCTCGGCCGTCGCCACACACGCTGCGCCGCAAGGCTCGCCCGCTCCAGCCGGCCTGGGGGCACTTGGCTTTCTGGCCGCTAATCTGCCGCCCCACCTGCCACTGCTGGACGCGTTGCTCAGGCTCGACGCCCGCACCTATCTACCCGAAGATGTGCTGGTCAAGGTTGACCGCATGAGCATGGCCCACGGTCTGGAAGTCCGCTCGCCAATGCTGGACCATGAAGTTGTGCAGTGCGCCATGCGACTGCCGGCCCGGACGAAGATGGGCTTCTGGCCGACGGGCCGGGGCAAAATGTTGCTGCGACGACTTTTCGCCCCGCTGCTGCCGCGACCGATTTTGCGGCGTAAGGACAAAATGGGATTCGGCCTGCCGGTCAGCGCCATGCTGGCAGGCAGTGCGGCGGATTTAATGCGCAGCCGCCTTGGCGCCGACAGCCCGCTGGCCCGGTCCGGGCTCGTCGACTTACCGACCATGCTGGCCTACGTGGAAGCGCACACCAGCCGCCGGGCCGAGCACGGTCCGCGCCTCTGGAGCCTGCTGGTTCTGGATGAATTCCTGCGGACGCACGATCATCGCATCGACTTCTGACCGACGTGCAGAGCTTTGCGCGGCGCACCAGCCTTTGCCCCATTAACCGGCGGCTTTCACAGTATCCACCAGCCCAAGAAGGGTAGCCGATCACTGCGGACCTATCTGTCCGCGCAGGGCTCGGTCAAGGTGTCCAAGGGCGTAGCGCAGGCGGCTCTTGATGGTGCTCTCGTTGGTCTGAACTATTTCTGCTATATCCCGAAAGGGCAGCCCCTCGAAAATGCGCAGGGCGATAATCTCGCGCTGGGCCGGGTCGAGCCGCTCGAGCGCCTCGTGCAGCAAGCGGTTGCGCTCCTTAACTTCAATTGGCTCAATCGGGTCGGGGCCAGGGTCGGCGTACCAGTGATCGATTCCGCCGCCACTGTCCTCGTCGCCGCCGGAGGCCGCAGCCGATTGATCGTAGCTGGAGGTGTATTTGCGCTCGGCCCGCCGCAATTCGTTCAGGCAAAGCCTGTGAGCGATGGAGTAGGCATAGGTGCTGAAGCGGGCCTGCTGCCGGTAACTCTCCCGGTGCTCGAATATCTTCAGGAAGGTCTGCTGATGGACGTCGCGGGCCAGTTCCAACTCGCCCAGAATACGCCAGGCATAGCTGACAATTCGCCGCTCGTATCGCGTCACCAGAATCTCAAAGGCGGCCAGATCGCCACCGGCGGTCGATTGCATCAACTGCTCGTCCGACCGTTCCCCCTGGTGAACCATGCGATCCCCTGCAATCAGTCAGTAATGAATAGCCTGACTGATGATATTAACGGTATCTGCACGTAAAAGCAACGCCGCCATGCCACATTTTACCGAGAGCCAGCGGAACCGTCGCAAGGCCCGCAGCCGGTGCCATGGTCTGACGAAGTCAGGCCATGATAATCTTTTGACTCGCGGCAATTGTCAACGATACCCCACATCAACTTTAAATCAACAAAGCTGATATCAAAGCCAAAACAAAAAAGCACGGCCGGAAATGACCCAGCCGTGCCCGATCTTATGCTTGTTGCCGACTCTCCGGCACCCGCAAGGCGCCACACGCCGGCCTGCTTCTATTCGGCCGAATCTTCCTCGCCGGCCACGCCATCGGCTTCCTCCGGCTCATCCTGCCCGGCCACGTCGTCCTCGTCTTCGGTCTTGGCCGCAACGCTGCCGGTCAGGTCAACCACCGGCCCGGCGGCAATTGCTCCATCTACTGCAGCCCGCTCGGCAACTTCGTCCTCGTCTTCCGGTGCCACCTGGGCCACGGCCTGCAGACGGTCGCCCTCGTTCAGGCGGATTATGCGTACGCCCTGGGTTGCCCGGCCGATGGCCCGCAGATCCTTTACCGCAATTCGCTGCATCATGCCTTTTTCGGTAATCATCACCAGGTCGTCACCGTCGCGGACAGTCATCAGGGCCACCACGGGACCATTGCGGTCGGTGGTGCGGATATTGATGATGCCCTGGCCGCCGCGACCCTGCAGGCGGTACTCGTCAAAGTTGGTCCGCTTGCCGTAACCGTTTTCGCATATGGTCAGCAGGGTCGAGCGGTCGTTCACCACGCTCATGCCGATGACCTCGTCTCCCTTTTTCAGCCTGATGCCGCGGACGCCCTGGGTGTTGCGACCCATGGCCCGGGCCTCTTTCTCGTGGAAGCGAATGGCATTGCCATGGCGGGTGCCAAGCACAATCTCGTCGCCGGTGCGGGTCAGCGAGGCGGCAATCAGCCGGTCGCCTTCATTCAGCTTGATGGCGATGATTCCGCCCTTCTTCGGCCGGCTGTAGGCCTCCAGAGGAGTCTTCTTGATTGTGCCATCGGATGTTACCATGACCAGGCAGCGTTCGTCGAAGTCGCGCACCGGAATCATGCCGGCCACGGTTTCGCTCTTCTCCATCTCCAGCACGTTGACCAAAGCCCGGCCGCGACTGGTACGCGACATCTGCGGAATGTCGTAAACCTTCAGCCAATAGCACTGGCCCCGATCGCTGAAGAAGAGAATGTAATCGTGCGTCGAGGCCACGAACAGGTGCTCGATGAAGTCGTTGTCCTTGGTCTCGCCGCCAATAATACCCTTGCCGCCACGGCCCTGCCGCCGGTAAGTCGTCAGCGGAGTGCGCTTGATGTAGCCTTCGTGGCTGATGGTGACGACAACGTTTTCCTCGGCAATCAGGTCCTCGATGTTCATGTCCGTGGCGTCGTGAGTAAGCTCTGTTCGCCGCTTGACGCCGAACTTGGAGCACATCTCGTCAAGGTCCGTAACAATAATGTCCAGCACCAGCCGCTCGTCGGCCAGAATGGCCTCGTAGCCTTCAATCTCGATGCGGATGGCTGCCCACTCGTCGCGAAGCTTCTCGATTTCCAGACCCGTCAGCCGCTGCAGCTGCATGGCCAGAATGGCATCGGCCTGCCCGCTGGTGAAATGAGACGGCTCGGCCAGGGCCTTAAGCAGCAGCTTGTTGTTCGGGTCGCTCTGCTTGCCGGTCAGGTTGCGGAAGCTGAAGTCCCACTTGCGGGACATCAGCCGCTCCTTGGCCGTCGGCACGTTCGGGCTCTTCTTGATCAGCTCGATAATCTCGTCAATGTTGGCCACAGCGTACAACAGGCCGATCAGAATATGCTCGCGTTGGCGGGCTTTCTTCAGCAGGAACATCGTCCGGCGGCGGATGACGTTCTTGCGGTGTTCCAAGTAGTGGTACAGAATCTCCTTCAGCGACAGTGTCTGCGGCCGGTTATTCACCAGGGCAATGTTGATGATCGACACGGTCGACTGCAGCGGCGTGTACTGGAAGAGCTGATTAATGATGACGCGACTGTCTTCGCCGCGCTTCAGTTCAACCACCAGTCGCATGCCTTCGCGGTCGCTCTCGTCGCGCAAATCGCTGATGCCGGGTATCTGGCCGGCCTTCACGCAATCGGCAATTTTATCGATGATGCGCGTCTTCAGCACGCCATACGGAATCTCGGTGACAACCAGGCTCTCTTTGTTGCCGCGCGATTCCTCAACATGAATCCGGGCCCGCAAAGTCACAAGCCCGCGGCCCGTCTCGTAGGCATCCAGAATACCCTTAGTGCCGCAAATGATGCCGCCCGTCGGAAAGTCCGGACCTGCAACGTGCTTCATCAGGTCGCGGGTTGTGCACTTCGGGTTGTCAATCAGGTGCTTGATGGCAGAGGAAACTTCCCGCAGGTTGTGCGGCGGAATGCTCGTGGCCATGCCCACGGCAATACCCTGCGAACCGTTGCAGATAAGGTTCGGGAACTTGGCCGGCAGAACCTCGGGCTCCTGTATCGTCTCGTCATAGTTGGGCACGAAATTGACCGTGTCCAGCTTGATGTCGTCGAGCATGGCGTCGGTCACATGCGTCAGCCGGGCCTCAGTGTAACGCATGGCTGCCGGAGGATCGCCATCGATGGAACCGAAGTTGCCCTGGCCGTCAACCAGAGGGTAGCCCATGTTGAATTCCTGGGCCATACGCACCAGCGTCGGATAAACCACGCCTTCGCCGTGCGGGTGATAGTTACCGCTGGTGTCGCCGGCAATCTTGGCACACTTGCGATAGCGACTGCGCGGCGAAAGCCCCAAATCGTTCATGGCCACCAGTATGCGCCGCTGGCTGGGCTTCAGGCCATCCTCCACTCGTGGCAGAGCCCGGCTGACAATTACGCTCATGGCGTAAGTCAGATAAGACTCCTTCATCTCCTCTTCAATGCGCAGGTCTTCGACATGATCCTGGTGATCCAGGTGCTGGATATCGGTCAATGCAGTCCTTGCCTTTCATTATTCAGATTGCGACGCCGGGTAGACAACCGCTCGGCGACATTGTTGCTGCCTGTTGCAGATGGGATAATCAGCCAAATCCGGACGCCCGTGTTGCCCCCTTGCCCCGAACTCCTCTCCGCCCCGGCATCGCCCCGCTTCGGCCGGTTTTCGCCACGCAAAGTCTCGGGTGGAATTCTCTTCTCGCCAGGCACTTCTAAGGTGCTTCGCGGTTATCCCAGACAGATCAAAAATAATAGCCAATTTCCGCCCACTTATCAACGTTAAATGGCCTTTGGACCGCCTTCGATCTTGTCAATTTCCGCCCCCTCTGCCATAATCAGCAACTCGACTCAATCGGACTCACTCTGCAGGATAAAGCAGCCATGACAGATAACGAAAAAACGACCCGAAAAGACCCCGAATCCCCCGCTCCGGATCCCCAGCGAGGCTCAGGCCGAAAGCCCGGCGGTAAGCCACCCGGCAGGCCCCCGCAGCCAAGCCTGCACGATTACCGAAAGCTGGAGGCAGCCCTGTATGCCGTCAGGGCTGCGGTAGACGGCACCAGTTCCTTCGAGGAGTTTGCCGCCCGCCTGGCTCAGGGCAAGTATCCGCTCGACCGCGTGCGTCAACTGGCCGACATCGACGGCCGGGGCGACCTGCACCTCCACTCGACAGCCAGCGACGGCATGGTCCCGCCACAGAAACTGCCCTGGATAGCCAAGGCCCTGGGGCTGAAGGCTATTGCCCTTACCGACCATGACAGCGTGGAGGGCTGCCGGGCCTTCTTCCGCGAAGGCGCTTTGCTGGATATTCGGGCCATGGCCGGCATTGAGCTATCGACCGAGCAGCCGGGGCTGGAGATTCTGGCCTATTTTCCCGATGCCGGAAAGCTGTTCGCCTTCCTGGCCACAACTCGCAGCACAAAGTTCCGCGCCGCCCTCAACAGGCGGCAGGAAGACATACACGCCCGCAGTCTGGCCTGCATGAAGCACGTAAACCAGTGGCTTCGGCGTCAGAAGGTGGCCGACGAATCGCCGCTGACCGAGGACGAGGTCGACCAGTGGTATGGCGGCCAGAAGCCCTTCTACCCCGGAACCATGTGCGTGCTGGGCCTCAAGCGACTGAGCCCGGAGGACCGCCAGCGGCTCGAAATCAGCGACCCGCGGGCATTCAATACCAAGGTTGTCACGCCATTGTTGAAGAAGCTGGAGATGACAATGCCGCGGCCGGGGCCGAAAAGCCTGCTGGCCGAGAACTTCAGCATTCTGAAGTCGGTTGCTTCGGCCGAAGTGCCGGTGGCCATCTGCCTGCCTCACCCGAAGGAGCTTGTGACCAAGGGCGGCATGTCGCTGGGGGCGGTGCAGAAGCTGGTTTTCGAGCTCGGCGGCCAGGGCGTTCTGGACGGCATGGAAGTCGCCTGCGCTCGCGATACCGAGGGCGATATTCGCTACTGGCGCGAAATCGTCAGGGCCTGGAATTCCGAGGTCAGCTCCGGCCAGGCAGGCAAGGCAGCCAAAACTCTGCTGGAGGCCAGCCACGCATCGGACTTCCATGTGTTGGCGCCAGGGCTGGCCACCGGCGAAATCACCATGGGCTTCGGCTTGCTGAACGAGCGTCCGCCGTTCCGCCGCGGCAATCTGCGGCCCCAGGGACCGGTTGATGATTTTCTGGAAAGTCTGACTCGTCGGGCCGTGGAGAACGCCGGCCTGTAGGTGGTGTTGCGGGTTTATCGACCATTGCCGCTGACGGCGGTTGGCTCCTGCTGATTTTTGCGCGGGGCTTTGCCGAGGTCAGTTGCCCGAGCCTCTGCTTCCGTCATGAATTCGCCGGCTATGTCGAAAGCTTTTAACCCCGCCCGCCGACAACGGATAACCCGCAAATACAGCGTGCGCGTCAGCCCTTGCAGGGTTTTCAGGTCGACTCGCACCACCTCGTCGCGATGCATCTCGAACTGATGAACGAAACTAAGCCCGCTGCGGGACAGATCTTTGGTATAAATCAGGAAACTGTCGGGCCCGACAGCCAGTTTGCTGTAGCGGGCAACGTAGGTGGCCTGGGCTTCAGCCATGCAAAGATGTCGCTCGTGGCGGCGCTTGTCGCGGTTCCAGCGCCGGCCATTCTGTCGCGTCTCGTCATCCACCAGGCGCCTGAGGACACGGCGCAATGAATGCAGGTCAGTCGTTTGCTGTTCGCTGATCAACAAAGCGGCTCCTAATGCAGACGCTGCAACTCCGAATGCCGGCGGCCGGGAGACTATCTGCCGCGAGCGCAATGTATTACAGTTGATTTATCGGCAAGCGGCGGGGGCAACTCAAACGATTGTTCCAGAATTGAGCTGCAATGTTGCGGACGTCACCGCTTCCAGCAACGAGCGATCGTGCGAAACCATAAGCATTGCCTGTGGCAGGCTTTGCAGGATGTTTACCAGGCGACGGTTGGCCGATTCGTCCAGGCCTAGCGTAGGCTCATCCAGCAGAAGGACTTCGGGCGACATGGCCAGAACCGCGGCCAGGCTGACCAACCGCTTCTCGCCTCCCGACAGCTTATAGGTAATACGATTTTCGTACCCCTCCAGCCCCAGCATGCCCAGTGTTTGCAGAGCAATTTTTTTTGCTTCCGCCGGCTTATGACCCTGATTCAGCGGCCCGAAGGCCACGTCCTCCATTACCGTCGGCGAAAAAAGCTGGTCGTCAGCATCCTGAAACACCAGGCCCACCCGCCCGCGCATCGGCCTGAAGTCCTGCTCGCTCCGGCAGGTCTGGCCGAAAAGGGCAATCCGCCCCCGCGAAATCGTCACAAGTCCCATGGCGGCATGGAGTAAGGTCGTTTTGCCGCTGCCGTTGCCGCCCATCAGGCCAAGTTTCTCTCCGGCCCGAAGCGACAGGTTCACTCCGCGCAGCACAGGCCTTTCGGCATCGTAGGCAAAGTAAACATCCTGAAATTCCAGCACTCCGGCCTCGCTCAACTCGTCCTCCATCCTCATGGCCAGAGCGGGGCGGATTCCGCCACCGCCAAGCTCGCCAACATTGCCACCGCCAGGGCCGAGAAACATAAGTCGCGCCGGCGCAAGGAGAAATGGTCCAGCAGATGAATCCGGCCACTGTACCCGCGGCAACGCATGGCCGCCAGAATGCGTTCCGACCGGTCCACGCTGCGCACCAGCAGCATGCCAATCAGTTGGCCCATGCTCCGGTAGGTGTGCCGGTTGATGCCCGCCGCAAAGCCACGCACCCGCATGGCTCGCAGCAAACGGTGATATTCATCGAGCAGCACGCTGTGATAACGGGCCGAGAACAGAAGCATCTGCACCAGCTTGGGCGGCACTCGCAGGTGCCCCAGCTCATGGCCCAGACGAGCAAGGCTGATTGTGCTGACCAGCGTGGTCATTATCAGCAATATTATGTTGCCGCGGACGGCAATCGTCAGGGCCCGGACGATTCCAGGCCACGACCAGCCTGCCCCGCCCAGGGCAAAGGCTTCCGGGCCGCCAACCGATAGCGGCATGACTATCAGAAGAACAAGCATGAAGGAGTTCAGGGCCAGAAGCCGCTTGGCAAAAGCCCTTAGTGGCAGCCGGATTGAAAAGCCGACGGCCAGCCACAGGGTCAGCATGGCCAGCAAGGCCAGCGGATGCCGACTGGCCACGGCAACCACCGAGGCGGCCGCCGCCGTCAGCAGACGCAGTCGCGGGTCGATGCCCTGAATCCAGCCCCGGCAACTGCTGAAGGTTTCGAAATCCAGCCCCGTCACCGCACCCCACCCGTGCTTCTTCGCTTTATAAGTGCTACCAAACCGGCCGCTCCGACAATATAGCCGACTCCGCCCGCAACGTCGCGCAGCCCGACCCGCTCCTCAGCGGCTGTAATTTGTGCCTGCAGAGCAAAAATCTGCCGCCCGAGGGCCTCAACCTTCGCCATCAGAACTGCGTTGGTGCCAGGAGTCTCCGCCTGCCCTTCGTCCTGGGCTGAACCGCGCGGTGCAGCGGCCGACGGTTGACTGCCGGGGGGCTCGTCCGCATTCGCCATGCCTGCCGAATTCGCCAACTCGGCTTGGCCGGTCTCGGGCTCCGCCGCCGCCATGGCCGACAGTTGCTGGGCCTCTATTGTTTTACGCACCACGTGGCCATCGCCCAGGTCGACCACCAGCACAAGCTGCTGCTGCTTCAGTGGGCGATAAGCGAACTGACCATTATCATCCGTAATGACCACCGCGACAGGCCGGCCGGAGCTGTCCAGCACCTGCACCTTCGTTTGGCCAAGCTTGGCCCCGGGAGCGAACACTTCGCCCCTGATCAGGCCCTCGGCGGTCACCGTCGCCCAGATGGTAATCTTATGGGCCGCTGCAGGTTGGGCCAGGACGAGCAGCATGATAAGCGCCGTTGTAATAAGCACTGGCCTGGCGCCGCAAACGTGCCGTTCATGCCCCTTACGCATCCTGTTCATCGTCGGTAACCTCCTCTGGTGCATGCAGTTGCGGCTGCTGGAACATCTCGGGCCTGACCTGCTTGATGAAGACCACCGTGGAGGCCGTTATCAGCCCCTCAATCAGCAGCAAGCCGCCATGAGCAGCCGAAAAGACCGCCAGTGGCCGGGCCAGCGAATCGTGGCTCAGGTAAAGAGCCATGGCGAAGATGCCCACCGAGGCAGCCATCGCCATGGCCCCGGCGGCAAAGCCAATGGCCGCAACTGTGCTGCGATTGCTGCAGCGGGCCAGCGGGCGATCGAACAAGAGCCAGACCAGCACCGCCGGCAGAGCCATGACCAGCGTGTTTACGCCCAGGGTCGTCAGCCCGCCGTGGCCGAATAGCACGGCCTGCAGAGCCAGGGCCACGACAATGGCCGGCACCGCCGCCCAGCCAAGCACCAGCCCCAGCAGCCCGCTCATCATCAGGTGCACGCTGCCGACGCCTATCGGCAGGTGGATGAGCGAGACCACGAAGAAGGCCGAACTCAGCATGGCCGCCTGCGGCAACCGCTCTTCGCGCAGTCGCCACAAGCCCAGGCCAAGGCCAACGGCACTCAGCAGGCCCCCGCCCAGCAGCACGGTCGGCGAAGCAATTCCTTCGGGTAGATGCATTTGCGCCGCTCCGCGTTATTTCATGTCCGTCGTCTGCACCCACATCAGACCGCCCAGCTCAACGTCCACCATGCGACCCTCGGCGTTCTTCATCTGCTCCGGACCGTCAACAAGGGCGGCAAATCCCCACCACCCGGCCCGCGGCATGGCGTAGGCGAAGACGCCGTCCTGGTCGGCCTTGATTATCTGGGTCTCAAAAGCGTCGCCCGGCAACTTGACCTTCCCGCCAACGTTGCGATATTCCACCTCAATTGTCGCAAAGGGTACCGGCTGACCATTTTGACGCACAATGCCTCGGAAAAGGTTGCCAGTCCAGAGCCCGTACGGACGCACCAGCGGCTCGATTTCCACCGGCAGGCCGACCATGGCATCCCAGCCCTCCTGGGCTCCCATGCCATCGACCACCACCTTCGTGTAGTGGATTATCATCTTGTTCTCGCCGGGCTCGAAATACGGCGCGGGCTCGACGAAGAAGACATGGTCGCCCGGCTGCTCGATTGCTGCCTGGGCCCGGTAGGCCGATTTGCCCTGCACTTTCACCGGCTGCAAGGTGTCGAGAAGGTCGGTCTTCTGGCCACGTGCCAGCAGGCCGAACTGCCGCGGACGCTCCATCTCCATGGCTGGGCCGTCGGCCATCGGGTGAGTAAAGATAATCTCCAGCGCCACCCGGGCCTTGTCATCGGCGCTTACGCTCTCACGGTCAGGCACCAGGACCAGAAAATGACTCCAGGCGGCGCCCGAAATCGCTAGAACACCTGCCAGGGCCACAATAATCACCATCGTTGTGCGCCTCATGATGCAATCTCTCCTTGTTCAATATTGCTGAAGTTAATCCCGGTTCTCTGCGGGGGCTTGGGATTCGGCTTTCCCGCGTCCTTTTCTGCTCCTGGCCGAGGAAAAAGCCTCGCCGGAGGTGGTCGCCACCAGTTCGCCGTGCAACACGCCGCGAGCCGAAATCAGCCTGTCGGCCAGGTCCCGGACATCGGCCGCCGAGCCGCGAACCACAATCACCTCCAGGCAATGGTCGTGAGTCAGGTGTACGTGCATGGTGGAAAGCACCATCTCGTGATGTTGGTGCTGCACGTCGACCATGCGACTCTCGATCTCGCGGACATGATGATCGTAGAGCAGGGTGATGGTGCCGACCAGTTCGCCCCGCTGCTGGTGCCAGGCATGTCGCGTAAGCTCTTGCCGCACAAGGTCGCGAATGGCTTCGCTGCGATTGGTGTAGTTACGCCTGCGGATGAGTGCGTCAAACTTCGCGGCCAGATCGGCTTCCATGCTGACGCCGTAACGGACAAGCTCACCCATGACTGCACGCCCCTTTCGCAAAGAAACCATTCACCGCACGCCTTGCGGCGTCGAGGGTAACACTTTAACAGAAAACGTAACACCGGTCGCCTGAAAAAAAACGGGCTCTTACAGCCATTGGCTGGTGGGGAAACTGTGGTCCACAGAAAGGGAAGGGTACGACAGTCGATGAGCGGGGCAGCAGTGCACAACACAGGCGCACTGCACCTGTTATGGTTGGATGAAGGACGGGGCTCGGGCAAAATGGATGGGCTCGACCGAAGCTGCCGAGGCTGCGACTCTTACCACTCCCGTTCGCGTTCGGCGGCCTCGCGCTGTTCGGTGCGGCTCGGGGTCTCGGTGCTCGGGGCCCGTCGTCGCATGTCGAAGCCATGAGCGGTTGAGCGTCCGGTTGTCTGCCAGACGTGACGCAGTTCGCCAGGCGCGAAAAGAAGTTCGTGGGCCGAATTGAACAGCGCTCCATTGTCGGCGTTGCCCGCAAGTTCCAGTCGCTGCAGGTAGTTGTGCAGACGAGCAAGCCTTTTGGCTTCGCGAACAAGGTTCCAGAGCTTGCCGACCTCGGAGTTCCAGGCTGCAATCTGGCTGCGGGCCATCGGCTTTTCTTCGGCCCGCACCAGCACCTGGTACTGTTTCTGTCCCGCTTCCAGCACGGTCTGGGCCGTCTCGGTAATCAGGCTGTCGGCTGCCGGACGAAAATAATCATTCAATATTTTGTTGCCGGTATCGCGGTCGACAGCCATTACCAGACGCAGATTGTCGTAGGCGACCTTCAGGTTGCGCACGCGACCATTGAGAATGTTGATGTTCTTGGCCAGCTCTATCGAACGCAGTATCTGCCGCACGGGCTCTTGCAGCTCTTTGATCACCTCCATTTGAAACTGGGCATGATCCTTGTATTGTTCCAGCTTATCGGGCGAATCCTTCTGCAGCCGTTCAAGGGTCCGGGCGACAATCATGTGGTACTGTTTGACGTCTTTGTCGCGTATGCGGCTGCCGCCCAGTCGGCGCGAGGCGATGCTGTCGGACCAGGCCCCCGTCTGCATCTGAGACCAGGCAACGGCACTGGTCAGCAGGTCCCAGGTATAGTCGCCGTAAGTGGCCCTGTCCTGGCTGAGCAGCGGCTCGCCTTTGGCGATGGCCTCTTCGTATTTTCCGGCCCGGGCCAGGGTTATTGCTTCGCGCGGGGCTTTCATCATGTCTTCCAGGCGGGTGGCTTCGGGATCGCCGTCTTTGCTCTCGATGCCAAGCAGGTCGGATGCCGCATCGGATTGCGGGGCGACTTTACCTGCCGCCAGCCTGTCTTCCAGCCGGGGGGGCTGCAATTCGGTGGTATTCGGTTGGGGCAACTCCATAACGTAGGGGGGCACAAAGAGCGTGGGCCAGTTGTCGCCCAGCACGTTACTTTCGAGCTGGCCGAAGGCCGAACCGGCAGAAAAAACAGACACCAGAGCAAACACGGTAAACGTGCAGACAACCTTGCTCAAGCTCACGCTATGCTTTGCTGATTTGGTCATTATTCTGTCCCTGGTCATGGCCTCCCCATTTCATAATACGCTTGCCGGGGCCCGATAGCGGCAGAAAAGCAGGGAAAAGCCTCATCCTTGAATACCTGCATGGTATTGCCTCGGCGGCGGCCCTGCTAAGTCAGTCCGCAGGTGTGTCGCGCATTACCTTAAGTATAGACGCAAAATTGGGCCAGGCTATTTTGTCAGAAAAAATATGGTGAGCCGGGTATGCAACTAGGGCAAGGGGCCCGGCTCACCATCGCAAGGGGGTCAGGTTGTGCTGCTGATGCAATAAGTAAGGCCGGCTCCGGATTCCGTCATTCTTGCGGCTCGGGGCAAATGCCTGGCCGCACAGGTCGTTCGGTTCGTATGGGGTTTGAGGCCTCAGGCGCCTCGCTGGCAGAGCCGACCCCTCTTATTGTCATCCCCTCGGCCCAGACGCAGGCCTCCGCCATCCCTGGCACACTGGCCGCATCCTGCCTCCGATGGCAACCGAGCTTGCTGCGTTGCCGGAGGATGCCTGGCCGCTTCCGCCTTAAAAGGCGCCCTGGTCGCCCCCGTGGTTTGGGGGCTGAGGAGGTATCCCCCATAAGGGCGACCGAAGGGCAGCCTGGCTTGGGTCTGGTTCAGCGGGCCGGGGCTGGTAGAGAGCCCCCAGGGGCCTCTGAATCTTCGTCCCGAATCGCTGTTACATCAGTAAAAGCTGCTGCTTGTTACTTTTTGGCCGTCTTCTTTTTGGCCGGTGCTTTTTTTGCGGTCTTTTTTGCTGCCGGCTTTTTGGCAGCCGACTTTTTGGCCG
>JAWLHX010000020.1:0-63308 GCA_041690105.1 Phycisphaerae bacterium
GTAGGCCTCGGCCGAAGGCGGCCCATCCAGGGTCACCTTTTGCGACATCTCGACCGCCCCGGCGAAAAACGGAAGGCCGTCCTGCACCAGGTCCTCGCCCTTGCCACTATCGACAACCGTCGTCAGTCGCGGCTCGCCGGTCATCCACACGCTCCGGTGCTGCGGCATACGCAGGGCATCAGGCGTGCCAACCACCGGGGCCCCGCCCAGAAAGGCCCCCGCCTGCTCGGCCTCGCCGTCAAAGCGCACGGCAAAATCGCCAACCAGGTAAACCGGCTCGAATTCAACCTCCGGATAAGCAAAGAAGTTGAACGCATTCTGATGCTGGCCGGTCAGACGCGGCTTGATCTCCGGACGCGTAAAGTACGGACGACGCAAGGTCAGCTCGTTGCGGCCCTTGACTACCAGGCGGCTTATGTCCAGCAACCGTATGCACTTATCGACGAACCAACCCTCTTCGCGCAGCGGAACGCGCAGGCCATTCACATGAACCTCGAACTCCTGGGCCTTCTCCAGGCCAAGCTGCAGACGCTGGCTGCGAGTCGGCTCGATGTCGCTCTGAAAACTGAACGACAGAGCCACCAGCGTATTCTCTTCGGTCTCCAGCAACAGCTTGTCAACGTCGGCCAGGTGCATAAGCTCGCCTGTCGGCTGATCGCCAACCGTCGGCCGGGCCTTGTCCAGCATCAGCACGTTCGGCGTCAGACGCCGGTAACTCCACTGTTGCGGCAACACCAGCTTGTGCCGGGCTTTGGCCGCAGGCTCCGCAACCGCCGGGGCCGCTTCTGCCGCCGCCTCAACCACCAGCAAGGCCGAGCCCATGGCGGGCAGGGCCAGCTTCAGCCGCCGGCGATTGCCTTCGCCACTGGTCTCCAGAGCCGACATCTGGCCCGTGGCCGCGTCAAACTGCTCCACCACCCCGCTCACCGGGAGCGAGACCTTTAAATCCTTGTCCTTGTCCGTGCTCTGGTTGACCAGGAAGAACAGGTGCCCCTGATCATGACGACGCCACATTACGGCCACGTCTTCGTCTTCCTTTGTGCTGCGACCATTGCTGATGCTTATCTCGGGCTTCAGCAGCTTGCGCAGACTCTCCCGACCGGCAGCGGTGCTGATGTCGCAACGCTTCTGCCGGGCGCTGAAGGTCTTCAACTCCGACGAAACCTGCCCATCCACCAAGGTCGGCAACTGGCCGACGAAAACCAGTTTGCCCCCGCTCTTGACGTAACGCTTCAGCAGTTGCAGCACGCTGCCATGCAAATTGACGCTGCTCGGCACCACAACCGTGCCGTAGCTGCGCTTGTTGATTATAATCCGCCCCTTTTCGACCTTGCCGTGCCGCTCCATGATCATCTCGTCGCCGAATTCGAAATCGGCGTGCATGCCCGAGAGCGTCGAGGTCGTGGCGGCCAGATCGGCATCGAGCTGATGAATCTTCTCCCGATCTCGCCCGCCGCCAAGCACCCAGGCGCTTGTAAGTGGATGCAGCACAAGGATATCCGCCACCAGCTCACCCTGCGTCGTAAGGGCCGAAGTACGGGCCAGAGTGTCGCTCAGCAGCTTGACCTGCGGCCAGTAGGGCTGCTGGTAGAAGATGTTAGGCGGGAAGTCCTTTTTGCGGCAACCACGCATGCTGTAAAGCGAAAGGTGCGGACAGATCATGTTCACGCCGTAGACAAACTGCCAGTCGGCAATCCAGCGCAGCTCTTCCAGGCTCACGTTGTGGCCGGCGCAGCCCCAGGTCTCGCTGATTACCCGCCGCCGCCCGAACTGGTTGGCAACGCTCGAGACCTGCTTGGGCAGAACAGGCGACAGAATAACCCGACGCAAATGGTCGATGCCCGGAATGTGCATGTACTCGTAGTGCGGCAACACGCCGCCGTTGTAGCTGATTTGCCCCAGCAGCGTGTCTTCGCCCATGAAGTGACCCGTCAGCTTCAGCTTGTGACGCTGAGACCACTGGTACAGCGGCAGCGTGTAAGCCAGAATGAACAACCGCAGCATGGTCCGGTAGTAATCGAACCGCACCTTGGCGGCATCCTTCGGCTGGAAGTTGATGGCCGGCAGATGATCGAGCAGATCGTAGCCGTTCATGCGGCGGAAAAATTCCGGTAACTCCTGCGACCAGGCCATGTTAGGCGCAAGATTGCGAAACAGGGGCTCGTCCGTGAAAATACCCGGAATGGCCCGGCCGAACTGCCGCCCCACCACCCGGGCATACTCCTGGTGGGTCGACTCCAGAAAGGCCTCGGTCGCCGAACGGTTCATCACGTCGGCGTATTCGAACAGCTCGTAACTGTAATGAATCAGAATCTCATCGGGCTCCAGGCTGACCGTGCGGGCCGCCTGCAGGTCCTTCAGTCGCCGGAAGGTCGCTCCCGCCTCGCCCACCTTGCGGCCGACAAACACGGCCACCGTCGTTTGCCGCGGACGAAACTGGGCCGGCCGGATCAGCTCGTGAGTCAGAATCTTAGTCTGGAATTCGGGCCGACCGGCGATTGTCCGCCGTCCGCAGGTGCCGCTCGGCCAGCAGTCCTCGTCGTACAGCCAGGGCAGAAGCCCGCTGTGCCGCGTCTCGTCGACGCAGGTCAGCACGCCGTCCATCCAGTCTTTGCCCATGTAGGGCGTAACCAGACCGCGGCGAGCATGCATGAAGTAACCGCCAAACCCGCCCTTGCGCATCTGGCGAATCTGCCAGCGCAGCTCCTGCGGCTTGATCTCGTCGTTCCAGGACCAGAAGGGAACCGGACGGTAATCGCGACCGTTGCGACCGGCTTCAACAAATATCTCTCTCAAAGTGCTCATCAAGTCGCCCTTATCCGGCCGATTAACCCGCCACAGAAGCACGTGGCTGGCAACCGACAAGGCGAGAAAACTCCTCGCCGCGCTTCTCGTAGTTCTCAAACTGGTCCCACGATGCATGACCAGGGCTCAGCAGCACAACGTCGCCGGCAACAGTAATTTCCGCCGCTCGTTGCACCGCACGTGCAAGCGTTTCAACGACCTCAACCTGATTATGGCCCGCCGCCCGCAACAGCTCGTTCAACTGGCCGGCCGTAGCACCAATCAGCAGAACCGACCGGGCCCCGGCCACAAGCCCCTCAACCAGCGGCGACAGGTCAATCTGCTTATCGTAACCGCCGACAATGGCCACCGTCTGCGAAGGCTTGAAGCTACCCAGCGCCACCAGCGCCGCCGAAGGCGTGGTGGCCTTCGAATCGTTGTAATAGCGGACGCCACCAGCCTCGCCCACCAATTGCAGCCGGTGCGGCAAACCGCTGAAGCCCACAGTGGCCGCGGCACTCTCCGCCAGAGGCACGCCGGCCGCCCGGGCCGCCAGCACCGCCGCCAGCAGATTAGCGGCATTATGCCCGCCCGGCAGGCTGAGGGCCTCGCTCAGGCCGATCGACTCGACCTGGCCCTCGTAGCGCACAAAGATGCGACCATCGGCCCCGAGCCAGGCACCATCGCCGTCCACTGTCGAACCCGGCCTGGCGTCGTACCACAGCACCCGCCCGGCCGTCAGAGGCGCCCATTGACGCACCTCGGCATCATGAGCAGGCAACACCGCCACGTCCTGGCTGCCCTGAAAGCGGAGAATATTCTGCTTGGCCGCAATGTAGGCGGCCATTGTGCCATGATGATCGAGATGATTCGGCGTAAGATTCGTCACCACCGCTATTGACGGACTCCAGCCGAGCGAGGCCGTATCCTCGAGTTGAAAGCTGCTGATTTCCAGCAGCACCCGGTCATCGGCGGAAATCTCCGGCAGGTCGGCCAGCAGGCTGCGGCCAATGTTGCCGCCAAAATGCGTGCGATACCTGCAGCCCAAGGCCAGGTGCAGCAGGGCACTGGTCGTACTTTTGCCGGCCGTACCGGTGACGGCCACGATTGGCGCCCGGCAGGCCTCGATGAACAGGTTCAGTTCGCTGGTCAGGGGGACACCGGCCCGCCGCGCAGCTTCGAGCATGGCCGAGGATTTGGCAACGGCAGGATTTACCACCACCAGGTCGGCGGCAGTAAAGTCGGCCTCCTGATGGCCGCCAAGCCGCCAGACAATGGGCAGACCGTCGAGCGCGCGAACGCTCTCGGCTAGTTGCTCCGGGCTCTGCAGATCCGTGACGGTAACCCGAGCGCCGCAACTGGCCAGATAGCGAGCTGCGCCAACTCCGCCCCCGAATCGTCCCAGTCCCATGACAGTGACCTGACGACCCTTTAAATCCATCTTATGGTGCCTGAACTCCCGGTTGTCTACTACTGGTCGTCCCGTCCCTGTGCTGCCGGGCCCGCAGGACAGCGACGCCAGAAGAACAAGCAATCCAGGCGACACCATCAGCACGGCAGGGGTCTCACGACTTTCGCTATCAGCCTGCGCCGGCCGCCACTTTACGCGACAGGGCCTGGGCCAGGTCTATCTTCATGGCCATGACGGCCGCCTCAACCGCGTCTTCCCAGTTGTCTTCGTTGAAGGCCTCGTAGCCCGGACGCTCCCAGGCGTAGGTAATGCCGCGGCTGGAGTTGATGATCGCACCCCAGCCGTCATTGTGGAACGAAGCCACGGCGTCGTCGGCCGAGGCGCCCTGGGCACCATAGCCGGGAACCAGGAAAATGCTGTTGGGCATCATCTGCCGAAGCTGCTCGGCTTCCGACGGATATGTCGCACCGACCACCGCCCCTACCAGGCTGTAGCCCGATTCGCCAACCACGCCGGGAAGGTTCGCCCAGTCGTTGCAAAGCTCGGCCACCCGCTCGAATACGCGGCGGCCATCGGCGTCGGCAATGTCCTGAATCTCTTTGCCAGACGGATTGCTGCTGCGAACCACCACGAAAACGCCCTGGCCGTTCTGCCGGGCCTTCTCGATGAAGGGCTTGACGCCGTCGCTGCCGAAGTACGGGTTGACGGTCACGGCATCGACCGAGACGGCCCGCTCTTCGCCGCTGTCATCCTTTACATATACCTCGTCCAAATAGGCCGAGGCCAGGGCGTCGCTGGTCGAGCCGATATCGGCCCGCTTGATGTCGCCGATGACGATCAGGCCCTGCTGGCGGGCGTAATCGGCCACCCGATGATAAGCCCTCAGCCCATCCGGGCCGAAAAGCTCGAAGTATGCCATCTGCAGCTTGACCGCCGGAACGTGCGGGGCGACGATATCCACCACCACCTGGCAGAATTCGTTGATTGCGGCGGCATGCTCTTCCAGCCCCGTGCCGCTATGGGCGGCTATTTCACGAATCTGCTTGGGTATCTGGGTATAAATCGGGTCGAGCCCGACGACGATCGGGGCCTGCTTTTCCTCAATCGCATTAAGCAGCCGTTCGGTAAAATGCTTAGCCAAACCTGTATCCTTCCGCATCAACAATGGACTTTAATACCTGATATCCCGGTTGCCGTGCCGGCAGCCGCACCCCCCTCTCCGCACGCTGCGGCGGGAACAATCCGCAGGAGTTTAACAGACATCAGCGCTTCTGCAAGGTTTTTCACACCTCAGAAGCCTCACATACCAGCAAAAATCGGGCCGCAAAAATTTTGCCACTTCCGCCCCGCCCGAAAGGCAACCTCCTCCACCGCCCGAGACCCCCGCCCGCAAGGCCACCTGCCCGCCGCCGGCCGCCCTGCCCTTCAGGCAGCACCCATAATACTTCAGCCACCGCAACCCGGCACAATCTAAATGCAACACAACCCCAATTTTGCCGCAGTCCAAGGGGATCAAACAACACGTTGCCGCGGAGCTTCTTCACCCGTGGCACGGCCATCCTGGCCGTGAGTGCCGGGGGGCATCCTGCCCCTCGGCCTGTTTCTGTTTCTGTTGCCGTTGCTTTTGCCGTTGCTTCCGCTTTTGAAGCCCCCGGCACTGCCGGGGGATCGAACTTCTCTTTAACTTTCCCTCCCCGCCAAACAACAAAAGCCACAACAAAAGCAAAAGCATCCCCCGGCAATGCCGGGGGCTTTAACAACACGTTGCCGTTGCTTCCGCTTTTGAAGCCCCCGGCACTGCCGGGGGATCGAACTTCTCTTTAACTTTCCCTCCCCGCCAAACAACATAAGCCACAACAAAAGCAAAAGCATCCCCCGGCAATGCCGGGGGCTTCAACAACACGTTGCGCTGCTTCTTCACCCGTGGCACGGCCATCCTGGCCGTGAGTGCCGGGGCTTTAGCAAAAGAAGCTGCACACATCGGTTAACGGTAGCTGCAAGGGGCCGAAAAGCGTTGACCGCTGCACGCCGCCAACCTAAGATGGCACTTTCCTGAGAATCCAAGGGCCCAAGATGACCACTGAGCACCCAAAGCTGAACCTCGAGCGATCAGAAGCCGCCATGGCCGCCGCACTCAAGGTCATACCCGGCGGAGTCAACAGCCCGGTCCGGGCCTTCAAGGCCGTGGGCGGCACCCCGCCCTTCATCGCCACCGCAAAGGGCTCGCGAATCACCGACATCGACGGCAACAATTACATCGATTACGTAGGCAGTTGGGGCCCGCTGATCCTTGGACACGCCCACCCGAACGTGGTGGCTGAGGTCGCCCGCGTGGCCGCCATGGGCCTCAGCTTCGGAGCGCCCACCACCGCCGAGACCCGTCTCGCCGAGCGAATCTGCCAGGCCATGCCCTCAATTGAGCGACTGCGACTGGTGAATTCCGGCACCGAGGCCACCATGTCGGCCATACGACTGGCCCGGGCCGCAACCGGACGCGACCTGGTCATTAAATTCGCCGGATGTTACCACGGCCATGTCGATTCCCTGCTGGCCCTGGCCGGCAGCGGAGCCCTGACTCTTGGCCGCCCCTCCAGCCCCGGCGTGCCGGCCAACGTCACGGCCAATACGCTGGTGGCCCGTTATAATGATATTGAGGCGCTCGAGGGCGTCTGCCGGCAGCGCGGCTCGGAGATTGCCGCCATTATTGTCGAGCCAGTAGCCGGCAACATGGGCGTGGTTCCTCCGCAGCCGGGATTTCTGCAAGGGCTCCGCCAGCTTTGCGACAGTTGCGGGGCAATACTGATTTTTGACGAGGTTATGACCGGTTTCCGGGTCGCCTGGGGCGGGGCCCAGTCCCTTTATGATGTGCGTCCCGACCTGACCACGCTGGGCAAGATTGTCGGTGGCGGCATGCCCGTCGGAGCATACGGCGGGCGGGCCGAGCTGATGTCCCAGGTCAGCCCCGAAGGTCCCGTCTACCAGGCCGGCACGCTCAGTGGCAATCCGCTCTCGGTCGCCTGCGGGCTGGCCACGCTGGAGGTGCTGAGCGCCCCCGGCAGCTACCAGGAGCTCGAAAAGCGGTCGGCTCGACTGGCCGCCGGTCTGGCTGCCGCCTTCGCCCGAGGCGGCCTGGACGTCTATTCAACTCGTGTCGGCAGCATGCTTTGCAGCTTTTTCAGCCAGCTGCCGGTGGTTGATAACGATTCGGCCGGCCTGTGCGACACAGGGCTCTATGGCCGATTCTTCCATGGCATGCTGAGCCGCGGCATTTACCTGGCTCCCAGCCAGTTCGAGGCCATGTTCGTCTCCCTGGCCCACAGCGATCAGGACATCGACAAGACCATAGAAGCGGCCGAGGCCACAGTGGCAGAGCTGCAGGAGGAACAATAGCAATGGACACCAGTCGCGATCTGCCTCCGGTTCGGCTGCCGAACCCGACTGCCGAGAGCTTCGTCACCTCGCTGAAGGTGGTGCACTTTTTCGCCATCATTTTCTACTGGCTGCTGATGGTGGCCCTGCTGCTCCACCTGGTGGTCTTTGTGCTGGTCCAGTTCGGAGCCTTCGACCAGACCCAGGAGATGAGCTATAACTCCCCAGGCGTGCTGATTGACCAACCGCCGCAGGCCGACACCCCGGATGGCGCCACCCTTGACGGCAACGAGGCAGCCTCCGCCCCCGATGACCAGGCCGACAGCGCCGGCGGCACGGCCGAGGCCGACGAATCATCCGGACCCGGATGGTGGACCAAGAGCAGGGCCGAGAGCCTGCTTTTCTACCTCAAGCCGCTCATGGCCGCCATGCGACTGGTTGGCCTGGTAGCCAGCATGCTGCTGCTGGTCACCTTGTTTTTGTACCTTCAGATTTCGCTGCTGGGCCGTCTGGCCGGCGTGCGCTACCTGACTGTGGCTTTTTTCCTGATGATGTTCTGCGTGGCAACCGTCTTCAGTTGGGAACCGCTGCTGCCCGGCACGCGAATACTTGGCTCGCTGTATATAATGGATGAGTTGCTGCGTCACAATTTGCAACTGAGCCGCGATGGCCTGGAAGTCGCCTACTACTGGTTCCGCTTCCTGATTCTGCCCATCGCCTCGCTGGTGCTGCTGGTGGCCTCCTGGCTCCGCTTCCGCAAGGGCTACGAGGAATCGGTGCTGATGAACGAATAGGGCCCCGCCGGCTGAAGAGGTTTATCTTGTTGTTGGGGCTGCGTTTTTCTCCGTCTTGAGGTCGGCATGATCAGTTTCCAATGCCCAGGATGCAAGGCTACCATTGAGGTGCCCGACCAGTACCAGGGTCGACAGGCCCACTGCCCCACCTGCAGCCGCAAAATCCGCGTTCCGCGACAGGCCGCCCCCAGCGACTCCGGCGGAATGCCGGCCGACGAGGCCTCCGCCAGCGGCACAAACGTCATCATTCTGGAAGGGCGAGCCTACCAGGTGCGGCCGAAAATGGAGGGCCTCTCCCTGGCTGCTGCCGCCGTGGTGGCCGCAAGCCTGGCCATCATGCTGATAATCGGCCTGGCCATGCCGCTCTACAACGCATGGCTCTGGTCGGGGGTCACTGCCGCGGCCGTGGTCACCTTCGGCATCCTGCTCGTTCTGCCGGCTCAGTTGAGCATTGGCCGCAGTCGTGGACGCAAATCCGGCCAGACGCTCAACACCATCACCGTGCTGGCCGGGGGCGTGCTGCTGATTGTTTACCTCTCCACCGCCCTGCTCAGCAGCCTGCGGACGGACTATTCAACCTGCCCGCAGCGGCTGCAGGCTGTTTATGCCGCCCTGACCCAATACGCCAGGGCCAACGACGACAGGTTCCCGCCGCGGCCCGAAACACTCGTTGAGCAGGGCTATCTGCAGGCCACAAGCCTTACCTGCCCGCACGCTCCGGGAGCCCGGGCCGGCGACGCGACGTACCTCCGCGGGCGTCATGGCGAAAGCGTTATCTCTTGGCAGAATCTCGACTTCCGGCGGGAGCCCGCCCAATTTCCCGACGATTTGATTATCCTTTTCGACGGCGGGCCGCACCATCTGCCCGACGGTCGGCGAGTTTACTACGTGCTGCTCTTGGACGGCAGCGTGCGCCATGTGAGCGAGCAACAGCGCGACGACGTTATCCGCGAGCAGTATGCCATGATCCAGCGAGTACAAGTGCTGCGACAGGAGCTTGGCGCAGCCCCGCAAATGCCGCAAGATGAAGAGGCGCAGACCGCTCCGGCGGTGGCCCCAGAGCAGGATATGCCCGCCATGCCAAGTGATATTGAGGAACTTTAAGCCCATGCAGGCCCGATGTCCGCATTGCCGCCAGATTGTTCAGCTTGATGAGGATCGTCGCGGACGCCCGGTTCGCTGCCCATCCTGCCAGGCCGGTTTCCGGGCCCCGCTGCAGGATCTGGAAGAGGGGCTGGCGCCTGCGCCGGGCGCTACCCGGGCCGACCAGTTGCTGCTGGCCTCCGCCGTCTTGAGCGGAATTGGCCTGCTGCTGACGCTTGTGGCCATTGCCATGCATCATTCATCGGGCGTCCTGCCGGTGCCGAGCGAGTTGATTATCAGCCTGCTCCTGCTGCCGGTGCTGCCTATCGCTCTTTCCTGGTGGGCCAATCGCAAGAGCGAGCGGATGTGGCTGGTGGTTGTCACCCGCATGCTGGCTTACCTCTGGCTGGTAGGCATGGCCGTGCTGCTGCTGCTGCGAAACACCGGCAGCGGTGGCTGAGCAAGGGGAGCGGATACTGCAGCAACGCCTTTGAAAATCGCGAAAATGCCGGATCTGAAGCTGAGAATTGGACACCATGGGAGGAAGAATAACCGTGAACATGCGCGAAGCTCTGGAATACAAGGCCATCGAAATCGGACGCATGGCAGTGGAAATGACCGCCGATGCCGGTAGCGGGCATCCCAGCACCGCTCTTTCGCTGGCCCACATAACCAGCGTGCTGATGTACCAGGTGATGCGCTGGGATCCGAAAGACCCCTGGGACCTGCGGGCCGACCGCCTGGTGCTGAGCGAAGGCCATGCCGTACCGATCGTCTATTCGGCCTGTATTGACCTGGGTGTCATGGTTGGCCGCGACCTGAAGAGCGCCCGCCCGCTCGGCCGCGAGGAGATTCACGATCTGCGAAAGAGCGAGAGCCTGCTGGACGGGCATCCCAACCCGAAGCTCGGCTTCCCCTTCTTCGACAGCGCCACCGGCTCGCTCGGTCAGGGCCTCAGCGTAGGCGCGGGGCTGGCCCTGGCGGCCCGCCACCTGGCCACCAAACGTCGCATCTACGTGGTGTGCGGCGATGGCGAAATGCGCGAAGGCCAGATCAGCGAGGCCATCGACTTCATCAGCGACCATAATCCCGGCAACATCTGCCTGGTGGTCAACTGTAACGGCATGGGCCAGAGCGATTACGTGAGCCGCCAGCAATCGCCGGAGGTAATCGCCAAGCGGCTGAAGGCTGTCGGCTGGGCCGTGCGACTGGTGGACGGACACGATGTGGAGGCCCTGAAGAGCGCCCTGGACCGCCTGCCGCGAAACAAGCCGCTGGCCGTCCTGGCCCGCACTGTCAAGGGTTGGCATGTTCCGTCGCTGAGCGCCGTGGATGCTCACGGCAAGGCCCTCTCGGCCGAAGACACGCGTACCGCCCTGGAGCAGTTGCCCCTGCCGGAGAAGCCGCAGGAGGTCGAAACCCTGTACCCGCCGCGCCCTCGCGGCCGCAAGGTAAAGCTGCCCAAGCGCCTGGAGCCGATGGCCGCTCCCGATTTTTCGGCCGCCCTCAAAAATGGCAAGCTGGCCACCCGCAAGGCCTACGGCATCGGTTTGAAAGCCCTGGGCGAGGCCAATCCGAATATTATGGTGCTGGATGCCGACGTTCGCGGCTCGACCTTTGCCGACATGTTCGCCAAGGCCTTCCCGGAACGTTTCGTGGAGTGCAAGATCGGCGAGCAGAACATGGTCAGCGCTGCCGCGGGCATGGCTGCCGGCGGAGTAATGCCCTGGGCCAATACCTTCGGCAAATTCTTCGTCCGGGCTTACGATCAGGTTGAAATGGCGGCCATCAGCGGGGTCAACATCAAGCTGGCCGGCAGTCACAGCGGCGTCACCCTGGCGGCCGATGGGCCGAGCCAGATGGCCATTGTGGATCTGCCCTTTATGCGCTGCTTCTGCCATGCCCGCCTGAGTGATGGTCAGATTATGGGCGTCATGCTGATGCCGGCCGATGCCATGTGCGCTTACAGGTGCGTGGAACTGGCCGCCCGGCACCAGGGTCTGGCTTACATCCGCACGCTGCGACCGGAGTTGCCACTGCTTTACGATGCGGCCGAAACGTTTGAAATCGGTGGGGCGAAAATGCTCCGCCAGGGGCCGCACCTGACAATCGTCGGCTCGTGCTACACCACGCACATGGCCCTGAAGGCTGCCGACCAACTGGCCACCGAAGACATTGGCTGCACGGTCATCGACTGCTACAGCCTGCCGGTGACCGACCAGAAGGTGCTGGCCCTGGCCCGCGATCCCGGCCAGCGCATGCTGGTGCTGGACGACAGCTATACAGGCGGAGTGGGCAGCGAACTGGCCGAAGTGGCCGCCGCCTGGCAGGGTGCCCGGGTTGTGACCATGGCCGTGGCCACGGCCCCGAAGTCGGCCCGCGAGCCTGAAGAGGTGCTCGAGCAGGTGGGCCTGGGCCTCGATGATATTCTGACCCGAGCCCGCGAAATGGTCCAGACAGCTTGATTTACGACCGCGCGGCCGTTGCCTTTGCCGTTGGCCGTTGCCGTTGAAGCCCCCGCCCGCTGCCGGGGGATAAGCTGTTGCTGTTGATAAGGTTACGTTACTAAGTGATTGTTGCTGCGGCCGGCCGGGGTGGGTTTCTCAAGAATCTCGGGTGCCACCCACAAACTTTGTTTGTGGGTGCCGCCGTTTGCCGTTAGCCGTTGCCGTTGCCGTTGCCGTTGCCGTTTGCCGTTGCCGTTTGCCGTTGAATCCCCCGGCACTGCCGGGGGATCGAATGGCAAAAAAGGCTGCGAATCACAATGCGACTCGGTCCGGTCGAGGCGTGAACGCCGAGGCCATGGCGGACAAACGACATCCCCCGGCAATGCCGGGGGCTTCAAAAGCAACAGCCTGCCGCGGCGATTTACTTTTTCTGTTTCGTCACCAACTTCTGTTTCTGACTCGCCTTCGGCGGACAAACGACATCCCCCGGCAGCGGGCGGGGGGCTTCAAAAGCAACGGCTTGCCGACTTACTTCTCTGGTTCGTCCTCTGCTTCAGCTTCCGCGTCCACCCCTGCCTCTTCGGCCGCTTCATCATCTGCTTCGGCCTCTTCTGTTGCCTCGTCATCCTCGGCTGCAATCTGGAGCCCGGCCCCCTGCCCTTCGTCGTTCTGGGAGGCTTGGGCTTCGGCCATGGCGGCGATTGCTTCGACTACTGCCTGGGTTGGCGGAGCTTCGTCGGTTGCCTCTTCGCCTTCGGCTTCCGATGGGCTGCCGGCCGACTTGCGGCCAGGCGAGCTGCCTTCGGAATCGTCCCGGCTGATAAGCTCCTGGGCATTGGGCAGGCTCTTCAGGTCCTTCAGGCCGAACATCTCCAGGAAGAAGCGGGTCGTGCCATAGAGCAGCGGATGACCGAGGCTCTCCTCGCGGCCGACAATTTTGACCAGACCCTTGTCGATCAGCATCCGCAGCATGGCCCCGCTGTCGACCCCGCGGATATTCTCAATCTGCGAGCGAGGTACCGGCTGCCTGTAGGCCACCACTGCCAGAGTCTCAAGGGCCGCCTGGCTCAGCCGCTCGCGACTGCGGGTCTTAAGCACGCGGCGAACATAGTTGCCGTATTCCGGACGGGTCATGATGCGGAATCCGCCCGCCTGTTCCACAATCTCGAAGGCCCGGCCGGAGGAATTATAATGCTCGTTGAGCCGCTCGACGCACTCGCCCACGGCCGCCGGCGTGGCGTCCTGTCGCTCCAGGCTGGCGGCAATGCGATCGGCCGTCAGTACCTCGTCGCTCGAAAGCAGAACCGCCTCGACTATGCTGTCCAGTTGTTGAGCTGCCACTTATTCACCCGCCTCGCTGATAATTTCGCCAACCCGCCCCACTGCCTGCCGCACAGCCTTGCCCACGGCGTTTGAAGTAACCGTGGCCGCCGTCATGGCGTCAATCTGGCGGTCTATCTGGTCTGTCTCAACATCGACCACCGCCCCCTGGAACTGGTCCAGAAAGGGGTTAAAGGTCCGCTCGTCCTCGTCGGCCGGCAGGCCGACAATCTGCCCGAGCTTCTGCCACAGGTTATAGGTGCTGCGCGTTTCGCTGACGTTGGCCCCCAAGCCCGGCGTTTCGGTTTGCTGCACGATGGCCACCCGGCGGATGGTCAGCTTCAGCCCGCCCTGCCCCGTCGTCGGCTCCTCTGGTGCATCGACCCCGACGACAACCGTCACCGGACCGGAATAGCCCGGCGAGCTGCCCACGGCCGCATAAGCCACCGGGCGGCCGTCGGCATCGCGCACCACGTGCACACCCTCGGTCAGCTCCTCGGGGGCTCCGGCATCCTCCGGCAGCACCTGTCGCAGCAGGGCCTGCAGAGTTTCGGCCTCCTTGCGTTCGATTTCGGCCTTAAAGGTGGCGTACACCAGGGCCACGCCGCTGCCCATCACCAGGCAGACAATACCGAGAACCAGGGCAAACTTCAGGGCGGTCTTCATACCTTCACCTCCGCCGGCTTCTGTTTGGCGACCTTGCCTGTGCCGAAGGTCCGCGGACGGGTCCAGCGGTCAATTACGGGCACGGCCGTGTTCATCAGCAGAATTGCGTAGCTGACGCCCTCCGGAAAACCGCCGTAGAGGCGGATCAGGGCCGTCAGCACGCCGCAGCCGACGGCGAAGATGATCAGCCCCTTGGAGGTCATGGGCGAGCTGACCATATCGGTGGCCATGTACAGGGCCCCCAGCATCAAGCCGCCGGTAAACAGGTGCATCAGGATATACTGCCAGCCGATGCCGCCGGCCTGCAGAGCTGCCCCCCAGACCCAGCGGCCATCGCCCTGGCCGCCCAGCGGCAGCGGCAGCACGGCAATCAGCAGGGCGAAGCTGGCGATATAAAAGAGCGGAACCCGCCAGCCGATTACCCCGCGGGCCAGCATCAGGGCGGCGCCAACGAGCAGCATCAGGGCGCTTACCTCGCCGATGTTGCCGCCAATGTTGCCCACGAAGGCGTGCAGCAGGTCGACCGGCGCTTCGGGCGAGAAGTCGAGACGCTGGAAAACCACCTCGAACTTTTGCGGCAAGCTGTCGGCCACCTCGGCCAGCCTGTCCGGGGCGTAGGCCAGGTTGCGCTTAATAACCGCCAGCGGACTGGCCCCCGAGACGACATCCACGGCACTTTCCGGCGATATCGGATGAGCCACCGTGCCGACGTCAATGGTCAGCCGATGGAAGAAGTCGCCCACCTGGGCCAGCATACCGTTGCCCGGACTGGTGCGGATGACCGGATAGGATGAAGGGTTCATATCGACCGGGAATGCACTGTGCACGATGGCCCGGCCGACAAGGGCCGGGTTCCAGATGTTGTGACCCAGGCCGCCGAAGACCTGCTTGGCCAGCACAATGGCCGAGGCCGAACCGATAACCGGCACAAACCAGCGGACCGTCGGCGGCATGCAGAAGGCCACCAGCAGGCCGGTGATAATGGCCGAGCCGTCGGCTACCGTCACAGGCTGCTTGCGGATAAGCTGGCAGACGGCCTCGCTGACAACGGCCACCAGCACACTGAGCAGGCTGACATAAATGGCCCGCCAGCCGAAAAAGTAACCCGAGGCCAGCAATGCCGGCAGCAGGGCCACAACGACCGTCCACATTATCTTCCGCGTACTGTCGCTGTGGCGGAGGTGAGGACTGCTGGTGATGGTGAATGTTGAGTTTTCCGTCATAGCTGTAACGCCTAGTTGTTAGCCGCGGAAAGTTGGTTCGCGGCACATCCCGGTAGTACAGACCCACGGTGGCTAAGCGCCGCACGGCCAAAGCCACCCTCATCCGGCCCAGCCGGCCACCTTCTCCCGTCAAGGGAGAAGGGTAGCAACCCATCCCTGCTCCGTTGCCTCTGCCGTTGCCGTTAACCCCTCTCCCTTGAAGGGAGAGGATGTCTCCGCTTCAGCGGAGACAGGTGAGGGTGTCGCCGCGCAGAAAACCATCCCCACTGCTCAACTTAAACGTCGCGGGGTGCCACCCACAAACTAGTTTGTGGGTGCTCGCTACCCACACCGCCTAAAACGCCGCACGGCCAAAAACCGCACCCTCATCCGGCCCTGCGGGCCACCTTCTCCCGTCAAGGGAGAAGGGTAGCCGAAGCCTCTGCCAGGGCCGACAACCGGCTTCAGGCCGTAACCCGCGATGCTTCCTGGGCTTGGCGCTCGCGCTCGCGTATCAGCTTTTTGCGCCGCTCGCCCTTCAGGAATCGCACGTAATGCACAATCTGACGCTCGGCCGGGCAGATGTAGCTGCACGAGCCGCACTCGATGCAGTCCATCAGACCGTATTCCATGGCGGCATCAAGGGCCTCCAGGTTGGCATCCTCGTACGATTCGCCCAGAATGCTCAGCGTGCTGGGCATGATCCGGGCCGGGCAGGCCTCGACGCATCGCCCGCACCTGATGCACGGCCCGTGACGCATGAGGGCCGGGTTCTTCAGGGCCAGCAGTCCGCTCATGCCCTTCATTGTATAGATGTCGACCGTCTGCTGGGCGATGCCCATCATCGGGCCGCCGGCGATAAGCTTGCCCAGCTTGTCGCTGCAACCGGCCTCCTCCAGCAGGCGCTTCACGCTCGTGCCCACCCGCACCAGCAGGTTGCCGGGCCGCTCAAGGCCATCGCCGGTCAGGGTCAGCACGCGCTCGGTCAGCGGTCGTTGCCAGCGCACGGCCTGCTGCGTCGCGTAGGCCGTGGCTACATTCTGCACCACCACGCCGACATCGGCCGGCAGTCCGCCGCTGGGCACTTCCCGATCGAGCAAAGCCTTGATGAGCTGCTTCTCGGCCCCCTGCGGATACTTTACCGGCAGAGCGATGACCTCGATGTGCGGCAGGTCCCGGGCCGCCTCGCTCAGCAGGCGGTGGGCGTCCATCTTGTTATCTTCCATGGCCACAATGCCGCGAGGAGCACCGACGGCCCGCATGAAAATCTCGAGCCCCTCGATGATCTCGGCCGGATGGTCAAGCATCAGCCTGTGGTCGCAGGTCAGGTAAGGCTCGCACTCGGCACCGTTGAGAATCACCGTGTCGATGGTCGCGCCCTTGGGCGGCGTCAGTTTGACGTGGGTCGGAAAAGTCGCCCCGCCCATGCCCACAATGCCGCCATCGGCCACGGCCTGGCGAATATCCTCGGCCGACATCGCCCGCCATTCGCGCTCCGTATTGCAGTCCGGATGCCAGGCATCGCGGCCATCGGGCTCGATGACCAGTGCTTCAATCTTCGCCCCTGTGACGGGGTCGATAACTTGCCGCGGAAGGCCTATTTTGCCGCTCGTGGGGGCATGAATGCTGGCGCTGATGAAGCCGCCGGCACTGGCCAGCAACTCGCCGCGCAGAACCTCCTGCCCCTTCTGCACCACTGGCTTGCTGCCCGCCCCCATGCTTTGGCGCAGGGTGATTACCAGAGGCTCGGTAACAGGTACAGCCTGCACGGCCTGATGCTCAGTCGTCTTATGTTCGGGCGGATGAACACCGCCGGCAAAGCTCCTGCTCATCGTCATTAACCTTTATCAATCCGCCACTTAAGTAATCGAGGCCGCGGCCATCTGGGGTCGCTCAGGGCTTCAGGGCGTCCAGATCGCTGAGGGCCTTCTTCATCTGACGCATGGCCTGGTTGATGCGCTTCTCGTTCTCCACCAGGGCCAGTCGCAGATAGCCCTCGCCGCCTGGACCGAAAGCACGGCCCGGAGCAACCGATACGTGGGCCTTCTCCATCAGCATCATCGATAAGTCGATGGTGCCCATGCTGCTCATGATCTCATCGGGAACCTTGGCCCAGACGAACATGCTGGCCTTGGGCGATTCGGTGCCCGTCCAGCCAAGCCGGTGCAGACCACGCACCATCGTGTCGCGACGGGACTGGTAGATGGCCGACTGCTCGCGGACAAACTCGTCGCCCTCGCGCATGGCCATGATGGCCGCAATCTGCACGGCTTGGAAAATACCGTAATCGTAATAGCCCTTCACGCTCATCAGGGCCCGGCACATCTCGGCATTGCCAGCGCAGAAGCCGACCCGCCAGCCGGCCATGTTGTAGGGCTTGCTCAGGGTCGAGAACTCCACCGCAACGTCTTTGGCCCCCTTGGCCTGCAGGAAGCTGGGCGCCACGTAATCGTCGAAACAGGTCTGGCCGTAGGCGAAGTCGTGCAGCACCAGGAAGCCGTACTTCTTGGCCATGGCCACAACTTCGTCGAAAAAGGCCACGTCCGGGGCCGCCATGGCCGTGGGGTTGTGCGGATAATTAAGGATGAGCACCTTGGGCCGCGGATACAGATGCTCGACCACGTTCTGAATCTGCGTCAGAAATGCCTGGTCGTTGCCCAAAGGCAGGCTGATGACGTTGGCCGAGGCCAGGGCCACGGCGTAAACGTGTATGGGGAAGGCCGGGTCGGGCACAATGGCCGTGTCGCCAGGGCCCAGCAGGGCCAGGCACATGTGCGAAAAACCTTCCTTGGAGCCGATGGTGGCCACGACCTCGCTGGCAGGGTTCAAATCCACCCCGAAACGACGCTCGTACATGCGGGCCAGTTCGCGACGAAGGTTGTAAACTCCGGCCGAAACGCTGTAGCGGCTGTTACGCTGGTCGCGGACTACCTCGCACAGCTTATCAACCACCGAGTCGGGCGCAGCATCGCTCGGGTTACCCATGCCAAGGTCGATTACATCGCAGCCCTGCCCACGCAACTCGGCCTTGCGGGCGTTAAGCGAGCCGAACAGATAGGGCGGCAAACGCAATACGCGGTCGCTCACGCTGATGGTGAACGGTTTCTGTTTTATCGCTCCTGATTCCGACATCGAGCTTCCTTCTTTCTATCTCTCATCAGCCGGCGACAAGGGACGCCGGACTATATTCGCCTTCTTCAACAGCTCCTGTAAGACCACCGGACGCATTGCAGCCTGGGCCTCAGCCGCCACGGCCGCACGTAGCTCGGCCTCAACCTTTTTCAGCGGAATATCCTCGCCGGCAATCCGCTCGTCCAGCCGCACAACGGCCCAACCCTGACCAACACGCAGCGGAGCACTCAGTTCGCCGGCCTTCATGGCGAACACGGCGGCCTCAAAGTCGGCACCATGCTGACCGCGACCTACCGGCCGGGCCAGCCGCCCGCCCTGGCTGGCGCTGGATACGTCGCCGCTCACCTGGCGGGCCAGGGTCTCGAATTCGGCCCCCGAAGCCAGCCGCCGCAATACCTCGCGGGCCTCGGCCTCCTCGGCCAATACAATCCAACTCAGCATCAGCCGCTCGCCGAACAGCTCATCGTACTTGGCCCGCACCATCGCGTCGGTCACCTCGACCCGACGCTCGGCCAGCTTGCGCAGCAGAATCTCGATACGCAAGTCGTCGCGAAAGTCGTCGAGAGTCAGCCCGCGGGCCTTCAACAGCTCGCCCCAGCGGCGACGACGCTCGGGCATCGGCATACGCTCGCCGAACGAACCAGAGCGATAGAATTCCTCCAAGGCCTCGTCCAGCTCGGCCGGCGTGGCCTCAAGGCCCAGGCGCTCGGCCTCCTGCTCGACAAGCATCTGCTGGATAATGGAATCCAGGGCACGCTCGCCATAATAATGAAGCAGCTTGCTTACCAGCACGGCCCGCTCGACCGGCTGCCCGTTGACCGTGGCGACAATGTGCGAAGAGCCGGCCGCGGGCTCTGTGGGGGCCTCTGCCGGCGACCCACTGGCAGATGTATCTGCCGGCACGGCAACACCTTGTGACTCCCGGGCGGCTTCCGTTTGCGCCTCCGATGGCCCGTTTGTCGCTTCTGCCGGCGCGGCCTCGCAGGCCCCTGCCCCGGCCTGTTCGCCAGAGGCGGGCGACGGTCCGCTTTCGGCCCACACGGGAGCGACGGCGCTGTCGCCGGCTGCTGTCGCCGAGGACTGACCACGCACCGTGGCCGCTGTGATTGCTATCACGACAGCTACCAGCAGCCAAGTAAGAATTTTGCCGAACCGCAAAGGACGGTCCCGACTCGTATCATCAACCGGAACATTCATTGGAATAAAAAGCCTCAATCAAAGGGGGCAACAAAAGAAGCGCATATTATAGGAATGAGCCTGACCAGTGACAATGAAAAACGCGCGTTTGGCCGGCCATGGGCACTTCGTCGGCCGGCCATGGGCGCCAAAGCCGCCGCTCGGCGGGCATGGCACGGGGGCCAGAACGACAACGACAAAAGGCAACGGCGTCCCCCGGCGGTGCCGGGGGCTTCAACGACGACGGCAACGACAACGGCAACGGCAGCGGCAACGGCAAAAGCGACGGCAACGGCGTCCCCCGGCGGTGCCGGGGGCTTCAACGGCAAAGGCAACGGCGGTGGATGTGGAGATCCTGTTACTTTACCTGCTGCTCCAGAGCCTCCAGAGCCTCGCGCAGGCTCTCGTCGGTGCGCAGCATCTCCTCGATTTTCCGTTCGGCGTGCAGCACCGTGGTGTGGTCGCGTCCGCCAAAATAGCCGCCAATCTCCTCCAGGCTCAGGTTGGTCAGGCGGCGAGCCAGGTACATCGACACCTGCCGCGGCAGGCTGATGGACTGGTTGCGTTTTTTGCCCTGCAGGTCCGACACCTTGACGTTGTAACGCTTTATGACGGCGCTGATTATGTCTGGAACCGTGACCTCGTGCGAGGGCCGCGGGATGATGTCCGAAAGTACCTCGCGGGCCAGGTCGATGGTCATCGAGGCCCCGGTCAGGCTGGCCTGAGCCGTCACCCGGACAACCGCCCCCTCCAGTTCGCGGACGTTCGAATCGACCGTCCGGGCGATGAATTCCACCACCTCTTCCGGCAACTCGACGCCGCGCAGCCGGGCCTTCTTGGTGACAATGGCAATGCGGGTCTCGAAACAGGGCTTGTCCATGCGGGCCACCAGTCCCCACTTGAACCGCGAGACCAGCCGCTCCTGCAGATTCGGAATCTCCTGCGGCGGCAAGTCGCTGGACAGAATCACCTGACGCTGCGACTGGTACAGGGTGTTGAAGGTGTGGAAAAACTCCTCTTGAGTGCGGTCCTTCTCGGCCAGGAAGTTGATGTCGTCAATCACCAGCACGTCGACATGGCGATAGCGATAGCGGAACTGGTCCAACTCGCCACGCTCCACCGAGCCGATGAACTGATTGACGAAGGACTCGCAGGAAAGGTAGAGAATATTGATGTCGGGGCGGCGCTCGAGCATCTTGTGGCAGGTGGCCTGCAACAGGTGACTCTTGCCCAGACCGACCGTGCCGTGCAGGAAGAGCGGATTGTACGCCATTCCAGGAGCGTCACATACAGCTACGCAGGCGGCGTGGGCCAGGCGGTTGCTGGGGGCCACGACGAAATTGTCGAAGGTATAATAAGGATTGAGCCGCAACTGCTCGTCCGGATCGGTAGCAGCCCTGCCGGCCAGGGGCAAGGCCATTTGCGGCCCGCTGTCGACCTGCATTGTGACCTGCATTCCGGTTCCGCAGACCTTGCGACAGGCTTCGGCCAGCATTTGACGCAAACGGTCAAGGTGGCCGACGGCCAGGCCCCGCGGATAGCGCACGCTGAGATGTTCGCTGTCGAGGAAATCGGCCTCCAGCAGGCCCAGGGTGTTGCGGAAGGGGGCGACGCCCGACATCTGCCGGACTTCGTCCACCACACGCGGCCACATATTGCGATCCGTCTGCGTCATTCGGCTCAGGTCCTCTTTGTTCTGCTTGCGGACATCCATTGGTTCGCGGTTTGGTTTATGTAAGTACCGATGCACACTTGTGTTAGCAGGCGCCACAGGTGCCCTTCGGGCGCTCGCTTGCCGCCCGCCTGTTCCTCGCCATTAAAGCTCGCCCCCGTGGTGCAGCGCCGGGCCGGCTCCTCGACCACCCTGCCCCGCTCGTTCTGGGCCCGGGCGGAAGTAAAGCGTGGTGACTCTATCACATGCGGCCGCAATCGTCAATGCCGCCAGCGGCAACTCTTTTGGGTATTACGTGGAGTTCGGGATTAGTCCGACCAGGCTGCGCTGCAACTGACGAGCGACGGCAGTCGACATTCGTATTGCTGCCATGTTTGTGCAGGCGTCCCCACAGTCACGATTCTGCCCGCCCGCCACCAGTGCCCTGCCCCGCAGGCAGACCACACCCCCTACATATGGTGGTTGTATTTGTCTGTGGCCACAATGGAATCCCGGTAGCATTACTTTGGTTTTCAATTGTTTCACGTGAAACACCGGGCGACGTGGCCGCAAGCGCTCCAGTGCCCCGCCCGGCCAAGGCTTATTGCTGCCCAGCTTCCCCGGCGCAGGCCCCCTGCCCGGCCACTGCTTTGGGCCCCGGCCTCCGTTCAGGCTCGGCCCGGCCGTAGCTGCAGGGGCTCGGCGCATTGTTCCTTTGGCCTCCGCTGACCGTGCGGGCGGTTGTTTCACGTGAAACAATACAAAAGAGCGCGGGTTTTGCTTGCGTCTTTTGATACCTGGCGACTAGAATGGTCTCGCCTTTCGGAAGCCAAGCATTTCATTCAGCCAAGGAGAGCCAGAGGTGGCCAAGAGAAGATTGGGACGTGGACTGGATAGTCTTTTGGGCGGACCGGCCCTGCCCACACAGGAGCCCGAGCAGCAACAGGCGAAAGAGGCCGCGGGGCCAGAGCCTGCGACCAGTCAGACCGGCTCTTCCCCGGGCTCTGCTGGAGAGAAGCTGGCGGCAGAGCAGGGAGACCCGCCGTCCGCCCAGCAACCAGATGTTTCACGTGAAACATCCGCTCATCCCGCTCAATCGGCCGCAGCCACGGCAGTTGCCTCGTCGGCCGACGAAGCTGGTAACGCCGACGTCAGTCCGGCCGCCGATACTGGTCCTGATCCACAAGCCATTGCCGCAACAGACGTTGCGCCTGAGGCCGCGGGGCTGGGCAGGCCCCTGGAGGTGGACATTGAGCGGATTGTGCCCAACCCGTATCAGCCGCGGCAGGACTTTGACGAGGGTGCCCTGGAAGAGATGATGCGGAGTATTCAGGCCAACGGCATCATTCAGCCTGTGGTGGTTCGCGAGCACGACGGAAACTACCAGTTGATAGCTGGAGAGCGTCGACTGCGTGCTTGCCTGGCCCTTGGTATCGAGCGGGTGCCGGTGGTGGTCAACGATGTGCCTGACAACCGCATGCTCGAACTGGCCCTGATCGAGAACCTTCAGCGTCGCGATCTTAATCCAATCGAGAAGGCGGAGGCCTTTCAGGGTTATATAGCGCGATACGGGCTGACTCAGGAGGAGGCTGCCAGGCGCATCGGCATGGACCGCCCGAGTCTTGCTAACCACTTGCGGTTACTGGAGTTACCCGCTTCTGTCCAGCGCCTTGTGCGGCAAGGCTTGCTGGGCATGTCGCACGCCCGGACGCTGGTTTCGCTGGCCGACCTGGAGTTGCAGACCAGGCTGGCGGGGCAGGCGGCCCGCGATCGTCTGACCGTGCGTCAACTGGAGCAGGCGGTACAGAATGCCACCCGGGCCCTGGCTGCCAAGGGCGATCTTAAGAGCGGGGCCAAGGCCGGGCAGGACAAGAACAGTTCGCCTCAGGTGGCAAATCTGGAAGAAGAAATGCGCCGCCTGCTGGGCACCAAAGTGCGCGTGCAGGAAGCCAAGCGGAAGGGCATGGGCAGGATTGTGATAGATTACTACACCTATGACGACTTCGACCGGATTCTGAGCTTGCTGCGCGGCTGATTGCGGGGCAGGGCAGCCAATCATGGACGGCCAAGAAGGGTGCATCCTGTAGCTTTGTGCCGACGTAAGGGCTTATAAGGAGGGGACTTGTGGATATTCTGCTGATTTGTCTGGGGTTTCTGGCCGGGGGGTTGGCTGCTGGCTCGGTGGCTGCGGTGCTGCGTGCTCGGAGGGCGGCTGAGTTTGCCGCCAGCCGGGAGTTGTTGCGTCAGGCCCAGGAGCAGTTGGCGGCTCTTCAGGGCGAATTTACTGCCGGGCAGGAGCAGTTGCGGGTGGCCCACGATCAGCTGGCCTCGTTGCGCGAGCAACTGGCGGTGGCGGCCGAGCGCGAGGCCGGTGCGGGGCGAGAGGCGGCTCGTCTGGCCGAGGCCCTGAGCCGCAGTGAGGGCGACTTCCGGGCGGCCCGCGATGCCATGGAGCGTGAGAACGTGGCCCGGGCCCGGGTTCAGACCGAACTGGAGTCGGCCCGCAAGCAGTTGGACGAGCAGAGGAAGTTGCTGGAAGAGGCCGAGCGGAGGCTGGGCGATACCTTTAAAGCCTTGTCATCAGAGGCTTTGCGCAGCAACAACCAGTCTTTTCTGGAGCTGGCCAAGGAGTCGATGCAAAAGCTGGTGGGCGAGGCCAAGGGCGATTTGACTCGTCGGCAGGAGGCTATTGACGGGCTGGTCAAGCCGGTGGGCGAGGCCCTGAAGACCTTCGACGGGCGACTTCGGGAGATGGAAAATCGCTGGTCGCAGTCGGCCGGGCAGTTGATGGAGCAGGTGACGGCTCTGAACCAGGGCCAACTGTCGTTGCGGCAGGAGACGGGCAACCTGGTGAGCGCCTTGCGGCGGCCGGAGGCTCGCGGTCGCTGGGGCGAGGTGACGCTGCGCCGGGTGGTGGAATTGTCGGGCATGAGCGAGCATTGCGATTATTCGGAGCAGGTGACGATTTCGGGCGGGGCGGGCAGTAATGCCGATGATGATTCAGGCAAATTGCGTCCGGACATGATTGTTACGCTGCCGGCCGGGCGGAAGATTGTGGTCGATTCCAAGGCTCCGCTGGACGCCTACCTGTCGGCGGTGGCGGCCCAGACGGAGGAGGAGCGTCAGGGCTTTCTGCGTCAGCACGCCCAGCAGATACGGACCCATGTGCGTACCCTATCGAGCAAGCAATATTGGGCGCAACTTGATGACACGCCGGAGTTTGTGGTTTTGTTCATCCCTGGCGAGAGCTTCTTCTCGGCGGCCCTGGAGCAGCAACGGACGCTGCTTGAGGATGCCTGGGGGCAGCGCATCGCTATTGCCACTCCGACCACGCTCATAGCTTTGCTGCGGATGGTGGCCTATGGCTGGCGGGAGGAGAGTCTGGCCCAGTCGGCCCGCGAGGTAAGTGACCTTGGCAAAGAGCTTTATGAGCGTCTCGGGATTTTCTGCCGGCACTTGGCGGAGGTTGGTTCGCGACTGGAATCGGCCACCCGGAGCTACAACAGCGCGGTTGGTTCGCTGGAGAGCAGGGTCTTGCCGAGTGCCCGGAGGTTCGAGGATTTGAAGGTGGTTGAGGCTCATGCTGACTATGAGAAGTTGAGCCCGGTGGAGGTTTCGCCTCGCGAGTTGAGCAGCCCGGAGGCGGCCTCGGCCCTGCGTTTACCGCCGGAATAATTGGAATATGTTCAAGTTAGGTTCGTTGTGCGCTGATATTTGAAACATTTTTTTTGACTGGAAAGAAAATGTAGGGTATATACTGTTTCGCGAGCCGGCTGGGACCCGGCCCAAGGCCTGTTCCAAATCTTCCCTCAACTGGTTTTGATGAGTTTTACGAGCGTCTGTAGAGGCGCCGGTATTGCTGCGAACCCAGCCCCCCTCGGTTCCGGCTCCGGCGCCTTTTTTTAGTTGTGGTGGCGGCGGGGTTTTGCAGGCGAAGCAACGAGCACCCACAAACGAGTTTGTGGGTGGCACCCGCGGGGGGGGTTAATCGCAACAATGGTAAAGAAGCATTGGCAACGACGACCTCCCGGTGGGGCGGGGTGGCCTGGTGGAAAAGTTGTCACAAACTTTGGTTTGTTGACAGGGGCGGGTGCGGTTACCAACAGGTGGTGGGTGAGAAGTTTACAGGGCGGGTCGAGCAGTATTGACAGGTGGCCGACCTGCTGACAGGGCAGGTAACAGGCGAGCGGCGGGCATTGACAGGCTCTTGACAGCTTGGGATTCTTTCGGCCTGCTCATAAACTGTTTCTCTGTAAGCATTTACAGAGCGGCTTACGGTCAAGTTTAGGCTTTCCACAGGGCATAATAGTGAGTAGAATAGTTTCTTTGAAAAAGATATTAAAGAAGCAGAGAAGCAGCAGCACACAGACGGACAAAGCAGATAGCCGCCCTTGGGGCCGGTTGCCAGGCATTGGGCGGGACGACGTGAGGCAGTAGCTACAAACGAGTTTGTGGGTGGCACTCGGCATGCAGTAGTTATCATGGCCTGACTTTGTCAGACCATGGCACCGAACAACGGCGTCACCCTCACCTGTTTCCGCTGAAGCGGAGACATCCTCCCCCGTCAAGGGGGAGGAGTGAAGCGGCAACGGCAGAAGAAGCAACAGAAGAAGCGGCATCCCCCTGCAGTGCAGGGGGCTTTAGAGGCAGAAGAAACAGAAGAAGAAGCAGAAGTAACAACCGGAAATCAGGACTTGACAAGAGAAGCAAAAGTGTCGGCAACATTGATGATAGACCACTTAGAGAATTGAGATTAGCGGAGGTAGAAGATAATGAAGGCCATCTGCGACCGTGCCATGTTGAATGAAGCATTTCAGATTGCTCAGTCGGCGGTTAACTCGCGCAGTCCGAAGCCTGCTCTTCAGTGTGTACGGATAGAGGCCACGGGCAAGCAGTTGCGTCTGTTGTCGACCGACCTTGAGGTTGGCATGCGGGTGACTTTGACCGAGGGCATGCAGATTGAAGAGGAAGGCATTGCCCTGTTGCCGGCCGACAAGATGGGTTCGATTCTGAAGGAACTCTCCAGCGAGACGGTATCGCTGACCACCAGCGAGATGAACGCGGTGATCGAGACCGAGGATTCGCGTTTTTCGATCATGGGCGATGATCCGGCCGATTTCCCGGCTGTGCCCGATTTCGGGGCCGACGGTGCGATAGAGATCGAGGGCGAGAAGCTTTCGAAGATGATCGAGCGGACGGTATTTGCCACGGCCCGCGAGGCTGCCCGTTATGCTCTCAATGGCGTACTGTGGGAGGTGCGGGGCAAGGAGATCCGCCTGGTGGCGACCGATGGTCATCGCCTGGCCATCAGCAAGGGGCAGTGCAAGAGCGAGGCCGGCAGCGGGCAGATTTCGGCCATTGTTCCGACCAAGGCGGTTAACCTGGTCGACCGGGTAATACAGTCGGCCGAGACGGTTTCGGTGCAGTTGGGCGAGAAGGATCTACTGGTCAAGGCCGATAACGTGGTGGTTTATTCACGTCTGGTAGACGGTCATTTTCCGCAGTACGAAGATGTTGTGCCAAAGGATTCGGACAAGAAGGCCGAGTTGGTGGCCGGCGATTTCCGGGCGGCGGTGCGGCGTGCGGCCCTGTTGACAAACGAGGAGTCGCGCGGGGTGAAGATGAGTTTCAAGGATGGCCAGCTGGTGCTTTCGAGCCGGGCCCCCGAGATGGGCGAGGCCCGGGTGCGTATGGCGGCCAAGTTTGAAGGTGCAACTGACGATGAGGCCTTCGAGATAGCCTTCAACCCGGCCTTTCTGACCGAGGTATTGAAGATCATCGAGAGCGAGACGGTAACGCTGCAGTTGAAGAGTTCGAACAAGCCTGGCCTGATCAAAGAGGGCAACCATTACATTCACGTGATCATGCCGGTTAATATTCTGTGATTGGCCAGTTGTGGCGCAGAGCGTTTTTGAGCCAATTGGAGAGGGCGACATGCTGATTGGAATGGTTATCGTTGCGACGATCATGTGGGTTATCCTGATGATAACCTTGCTTGTGGCCCGGCGTTTCGTAGACATGGATTTTCCGCCAGTGCCGGAATTTTTATGGAAATCGGCTGTGCTGGCCGCTGTTCCGCTATTTTTGGAAGTGCTGGTCGATATGCTGGGAGTGCCGTTGGTGGGTCTGGTGGTGGGCATACTGGCGTTCCTGACCCTGGCTATCAAGCTGTTCTACCTGGACACCTTTCAGGCGATTCTGTTGATGGTGGCCTTCTGGGTAATCAGGTTCCTGGTGGTCATGGGTGTAGCCGCGTTGCTTGTCGGCTTTCTTCAATCCTTGGGAGAGGGTTCCAACTAGTGGGCATGGATAGTCTTAAGGATGTGCTCGGCAAGTACCTGGAGACATCGGGTCTTGGGCGCAAACTTGAGGCCGGTGCTTTGGAGCAGGCCTGGGCGGAGATACTTGGTCCGCTGGCCGAGCATACGCGGTTTGAAGGTGTTTACCGCGAGGTGGCGACAATCAGGGTCAGCAATTCGTCGCTGCTGGCGGAGTTGCACGGGTTTCAGCGGACGCAGTTGCTGGAGGAGTTGCGGCAACGGGTTCCGGGAGTATTTGTGCGGGAGTTGCGTTTCAAGCTGGGCCCGGTGGATTAGGGGGAGGCCGGCCGCCGCGCGAGCACGAACAAACATGCAGCAGTGCGAGGCAAGAAGGGCAGGGCGGGCGGCGAGGCAGTAGCGGAGAGAGCTTAGAAGACATGGCCACGATGGCCGTGATAGAAGGAGTGGTGTGAACAAGTATGAGTAACGCAGACGAGAAAAAAGTGGCGGGTGGCGGAGCGGAGAAGAAGAATTACGGGGCGGATTCGATCCAGGTTCTGAAGGGTCTGGAGGCGGTTCGCAAGCGTCCGGACATGTATATCGGCGACCGTCATCAGCGTGGTCTGCATCACTTGGTTTACGAGGTGGTGGATAATGCCATAGACGAGGCCATGGCCGGTTACTGCGACACGATAGAGGTTACGGTTCATGCCGACGGCTCGATAAGCGTGGCCGACAACGGTCGTGGAATTCCTGTGGACATGCACCGCACCGAGGGCAAGCCGGCGGTCGAGGTAGCCCTGAGCGTGCTGCATGCCGGCGGCAAGTTCGACCACGACACCTACAAGGTGTCGGGCGGTCTGCATGGTGTTGGCGTCTCGTGCGTGACGGCCCTGGCGGAATGGCTGGAGGCCGAGGTGCGGCGCGACGGCGGGGTCTACAAGATTGAGTTTGCCCGCGGCAAGAAGACCAAGGACCTGACGCAGGTCGGCAAGTCGAAGAAGACGGGGACGAAGATAAGCTTTCGTCCGGACAGCGAGATTTTCGTCGATACGACCTTCAAGTACGATGTTCTTGCCAACAGGCTGCGCGAGCTGGCTTACTTGAATAACGGCATCGAGATTGTGCTGGCCGACGAGCGTGGAGAGGGCAAGCAGGAGACCTTCAAGTACAAGGAAGGCATTCGCGCTTTCGTCAAGCACATCAACGCCGGCAAGACGACCATTCACAACGATGTCATCTACCTAGGCAAGGAAGACAGCGAGAGCGGATCGACCATTGAGATAGCCTTCCAGTACAACGATTCGTACAACGAGAGCATTCTGTGCTTTGCCAACAACATCAACACCATCGAGGGCGGCACGCACCTTTCGGGCTTTAAGAGCGCCCTGACGCGGACTCTGAATTATTACGCCCGCAAGACCGGTCTGCTGAAGGATACGACTCCCTCGGGCGACGATTTGCGCGAAGGCCTGGTGGGCGTGATAAGCGTCCGCGTGCGCGATCCGCAGTTTGAGGGGCAGACCAAGACCAAGCTCAGCAACAGCGACGTGGGCACCTTTGTCGAGACGGTGACCAACGAGCTTTTGAGTTCGTACCTGGAAGAGAATCCGGCCACGGCCAAGAAGATCATCACCAAGGCGGTGCAGGCGGCGGCAGCCCGGGAGGCGGCCCGCAAGGCCCGCGACCTGGTGCGTCGCAAGGGGGCCCTGGCCTCGGGCAACCTGCCTGGCAAGCTGGCCGACTGCTCGGAGCGTGACCCGGCCCTGACCGAGATATTCATCGTCGAGGGCGATTCGGCCGGTGGCAGCGCCAAGCAGGGCAGGGACCGTCGCATTCAGGCCATATTGCCGCTGAAGGGCAAAATTCTGAATGTCGAGAAGGCCCGCATTGACAAGATGCTGTCGCACCAGGAAATTTTCCTGATCATCCAGGCCCTGGGCACGGGCATTGGCAGCGAGGACTACGATGGCAGCAAGTTGCGTTACGGCAAGGTTATCATTATGACCGACGCCGACGTTGACGGAAGTCACATCCGCACGCTGCTGCTGACGTTTTTCTTCCGCCACATGCCGGACCTTATCTCCGAGGGCCATGTTTACATTGCCCAGAGCCCGCTGTACAAGGTTCGGCGTCGTAAGCACGAGGAATATGTGCTGAGCGACAAGGAGATGAAGGAGACCTTGCTGCGTCTGGGCATGGAAGGCATGAGCCTGGTCATTCGTCCGAAGACGAGCAACGGCAAGAAGGAGCTTGTTGTCGGCGGGAGCGACTTGCGCAGCCTGGGCGGCCTGCTGAGCGGGCTGGAGGAGATGGTGCGTTATGTCGAGCGTCGCGGCTCGTCGTTTGAGAAGTTTCTGGAATTGCGCGACGAGAGCGGCAAACTGCCCAACTGGTGTTTGCGTTGCGGCAACCGCTTTGCCTATGTTTTCAGCGAGGAGGAGGGCTTTGCCCTGCAGCGCAAGTGGGCTGTGGAGCGGCTCGAGGCTCGCGGCAAGCAGGATGCGCCGGAGGCCGATATTGAGGAAGAGGCCGAGGGCATGCCCGATCCGGAAGAGTTGTTCGACATCAAGGAGCTGAACCGTCAGATCAACCGGCTGGAGCAGATGGGTTTCTCGATGAGCGACTGGCGTCGTGGCCCCGAGGAGCATCTTGGTGAGAAGGCCCAGTATCGTTTCGCCCTTAAAAACGACGAGCAGCTGATTGAGATTGCCTGCATCAGCGATATTCTGGCCGAGATTCGGCGGATGGGCCAGCGTGGGTTGGAGATTCAGCGTTACAAGGGTCTGGGCGAGATGAATGCCGACCAGTTGTGGGAGACGACCATGGACCCGTCGCGTCGGATGCTGAAGCGCGTGACGCTGACGGAGATGAGCGTGGCGGACCAGATGTTCAGTATTCTGATGGGCGAGAACGTTGAGAGCCGTCGCGAGTTCATCCAGCGGCACGCCCTTGAGGTGAAGAATCTGGACATTTGATTGAATAGTGTGAGGCAAGTGATTATGTTCGGAAGGGTTGCGATCGGGAAAACGGGTCGCAGCCCTTTTTTGTGGGGTGAGGTGGGGGTTGAAACCCCCCGGCATTGCCCGGGGATATTGAAGGAACGTGGCTGACGGATGGTCTTCAAGTACAAGGCGGAAGAGCCATGAAAATGCTAATTGCGGCTGCGGCACTGGCAGCGGCCGGGGCTGTTGATGATCGCGACCCATTGGCAGAGTCGATTGGGGAGCTTCGGCTTAGTTCAGCGACCTCAATCGTTATGGAGCAAAGGGGTGCCGAGAGACAGATCGTGTCGGTTGCATTTGGTCGGGGCGAGCCGAAGCTGGATGCCATATTGTTGCCGCAAATGGTGGAAGAGATCGATCTTCGCAGTGCCACGTTGACGGAGCAGACTTTGGAGCTGCTGGACGAGTTCGCAAACCTGAAGAGACTCTATCTTCCTGCGACAACAACGGACCGTGATATTGCCAGGCTGGTCAATCTCAAGAAGCTTGAGCAACTGTCGCTGTCGAAATCAAGGATTACGGACGAGTCCTTGGGGCATCTGCGCGAGCTAGTTTCGCTGACCTCACTTGATCTGTCGGGGACGGCAGTCAGGAGCGTGGAGGCGCTGTCGGAGTTGCCAAGGCTTGAGGTTCTGAACCTTTCTTCGACTGAATTGAGCGAGCAAGGGGTTCTGGGCCTGGGTTCATTGAAGACCATCAGGCACCTGGACGTAAGCTTTATTCCGGAGGCATCAAGAAAGAGCCTGGGCGAGGTGCGCCTGGTGCGGCTCGAAGTGCTGAAGGTATCTGACGTTGCTGATGCGGAGGTAAAGTTTCTTCGCGCTCATGGTGCTCTCAGGGAAGTTCACATGATGAGATTTGGGGGCGAGAGGATCAGGCGATTTGCAGAAGCAGGTGTAGCAGTGCGTTGTCTGGTGCTTCATAACGACATACTGACGGCATCTGACGCGTCGGTACTTGCAACTGAACTGACGCAGGCCGAGTTGAGGCTCGAAAGTGCACGGATTGAGGCGAATGCACTGGCGGTCTTGCAGAACAACAAGGAGATTGCCGTCACTCGCGTTGGCCTGTTCTGTGGGAAGGAAGTTACGGCATCGCAACTGGTGCCGCTTGAAGATTTGCGTGAGCTTCGTGTGCCGTTTGTGTCCGTGGCCGTGATGAGGGAAGTGCGGGCGAGATATCCGAAGCTGGAAGTGCTTGAAGTGCCTTTTTCGAATATTGGTGACGAGGATGTAAAGAGCCTGGTCGGCGAAGTCGAAGTCAAGGTGCTGGATCTTACAAGCAGTGCGATTACAACCGAATGTGCAGAGAGCCTTCTAAAGCTGAAAGAGCTGAGAGTGCTGAGGGTCGCGGGTACGGGATTTGACGGTGAGCTGAAAACAATGGCGGCTTTTTCGATGGTGGCGGAGCTGGAGTTTTCGTTGAGTGGTGCCAGCAGCCAAGAAGTTGCGCGGCTCTGCCAGCAGGAGCTCAGTAAAGTTGAGAAAATCAGAGTTCGGCTGCGGTAGGTGGTTCAGGTATCGGTAACGAAAGAAGCAACAAAGAAACAGTATTTGCCGGTGTGGGCGGGGGTTATACAGGAGACGCGGAGCGGTTTTGACGGGCGGCACCCTCACCTGTCTCCGGCTTTGCCGGAGACATCCTCTCCCGTCGAGGGAGAGGAGTGAAACGGCAACGGCAGCACGTACAAACAAGTTTGTGAGTGGTATCCGGCATGGTGTTTTGTTGTTGAAGCCCCGGGCATTGCCCGGGGATATTGAAAAACGGGGTTGACGGTGGTAGGCGCAATTGCGGGTGCAACAATGGCGGAAGCCGGTCCCCCGGCAGTGCCGGGGGCTTTAGAAAAAGAGGCAACTGCAACGGCACCCCCATCGGCCCTCTGGGCCACTTCCCCCTTAAAAGGGGGAAGGGTTGAAAGGGCAACGGCGGAAGGCATGGCGTTTGCGGCGGGTTATCATGGCCTGACTTTGTCAGACCATGGCACCGAACAGATGAAACGGCATCCCCCGGCAGTGCCGGGGGCTTTATAGAAGAAGCAGAAGAAGCAGCAGAAGAAGAAACAACATAGCAAGCAACGGCAACGGCAACGGCAACGGCACCCCCATCGGCCCTTCGGGCCACTTCCCCCTTGAAAGGGGGAAGAGTTGAAGAGGCAAGGGCGATGGCACGGCAACAGCAGAAGGAGGCGGAGCGTATGGGCGCGATGGTGGGAAATGGGTCGGGCGTGGGCGCTGGGAGCGGGATGAATCTGCTGCTGGGGTGTTTGACGCATGATGACCTGGTGGTGCGGGCTGAGGCGGGGCGGCTGTTGGGCGAGGTCGGGTCGGCGCGGGCCGTGGGGCTGCTGGTCGATTACGTGAGGACCGACGGGCATTACGCCAAGATGACCGCTCTCAGGTCGCTGGTGCAGATTGGCGACCGCTCGGTGGTGGACGATATTGCTCCGCTGGTTGACGACCCGAAGGTTTTCGACGACTGGTACTGGCATGGATGCAAGAGCGTGCGGGCGGCGGCGGCCGTGGCTTTGCTTGGCCTGGGCAGCGAGGCCGGGGTGGCTTACCTGGAAGAGCTGGCCGAGAAGGATGACGATTCGTTTTACGCCTGGTTTGCGGCGGAGATTCTGCGCATGCCGGCGGAGTTCGAGGCGGTTGACGGGTTGCAGAAGCGGCTGACGGTCGAGGCCATCACCCGTCGCGGCTCGCGTGGCATAAGGACGAGCGACCCTGGCCTGCTGTGTATGGAAGCCGAGGCCCTGGGTGCACTGGGCGAGGAGTCGGGGCGGGAGAAGCTGGAGGAGTTGCTGAAGTTTCGCAGCCGGTATGTGAGGGGGCAGGCAGCTCTCAGTCTGGTGGAGTCGGGCGCCAACGATGCCCGTCTGGCGATGATACGGCAGCTGGCCGAGGGCGACGTTGCGGCATTTGCGCGTATGAAGGCCTCGTTTGCCCTGTGGCGGGCGACGGGGGATGACGAGTGGCTGGACCGGATTCGCAGCACGGCCGCGGCGGCCGAGGAGTGGTTTGAGCAGGCCGCGGGGGTTGAGCTGCTTGGTCAGGCCCGGCGCGCCTCGGACGTGCCGTATCTGCTGGGCCATCTTGAGCACGAGCAATGGTATGTGCGGGCCTGTGCGGTGGAGGCCCTGGACCGGCTTGGTGCGGCCGATGGCGAGGCGGCGGCTTTGAAGCTGTCGGGCGATGAGTCGCTTCGGGTGAGGATGCAGGTTGGTTGTCTGTTGGCATCGAGAGAGGAGGCCTGAGAAATGGTCGAGCAGATAAAAGATAAATTGCTGCAATGCGGCGTTGCGGTGCGTGATATCAGCCCAGACGAGCCGGAGTTGCTGGAGCCGACGGGCATGAAGCGTCTGGTTCCGACGCGTGGTAATCTGGACAATTTGCGGGTGGAGAGTTTGGCCCTGCGTTGCGGGGACGACCTTGCCTTCGTGGTGACGAGCGATTTGCGGACGTGGCCAACCGACTGGGTCGCCGAGGTCCAGAGGCGGGTAGCGGAGTCGACGGGTTGCGATCCGACGCGGGTGCTGCTTGGGGCGGTGCATAATCATTGCAGCTCGCCGATCGCCTGGGGCGGGGCGGATGCTCCGGAAGAGGGCCGGCGGGCGGAAGAGGCGGCGAATCGGAAGATAGTTGAGATGACGATTGAGGCCTGCCTGGCGGCGGCGTCGTCACTGCGTCCGGCGGAGTTGGCCACGGGCGTGGCCCGGCTGAGCGAGCCGATTGGTCAGTGCAGGCGGATGATGCTGTCGAATGGCACTTGCGTGAACGCCTGGGGCAGTGGTCCGATAGTTCCGCCGGGGTTGAAGCTTATTGAGCCGCCGGGAACCGATCCGCAGGAGATTTACATTCTGTGCGTGCGGGAGGTTGGAGCCGCCGAGCCGATGGCCGTGCTGACGGAATACGATTGCCATCCGCATCTTGGTGCCATCCCGTACTTTAGCGGCGAGAGCGTGGGTGAGTACAAGCGTCAGCTTGAGGCGGCCTTGCCTGGGGTGTTGTCGCTGCATGCTGCGGCGACTGGTGGCGATAGGGATCTTCATGGCGTGCATCCGATTACCGGCGGCACGGTTGAGGCTGAGGTGGGGTGGTTCAAGCGGGCGGCGAAGGAGCTTGGTGCCCGCTTTGCTCGGGCGGTCGGCCCGGCGGTGCGGTCGCTGACGGACTGGCATCGGCCCGGCGAGATTCGGTCGGAATATTATCGGGAGGGCGAGCTCGACGGCGAGGCTGGTCGGAAGTTGATCCTGACGACGCTGTCGCTTGGTCCTCGCGTGGCGATTGTGAGCATGCCGGGCGAGTTTTTCGGCAACTTCGGTCGGCAGATTCATGAGGAAAGTCCGTTTGAGTTTACCTTCCTTTCCGGTTATAACGGGTCGATGCTGGGCTATGTGCCTTATCCGCTGGCCTTTGAGCAGGGCAGCTACGAGGTGATGCGTGGTCCGTCGGAAGCAGCCGATGCGGCCGTGGCCACTGCTCGTGGTACGGTGGTGCGGGCCAGCGATCATCTTGGTCCGCAGGTTACGGAGCGGGTGGTGACAATGCTGCGGGGGGTCGCGGGGTAGGGCAGGGCAGCGGCACCCACAGACGAGTTTGTGGGTGGCATCTGGCATTGGAGAAGGCGTGGCGTTGCGGCGGGTTATCATGGCCTGACTTTGTCAGACCATGGCAGCGAGCACTGAGCGGCGGAGCATAATGGTTGGCGTGGCTTTGTTGTTGAAGCCCCGGGCATTGCCCGGGGATATTGCAGCAACGACGCTGACGGTGGTAGGCGCAATTGCGGGTGCAACAAAGTCGGAAGCTATCCCCCGGTAGTGCCGGGGGCGCTAGAAGAAGAAGCAACAGCAACGGCACCCCCATCGGCCCTTTGGGCCACTTCCCCCTTAAAAGGGGGAAGGGTTGAAAAGGCCACGGCGACACCCTCACCTGTCTCCGGCTGGTGCCGGAGACATCCTCTCCCGTCAAGGGAGAGGGGTCAAAGAGGCAACGGCCACAGAAGCAACGGCATCCCCCGGCAGTGCCGGGGGCTTTATAGAAGAAGCAACGGCAACGTTAACAGCAACGGCGAGCCGTAACGGCAATAGGGTCGGACATCTTGGAGAATAGAGCGATGGCGAAGAAGGCGGTTGATCGGAAGAGCAGGACCAGCCAGAAGAGTAAGGCCAGTCAGAAGAAGGCGGCCGGGCGGAAGAGTCAGAAGAATACGATGAATCATGCGATTATTGGGTGCGGGGTGATCAGTTCGGTTCATGCGGAGTGTCTGAAGTTTGTGCCTGGTAGTCGGTTGGCGGCGGTGGTTGATGTGGTTGAGGAGCGGGCTCGCAAGCTGGGCGAGAAGTATGGGGTGCCGTGGTATACGGATCGGGATGAGATGCTTGGGGCCGAGGAGATTGACATTATTCATGTCTGCGTGCCGAGCGGTCTGCATCACGAGATAGCGGTGTGGGCGGCGAAGAAGGGCAAGCACTGTTTCTGCGAAAAGCCGATGGACATTACGCTGGAGGCCATGGACGTTATCGAGCGGGCCTTCAAGAAGAGCGGGACGTACTACGGCGGCTGTTTCATGAATCGTTTCAATCCGCCGGCGCGGATCATGAAGGAGGCCATCGACGGTGGTCGGATGGGTCGACTGACGACGGCCACGGCTCAGTGCATGTGGTGGCGGAGTCAGGACTATTACGATTCCGGCGAGTGGCGCGGGACGTGGGAGCTTGATGGCGGCGGCTGCCTGATGAATCAGGGCGTGCATTATGTCGACCTGATTCAGTGGCTGGTTGGCTCGCCGGTTAAGAGCATCCGGGCCTATACCGGTCTGCTGGCTCACGAGCGTATTGCGGTGGAGGATACGGCCGTGGCGATTCTGAAATTTGCCAACGGCGTGCTGGGCGTAATTCATGGTTCGACGGCCAGCTATCCGGGTCCGCACGGCACGGTTGAAGTTTGCGGCGACACGGGCAACGCGACGTACGAAGGTTCGCTGACGCGCTGGAAGTTTGCCAAGGAGACCAAGGCCGACGATGAGATTCGGCGTACTGGCGGCAAGCCGGAGGCCAAGAAGAAGGCCAAGTCGGCGGCCCTTGGTTCGGACCCGGCGGCCCTGGGCGACTTCCACGTGATGTTCACGGCGGCCTTCACGGAATTCGTGGAGTCGATCAGGTCGGGCAAGCCCAATGCTTTGGGCCCGGCGGAGCATCGCAAGGCGGTCGAGATCATACTGGGGATTTACGAGTCGGCCCGGCTGGGCGGCGAGGAGGTTACATTGCCGCTGAAGAAGTCGGCGGTTCCGGTTCCGCTGAAGTTGCCAAGCGAGTACAAGGTTAAGAATCCGAAGCGATCGGCCTTGCCCGAGTCGATGAAGAAGTTTGCGACCAAACAGAAGGGCAAGAGCAAGGGCAAGAAGTAGTTTTGCAACGTGCAGAAATGGTTGGGGGCGGCTGTATGTTATCAGCGAAAGGGCGGTTGAGGATGTATGACACGAGGCGCGAGATAAGGGCGGCGGGTGGCAGTTGTCGTCGCGGGCATGTACCGTTTGCGGCCATGCTTGCGGCGCTGCTGGTGCTTGGGGCGGTTTCGTCGGCCGAGGTTTTCGGGCAGGCGTCGGGGCGTTCATCGGTAGCCGGGGCCAGCACGGTTCGCATGACCGAGGATGAGATGAGGTACACCCTGGCCCTGACTCGCGGTCTGATGAACAGCTTCGCAACGGTTGAGGCCATAGGCCAGGCTCGTAACAAGGCCATGATGGAGCTTGAGCTCGACCGCCAGGTTGAAGCCCTCGGGCTTGCGGTGCCCAAGGGCATGTACGAGGAGGCCGACCGCCCGACGATATTGTACCTCAGCATTTACGCCCCGAACGGTTTCAAGCAGACGGCCGAGGGTCGTGGCCGGACGGTGCGGGGGGCGGTGCTCGATGCCATCAGCAGCATGATGAGCAGTCCACATTGGGTTGATCAGAAGCTGGCGGCGAATGTCGGGCGTCTGCGCATCGGTTACGACCTGGTGGTTGGCCTCGAGCCTTACATAGCGAACATAGCGGAGCCGTTTCTGTACTCGTTCCGGCCAGGTCTTGACGGTCTGATATACGAGAACGGTTCGGCCCGCAGTGTGCTTGTTCCGTGGGAGGCGGTGCGGCAGGCCTGGGTAGCGACCTACGCCCGCCTTGACGATGTTGAGGCTTACGAGCAGCGTCCGGTTTATGGTCAGCAGGAGCTTAAGCAGACGACTTTCCGGGCCCTGGTGCAGCGGGCCAGCATGACCATGAGCACTTACCAGACACCGGCGGCCCGTGTGTTGCGCTTCAGGGCGCAGATGTTCATTGATCGCGAGGTTGGCGGTCGCTCTGGCGAGCCACTGGTGCTTTATCGGGTTGGGCCGCTGTATCGCAGCGAGGATTTGTCGGAGCGCTTGCTGCAATCGGCCATCGACAGGTCGATAGAATATCTTTCTCGGGCTCCTGACCGCAACGGCATTGTGCGGGATGGTTACGACCCGCTGCGCCTGGTCTGGTCGGGCAGCGGCGGCCTGCGGGCCGATCAGCAGGCACTGTGCATTCAGGCCATGTCGCGGCTCTATCAGTCGCGAAAACAGAAGTGGATGCTGCAGGGTGCTAATCTGCTGATGGACACCTTGCTTGGCGGCATGCGCGGGGTGCGGGTCGAGGGTCTGGACAAGCAGTTGCGGCAAACGGCCTATGTGAATTACGAGGGCCAGAGCCAGGCGGCCTGGCATGCCCAGGTGCTGATAGGCGTGGCGGCCCTGCAGGATGTTTCGCCGACGGAGGATAAGAAGAGCCTGATAAAGAACCTGGCCAACACTCTGCTTTCGGTTCAGAAGTCGGACGGCAGCTTCATGCTGTTTTTTGGTCCGGGGACGAACGAGGCGCTGATGAAGGAAGATCGGGAGGACGTGCACGGAGCCTCGCTGAATCTGCTGGCCCTGGTTCGAGCGGCCGAAATTCTTGAAGACGCCAGCCTGATGGAGCGGGCACGTCTGTCGGCCGACTATCTGGTATTCAAGCGGGAAAAGGCCCTGGGCAACGAGAAGACAGAAGGCGTGCCGGACGTTCATCTGATAGAGGCCCTGGATTCGATGGACCGCCACGAGGTGAACGACGCCTACATTGCCTACGCCCGGCAGTGTGTGGCCCAGTTGCTGGTGCGGCAGGTTTTCGACCGCATTCGCACCCCGGCCGACGAGCTTGGCGGCTTTGCCCAGGACGGCATGGTTGATACGCAGTTGACTGCTTTCAGTCTGCGTGGGCTGCAGGCGGCCAATCGCATGGCTTCGAGGGTCAAAGGACTGTCGGCCGAGCGTTATGAGAAGTTGAACCTTAAGCAGATGGACTCGGTGGCCCTGCAGGCCGGCGAACACGCCATGGCTTACATGCTGGGCATGCAGTACACGCCGGAGAACAGTTTTTACGTTGAGGAGGCGCGGGTGGCCTCGGGCGGGTTCCGCCACAGTGTTTACGATAGCCGCATCAGCACGGTGACGGTGGCCACCTGGTTGCTGAGCCAGGCCGAGCGTGAGTTGGTCAAGCGGTAGGGCGTGCGGCTGGGATATCAGGATTGCTTTCAGCGGTTATCATGGCCTGACTTCGTCAGACCATGGCACCGCTAGGAGGGATTTTCCGCGCAGCCACACCCCCACCTGTCTCCGCTTCGCGGCGACATCCTCCCCCGCAAGCGGGAGAGGGGTCAGAGGCAGCGGCAACGGCGACACCCTCACCTGTCTCCGGCTGTCGCCGGAGACATCCTCTCCCGTCAAGGGAGAGGGGTTAACGGCAACGGCATCCCCCGGCAGTGCCGGGGGCTTTAGAACGGCGACGGCAACAACGGCAACGGCAGAAGAAGCGGCATCCCCCGTCAGTGCCGGGGGCTATAAAGAAGAAGCAACGGCAGCACTCACAAACGAGTTTGTGGGTGCTGCCCAGTTATCAGGGCTGCAGGTTGAGCAGGGTGTTTCGCAGTTTGATGATGTCGGCCGGGGCGAAGGTTGAGAGGTCGGCGGTAACCAGCGGGGCCTCGGCCTGATTGTTGCGGTTGTAGGGCCGGGCGCCGGTGAGGGCCATGATGAGCCGGGCCCGGTCGGTGCCCCAGTTGGTGCTGCCTTGGGCTTCGCCGGTCAGCAGGCGCAGCAATTCGATGTCCTGCTGGGCGTCGCGCAGAGCCTTCAGTCGCAGGCTGGTGACGGGCTTTTTGGGCATTCTTGAGCGCGGCGGGTAGATGAGGCTGGTAGGGCGGGGCGAAATCCAGGAATCCTGCCGGCCCAGCGACTGCCAGGGCACCATTCCCTGGCAACCGGCGGCATAAGCTTCCACACACCATATCCACAGATCAGCCAGCGGATCGCCGGGCGGGCCGGGTTCGCCATAGCTCCAGACAGGCGGGTCGGGCCGCGGACTCTGCTGGTCGGCGTCGGTTGCCCAGTAGCGGGTGAAGGCCTGCTGGGGCCATTGCCGCCAGGTGTTACAGATGCGCAGGTCGTCGGTCTGGTGGAGCAGTCCGCGCTCGAACTGCGGGCGGGAGATGTCGACGCGGTAGACGATGTTTGGCGGCGGGTTGTCGCCGACGGCTTGGCGGAGTTGCTTGCCGAAGTGGGCCAGGGCCAGAAAATCGTTACGGTAGGCCGGCTCGTCCAGGTCCCAATAGCTGGAGCCTTTGCCCCCACCGCGCTTAAACGACCATTTGTTGTTAAGGAAGAAGTGGAATTGCGTACCTTGCCAGTCGGGCCGGCGGAGGTGGCGGATGAATTCCTCGGCCGTGTTCTGCCAGGCGGTCTGGTAGCGGTCGGAGAGGCCATCGGCCAGCGGCCCTTCGCGTTGCCAGTGGGTTTCCCAGGGTCCGGCCCATTTGTAGTTTTCATCCAGCGGCAGCGGCCAGTTCTCGTGCATTGGCAGGAAGAAGTGGTCGATGGGCTGGCCGTCGCGGGGCAGATTTTTGAAGGCCTTTCCGCTGAAGTAGGCCGCCCAGCGCTCATCCCACAAGCGCCAGTTGATGTTGGTTTGGCCATCAGCGTCCACCTGCACCTCGGGGGCCATTCCGGGCGATACCTGGCCGGCCTGCGAGTATGGCACGACGGCGATTGTAGCCCGGTGCTCATGGGCCAGGCGGTGCCAGTCAAGCTCGTCGCGGATGAACTGAGCTGTGCCGGGGCGGGCACCCTGCAAACCTCCGGGCGAGCCATAGGTGTTGAGCGAAAGCTTGTAGCCCAGGGCATCGGGCAGAGTGTGCCGGTGGACGGTGAGGGTGACGGGCAGGCTGATTTCGGGCTCGTCGGCAGTATCGTACTTCGAGGGCAGAATGGTCAGCGAGGAGGTATAGACCCCGGGTTGTACATTGTGCGGGACGTAGATTTCGGCGTAGACGGTCTGGAACTTCTGGCCCTCCAGATTCATGAAGTAAAGGTGCGCCAGGCTGCCGATGAGCGGGTCGGCCTGCCATTGCGGCTGGTTGTCCTGGTCCTCGGCCCTGATGCTCCAGACCCACAGCGTGCGGGGCGAGATTGCGTCTTCGGCGCGTCCGTCGGCATTGACGAACGGCTGCCAGCTCAGGGGCCGGATGCGGCCGGGACTTTGCACCGGCATGACCAGTTGAAAAGCCGTGAACCAGTTGCGGGCGGCGCTGAGGGTGATTGTTGAGCCGTCCCAAAGCAGGCCTTCGAGATCGGCGGCGGACGGTGGTCGCGAGCGGCCGCTGATCGGGTGAACGTTATCGTATGGGGTGGTGATCCGCAGCGAAAGGCCAGCTTTGGTGAAGGAACCGGGCTGGGCATCGGCGTCGGCTGCGGCGTTTGTGACGTCGTCCTCGAGTGCGTCGGGCGCGGCGGTCGGGGTCGAAGGCTTGTTGGTCCGGCCCGGGTTAATCTGTCGGGCCTGGCGGAGCAGGCGCTGGATGGCCTGTTGGCGGTCGGCGTCGGCTGATTGAGCGTCGCTTGCATCGGCGGAGGGCCGGGGGCGGTCTTGCGGCTGTTGCTGGTCGGGGGCGAAGCGGGCTGTAATGTACGGCTCGCGGCCATTCTGGTGACGGGAGTGGAAATCGTTATTGGCCATGGTCTGGCCCTGCTCGTCGGTAATAGCCAGGCTGAATTGCCGACGGCGGCCGATCTCGCGGAGTATGGCGGGCGGCAGTTCGATGGATATCCAGCCGTCAGCCTCGGTATTCACCACGGCGTAGTGAAACTGGCCCAGGGCGTCGAGAAAGGTTGAGCCCGGCCCGGTCCATCCGGGTGTTCCGTGGGCCCGGGCGTGGTAGGTTGATTCGCCGGGCTTGGCCGGACCGCTGGAGGTGCCTTCGTTCCACTGCCCATTGAGCAGCGAGAAGCCGACCTGCCTGAGCTTGAGGCCCGAGGCGGCATGCAGGTGGAGGCTGGCCGAGCGGATGACGGCGTTGCCCGGGGCCCGTGCGGGCTTCTGGAATCGGATGAGCAGAATGTGCTGATTGCCTTTGAGTCTCAGGACGCTTTTTCCGCCATGGTTGTAATCGACCTCGGATGGGTGCAGGCAGATCGAATTATCGGCCACGGCTGGCATGCGGAGGGCGGCGCCGCCGTCTGGCTGCTGGTCGGCGGCCTGGGCGGCCGATGGGGCCGACTCGCTGCAGGCGGTGGTTGCCGGGGCCAGGGCCAGGAGAGTCAGGAGCAGGACAATGATCGGTCGGGGCATGGTGGGTGCTGGCCTCCATGTTGCGTGTTTGCCGTTGCAGGCGGACGATTGCAGCCAGATTTGATTATGCACCGGGCGGCGTTGCGAGCGCCGAGAAAAGCGGTCAGAAAATGAAGCGGACGCTGACGGCGATGAGGGCTGCGGCCAGCAGGGTGGCGATGGCTATCTTGCCCAGCAGGTCGCGGGTGTCGGGGCCGACGGAGCGGAATGGACGGTCGGCCAGTTCGAGCGTGGCCGCACACAGCCGGAGTGTGGCCAGGCCGAGGTCGCCGGCCAGGCCGGCCACTGTCCGCGGTGGCGGGGCATCGTGGACGGCTGCCTTTGGGACTTTGGCCTTGGTTGCGGGGGCCTCGGCTTCGGCTTCGCTATCGGCCTCGGCGGTTGGCGTCTCGTCGTCGCTGGATTGCTCGGCGGCGGCTGATGACTTGGCCGCTTTGTCCGCTCGGGCCTTGCGGCGACTTTCCTTCTGGCGTGCCTTCTCTTTCTTCCTCTGCTCCCGCTCGCGTTTCTTGCGCTCTTTTTCGCGCTGCTTGTTTTCTTTTTCGCGCTGCTTCTGCTCTTCGGCCGCTTTTGCCTCGGCGGCGGATGCAGCTTCTTCGGCGATTGCAGCGTCCTCGGCCGAAGGTTCATCGGCAGATGATTCGCCTTGGCCGGTGGCAGTCTGCTCGACTGTGAGCGGGGAATCCTGAGCGGGCATGTCGTCGTCGGCTGGCGGCTCGCCGACTGTTGGCTCCGTGGTCATCGCTGCGGAATCGAGCATCTGATCGCCGGCAGCTGTTTCGTCGCCTGCCGATGCTGTGGCCGGCTCGTCCGGGGGTTCGGCCTCGGCGGAGGCGGCATCGTTCGAATCGCCGTCAGGGTCGGTGCCATCGTTCGTGGGGTGCGCTTGCTGATCGGCGGGCGCTTCTTCGGCCTCGGGCCCATCTTCGGCCTCGGGCGGTGGCGGCAAGTCGGCCAGGTCGGCCTCGACCAAGGAGGCCAGTTCGTCGGCGCTGGGCTCGTTGCCCTCAGCATCATCATTATGATTGAGCTGGTCTGCCGGCGGCTGCCTGGTCTGGTTGGCGGGGTCGGTACGCTTCGGCGCGGGGTCGTCCGGGTCGGCCTGCGGCTGGTGGGCGTCGGGTTCGGTGGCAGCGGCGCTTGTGTGCGGCCCGTCGGGCGGATCGTCCTGGAGCAGGTCGGCCGGTGGCTGGGCGCCTGAGGCTCGCAAATCTTCGGCCAGTTGCCGCCTGACCTGCTCGGCCAGGTCGTCATCGGCGCCATCGGCGTCCGCGGAGTCGCGGGACTGGCGGCGGCTGTCGTTTTGGGGCTGGCTGAGCTGGAGCTCCATCTCGGCTTCCAGGCGTCGCATTTCCTCCAGCATGATCTCTTCGGCGATACGATCGGCTTCGGCGGCCTCGGGATCGACCTCGGTTTCCGGATCGTAATTTTTTTGCGGCGCTGCCGGGCCGGCGGCGCTGCCGGTGTCGGCTTGCTGTGCGGCTTGGTCGTCAGCTTCCGGGGATGGCGGATTGGTTTCGTCGGCGTTATTATCTTCCTCGTCGTCAAAGGCGGCCGATACCTGTCGGTCGATCTCGGCCTTCAGCAGGGGATCCAGCTGATCCTCGGGCGAGCCTGGCCGCCGGGCCGCCTTGGCTGCCGGTGCGGGCTGATTGCTGGCGTCGCTGTCGGCATCAGCGGCCGCCTGGCGGGCCAGTTCTTCGGCATCGCGGGCCTCGGAATCTTTCTGCGGCTGAGGTTTATCTTTCGAATCGGCCATAGTTGTGGGCGGTCACCGGGTTTAACAACATTGTGCGGCGGCTGAGCGAGCCTTCTGCCTCCGCCGAAAAAAAGTGCATGCGGGGATTGTAACGGCCGCCGTGCTGTAATACATTCTGATTCTTCGGTTGAAAACGGTATTGATCTTGATGGAGAGTGCCCTGTGGCCCCACGATATTATGCACCACGGCTGTCGGCGGGCGATTTTGATCTGCCTGCTGAAGAGTTGCATCACCTGCGTGGTGTGCGGCGGGTTGGTGCGGGTCAGGAGATTGAGGTTTTTGACGGTGCGGGTGGGCTGGCACAGTGCCGCATAGTGCGCCTGGAGCGTCGTTCGGTAGAGCTTGAGCCGCTGCGAATGTGGCAGGAGGATGCTCCTGCGTCCCGGCTGACCATTGCCACGGCCATACCCAAAGGCGACCGCATGCTGACGCTGGTGGAAAAGGTGACCGAACTTGGTGCCTGGGCGGTTCGCCCGTTGCTGACCGAGTTCAGCGTGGTTACCGGCGAGGGGCAGGCCCGACGGGGCTCGTGGCGTCAGCGGTCGGTGGAGGCCTCGAAACAGTGCGGGCGGGCCTGGTTGCCGGAGATTTCGAACCCGGTTGGGCTGGCCGATCTGCTGGCGGAGTTTTCGGCCGGGGCAGGGGGCGGGGGTGGCGATGGCGAAGGCGGCGGAGGGCGGCTGGTGCTGCTCGATCCGTCGGCTGAGGGCGTTACATTCGGCCAGTTGCTGGGCGGTTTGCGGTCGCAGCGGGGCGATGGTGGGGCCCGGTTGACGGCTTTGGTGGGTCCGGAGGGCGGTTTTTCGGCCGATGAGCTGGCGGCGGCCCTGGCGGCGGGGGCGGAGCGGGTGCGTCTTGGTCCGCATGTTCTGCGCGTCGAGACGGCGGCCATTGCCGTTGCCTCGGTATGGTCGGCGGAGATGCTGAGCGGTTGATTGGCGGCGGTTGCCGCGTGGGTCGGGGGCTGGGCGGGCAGCGGCTTCGTTGACAGGGCCGGTTGCGGCGACTAGACTGGCTGGTGCAGTCATAATATTGATTCGGGACGGATTACCTGCCACGGCGCCGAACAGCACCCACAAACGAGTTTGTGGGTGGCACCCAGCATTGCTGTGGCGGGGCGGTCTGTTCCAAAGTTGCTGTGGCGGGGGCGGCCTGGTTCCAGAGGTGCGGTGGGGGAGGGCGGTGCGATGGTTGAGATTGAGCGGGTTTGCGAATTCCAGCATGCTGAGGGCGGCGACGACAACGTGCGCTGCGAGATATGCCCTCACCGCTGCCTGATAGCCCCTGACCAGACCGGTATATGCTTGTGTCGCAAGAACTTCGGCGGCACGTTGCGGCCCATTAACTATGGCCAGGTGACAAGTGCGGCGCTCGATCCGATAGAGAAGAAGCCGCTGTATCATTTTCATCCGGGTCAGCAGATTCTTTCGCTTGGCACCTGGGGCTGCAACTTCAAGTGCGATTTCTGTCAGAACTGGCAGATCAGCCAGCAGGTTGCCCCCAGCGAGTATCTTTCTCCGGCCGATGCCGTGGCCATGGCCAAGCAGCGCGGAAGCTTCGGTATAGCCTACACTTACAACGAGCCGACGATCTGGTTCGAGTATGTTCTGGATACCGGGCGGCTGGCTCACGAGGCGGGTCTGAAGAATGTTCTGGTGACTAATGGCTATGTTAATGCCGAGCCGCTGGAGGCCCTTTTCGAGGTGGTTGATGCCATGAACATCGACCTGAAGAGCTTCAGCGACCTGTTTTACAAGAAGCACGCCAAGGCCCGGCTGAATCCGGTGCTGGAGTCGGCCAGGCTGGCGGCGGGCCGGTGTCATGTTGAGACGACGACGCTGCTGATACCCGGCGAGAACGATTCGGCCGAAGAGCTTGAGCAGCTTGGGTCGTGGATATCGGAAAATCTTGGCCGGCGGACTCCGACGCACCTTTCGGCCTATTTTCCGCGCTACAAGCTGGACCTTCCGGCCACCGACGGGGCTACGCTGCAGGGAGCCCGCACAATTCTTCAGAAGCACCTCGATTTTGTCTACCTGGGCAACATTATGGGTGGCGAGGATGGCAACACGAGGTGCCCGCAGTGCGGGGCGGTGGCGGTCAGACGTTCGGGCTACCGGGTCGACACCTCGGGGCTGAAGGGTTCGGCATGTGCAGATTGCGGGAGCGATTTAGGTTTTGTGCTGAGTTAATCGCTGCAAACGGTTATATTATGCCGTGGCCCGGCCGGACTCCTCCGGCCGGGGGCAGAAGCAGGGACGCGCGGTTGTTCGACACTTCGCCGGGGGGCGATTTTTATGGTGTCGTGCGGCCGAGGACGAAGCAGTGGCAAGGGGCGATTGTCGGCGCAGGCCAAGGGACGGCCTGGGCGATAATCGGAAATTCGAAAGTCCGATAACTGGAGTAACCGATGAAAAGCACAGAGAGGCCGGACGGTGCGCGCGCACGTTTTTGTGAGGCAAGGCTTATGCGGACGATGGTGCGCTTTGTGCGAAAAGCTGTCTTGCCGGCGGCGGCCCTGGTGGCTGTGGCCGGCGCAATGGTCGGCTGCAAGGGCGATGCTCCGCCTCCGGCGGAGCGTCTGGAGACCATTCACCAGGTCGAGGTTCCGGAATTTCTGGTCGATACCATCGGCGAGAAGTCCCTTATCAGCGGTTTCGAGTGGACGCCGGTGATGAGTTACGGGCTGGTTTACGGTCTGGCCAACACCGGCAGCACCGTTCATCCGCCGGGCCTGCGCGAGCGGATGGTGAAGGAGTTGTCGCAATATCCGGAGGTGACTGACCCGGAGCGCATTCTGTCCGACCCGAGTACGGCCGTGGTGCAGATATCGGGCCTGATACCCCCCGGGGCGGTGGAGGACGAGCGCTTCGACCTGGTTGTACGTGTGGCCGACGGCACGCAGGCGACGAGCCTGGAGGGTGGCCGGCTGAAGGGTGTGGACCTTCGGCGGATAGGCCAGACGCGTTCGGCGGTGGTTGGTTTCGGCATGGTGCTGGCCCGTGGCGAGGGAGCGATATTCGTCTCGCCCTTTGCTCGTCAGGAGCGGCGGGCTGTGGCCGACGAGGAAATTATTGAGGACGGTGTGCGTCGTGTCGATCCGCGTGTTGGTCGGATATTGGGTGGGGGCAGGCTGACGGCGGCCGAGCCGCGCACCTACCAGTTGACTCTGCTTGAGCCGAGCGCCCGTATGGCCGATCAGATAGTTCGTCAGATAAACGCTCGTTTTCCGGGGTCGGCGAGAGGTCGTCCGGACTTGAAGTCGGTGAGCGTGCGTGTGCCGCAGGAGTATGGTCATGAGAAGGAGCATTTTCTTCGCATTGTGACCTCGATTTACCTTGTCGAGAGCCCGGATAAGCGCGAGCAGCGCATGCGCGATCTGGTTGACGAGTTGCGCAGCGGGCAGGACAAGGTTTCGGCCATGTACGGTTTGCTGGCTTTCGGTCAGCCTTCGGCAATTCTGCTGGAGCCGCTGCTGAAGGAGGCGGATGACGAGTCGTCCCTCTACTATTCGGCTTTGTCCCTTGCCCGTCTTGGTCGTGTGTCATCGGCCAAGGTGTTGCGCGAGTTTATGCTGAAGGAAGATTCTCCGTACCAGGCGGAGGCTGCCCGGGCCTTGGCTTATCTGCCGAATGGAGCCGGCTTGCCGTACCTGCAGGGGGCTTTTGACGTTGAAAAGCCAAACGTTCGTATTGCTGCCTACCAGGCCCTGGTTCGCGTTGCTCCGGACCGTGTGCCGCGCAAGATTCTGGGCCAGAAGGTGGAGCTTGGTCATGTTCCGTCGAAGGGCCAGCCGTTTATTTTCATCTCGCGCCAGTTGATTCCGCGGATAGTGGTCTTCGGCGATGTGCAGCTCGACCTGCCGGTGCTGGTCGATTCGCCTCAGTTCCTGGTGACGGCCCGGCCGCACGATGATCTGGTGACGGTAATGAGCAAGCGGTTGGGTGCCGAGGCGGCGGTCCAGGCGGAGCCGCGGGTGGAATCGGTTGTAACGGCCCTGATGATCGAAGCCTTCGACCTGAGTTACAGCGATGTGGTGATGTTTCTAGATCGGGCCCATCGGCAGGGCAGCTTGAAGGCCCCTCTTGTGCTTGAGCCGCTTGTTGACGAGTCGCGAATGGGCGGGGCGTCGGGTGCGGGCGGTGTGACGCCGGGAGGCGAAGTGCAGACGGTTGTGCCGGGTGGGTTGAATCCGGTGGAGTAGTTTGTGGTTTGAAAGAAGCAACGGCAACGGCAACGATATCCCCCGGCAGTGCCGGGGGCTTCAAAGGCAACGGCAACGGCAACAACAAAACGGGCAACGGTAACTGCGACGGCAACAGCGGAAGCAATGGTAACGGCAAGGGTCATAATCGGACAGGAGCTTGGATCGGCATGCAGATACGAAAACTCGAGTTGTTCGGCTTCAAGAGCTTTGCAGACCGGACGGAGTTCGTGTTCGATAAGGGCATTACCTGCATTGTCGGGCCTAACGGTTGCGGCAAGAGCAACGTGGTCGATGCCGTGAAGTGGATTCTGGGCGAGCAGTCGGCCCGGAGTTTGCGCGGCAACGAGATGAGCGACGTCATTTTCAACGGTGCCAGCGGGCGTCATGCCTTGGGCTTTGCCGAGGCCACGCTGACCTTCGACAACGAATCGCGCGGCCTGCCGCTGGACATGGCCGAGGTGGCCATAACGCGGCGGCTCTATCGCTCGGGCGAGAGCGAGTACATGATCAACCGCAAGCTTTGCCGCCTGAAGGACATTCGCGAGTTGTTCATGGATACGGGCATCGGGCTGAACGCCTACAGCCTGATCGAGCAGGGTCGGGTGGATGTTCTGCTGCAGAGCAATCCGCAGGAGCGTCGTGCGGTGTTCGAAGAGGCGGCGGGCATCAGCAAGTACAAATCGCGCAAGAAGGAGGCCCTTCGCAAGCTGGAGCGGACGGAGCAGAATCTGCTGCGTCTGACCGACATTATCGAGGAGGTCGAGCGTCGACTGCGGAGCGTGAAGCTTCAGGCCGGCAAGGCCCGCAACTGGCAGGCTTACAGCGAGCGGCTGAAGGAGCTGCGCATTACCCATGCCCTGCACGAATATCATCAGCTTGGTGGTCGTCGTGGCGAACTGGATGATTCGCATCAGGTGCTGGCTTCGGAGCAGGCTTCGCTGCAGGAGCGACAGGGTGGGCTGGAGGAGCGTCGGGCCCGGATCGAGGCGTCGCTGGTGGAGCTTGATGATGCCCTGCGTCAGGTTGATGGCGAGTTGATGGAGGTGCGTGGGCGGATGACGGCCTCGGAATCGACGGCAGCCCATCACCAGTCGCGTATAGTGGAATTGCGCCTGACGGCCGAGCGCGACCGGCATCGCATAGCCGAGCTTGATGGCCGGGTGAGCGAGCTGGCCGGGCAGATTTCGGCCGACGAGAGCCAGTCGTCTGAGGTTGACGCCGAGCAGGAGCGGATGCGCGGCTTGCTGCAGGCGGCCGAGCAGGCGGTGGGCGAGGCCCAGCAGGCGGTCCGCCGGACGGCCTCGTCGCTGGAGGATGAGAAGAGCGCGGTGATGGAGCTGGTTCAGCAGGCCTCGGGGCTGCGGAATCAGATATCGAGCACCGATTTGCGGCTGGAGAATTTTGCCGCCCAGCGCGGCCGTCTGGAGCGTCGGCAGGACGAGATAGCCCGGCAGGTTGAAGAGCTTGGCGGTCAGCAGTCGTCGCTGGAGGTCGAGATAAGCAAGCTGGACGAGTCGATTGAGCGTGACCAGGGCCAGTTGAATGTGCGTAAGGAAGAGGCGCGTCTGCTGAACGGTGAGGCCGAGGAGATAGCCCGCGAGATGGGGGCAGCCCGCGAGTTCCGCTCGGGGCTGACCAGCCGGCGCAATGTTCTTGATGATCTGGAGCGTCGTGGCGAGGGTGTCGAAAAAGGCGTGCGGCGCGTGCTGGAGCTGGCCCGCAAGGGTCTTTTTCCGGGCATCCGTGGACTGGTTGCCGAACTGCTGACGGTTGACGTGCGTTATGCCTCGCTGGTGGAGGCGGCCCTGGGCGAGGCGGAGCAGTACCTGGTCATCGATCGTCAGGCCGACGTCATGGAATCGCTCGAAAAGCTGGAGGATGCCCTGGAGCACCGGGCGGGTTTTCTGCCGCTCGATTCCCTGCGTTGCGGCGGTGGGCCGGCGACCCTGCCGGAGGGTCTGGAGGGCGTTGTGGCCCGGGCCTCGGAGCTGGTTGAATGTCAGCCGGAATTGCGTGGTGCGATTGACTGCCTGCTTGGGCGGACGTTGCTGGTCAAGGACCTGCCGACGGCCATCGAGCTTGCCGCCGGACCGCTGGCCGGCATGCGTCTGGTGACCATGGCCGGCGAGACCCTGGAGGCCGATGGCACCATGCGGCTGGGCCGGGTGATGGCCAAGGCCGGGCTTATCAGTCGCCGCAGCGAGCTAAGGGACATTGCCCGCCAGCTTGAAGAGGTTGAGGGCCGCATCAACAGCTACCGCGAGCGGGGCGAGGGCGTTTCGCATCGCATTCAGGAGCTGGACCAGCAGCAGCGCGATCTGCGCAGCGCCATTTACGATGCTTCGACCAGCCGGGTTGACATGAACGCCCAGTTGCGTCGTTTCCGCGATACGGCCGAGAGTATTCGCAAGGAGCAGCCGCTGCTGGAGTCGGAGATGGCGGACCTTGATCGGCAGTCGGCCGAGTTGCGCCAGCGGCGGGTCGAGATCGAACAGCGGCTTGGCGAGTTGGAGGAGCAGAGCGCGGGTCGGCGGACGCAGATTGAGGCCCTGGGCCTTGAGTTGCGTCGGCTCGAGGAGTCGCGTTCGGCGGCCGACGAGCAGCGGACGCAGCACCGGGTGGCCCTGGCCCAGGTTGAGGAGAAGCGCCGGAGCCTGCTGGATCGGCTGAATCATCTGCGTAATGCTCATGCTGTTGCCGCCCGGCAGAAAGCCGAGGCCGCGGAGGAGTTGGCCGGTTGCGGCGATCGGGTGCGGGAGGCCGAGCTTGGCATTCTGCGGGAGCAGTCGCGTCTGGCGGTGCTCTATCTGCAGAAGGAAGATGCGGCCCGGCGGAGCAGGGCCATAGCCGGCCAGCGGGGCGAGGCTCGTGCCCGTGCGGCGGCCCTGAACGAGGAGCGCAGCGGTCTGCAGCAGTCGCTGAACGAGATTGGCGGCCAGTTGCACGAGACGGAGATGAGTCTGCGCGAGTGCGGGCTGCGGATGGACGGCTTGCGGGAGCGCATCAGGGACGATTTTGATCTTGACCTGGACGAGAAGGTTGCCGAGTACGAGGGCGGCGAGGTCGACTGGGCGGCGGTTGAGGAAGAGATTCAGGGGCTGCGGACGAAGATTGAGCGGCTGGGGGCGGTGAACCTGGAGGCCATCAACGAGCAGCAGGACCTGGAGCAGCGTGGCGAGTTTCTGTATCGGCAGAAGACGGACCTGGAGTCGGCCCGGCAGAAGCTTGACGAGCTTATCACGCGGATCAACGAGGAGTCGATCAGCCGCTTCCGCGAGACGTTCGACCAGGTTCGTGAGAATTTCCAGAACCTGTTCCGCAAGCTTTTCGGCGGGGGCAAAGCCGACATTGTGATGATGAACCCCGAGGATGTGCTGGAGTCGGGCATCGAGATTATCGCCCGTCCTCCGGGCAAGCAGCCGTGCAGCATCAGCCTGCTTTCGGGCGGCGAGAAGACGATGACGGCCGTGGCTCTGCTGATGGCGGTGTTCCGCAGCAAGCCGTCGCCCTTCTGCATTCTGGACGAAGTTGACGCGGCCCTGGACGAGTCCAATAACGAGCGTTTCAACGACATTGTCCGCGAGTTCGTGCAGGACAGCCAGTTCATCGTCATCACGCACTCCAAGCGGACCATGGCCGTGGGCGACGTGCTGTACGGCGTGACGATGCAGGAGCCTGGCGTGTCGAAGAAGATCAGCGTGCGCTTCAGCGACGTGCATCGGCTTGGGCTGGATGTTGAGGACGAGACCGGCGAGGGGCGGGCCGCGGGGGCCTGATCTTACCTTTCTCATCCCTGCTTCGACAGGCTTGGGGCGGGGGGGAGTGTCTGTTTCACCCTTCTCCCTTGACGGGAGAAGGTGGCCCGTAGGGCCGGATGAGGGTGAGGTTGCGCGGGCAGAGAGGGTGACAGTTTTTTGCGCGTGCTGACGGCACCCACAAACGAGTTTGTGGGTGGCACCCGCGAATTCTTGAGTTGGGCGCCCGCGATGGTTTGCCGCGCGGCGACACCCCCACCTGTCTCCGCTTCGCGGCGACATCCTCCCCCTCAAGGGGGAGGGGTTTAACGGCAACAGCAGGAGAAGGCTGAGGGGGCGGGGGCTTTAGGTCGGGCGGTTGGTTTTGAGCTGGCAAGAGGGGGATGGTCTGTGCGTGATGAAAATGCAATAAATCGGGATGATGGTGAAATGTCTGAAGAACTGAAACACGGAGCGGTGCTGACCCTGCCGGTGGTGCCGCTGAGGGAGCTGGTGGTTTTTCCGCATCTTGTGGTGCCGCTGATGCTGGCCCGGACGGCCGGCATGCGGGCGGTGCGACGGGCCATGTCGCGTAATGCCCAGGTTCTTCTGCTGTCGCAGGTGGACGGGGCCATCGATTCGCCCTCGGTGACTGATTTTTATGAGGTCGGTGCGGTGGCCCGTGTGCTGCAGATTTTCCGGGTCAACGAGAATACCCACAAGGTGATAGTTGAGGCGGTGGGCCGCGGCCGGGCCAGACGGATCAATTACGCCCGGGGCGAGTATAAGGCCCAGGTTGAGGTTATTTCGCAGCCCAGCAGCAGTTCGGCCGAGACCGAGGCCCTGATGCGCACGGTGCGCGGGCAGTTCATGACCTACGCCTCGGCAACCATGACGGTGCCGGACAACGTGACCGAGCTGGTCGAGATTCTGGAGACCCCGGACCAGTTGTCGGACACGGTGGCCGCTTACATTTCGCTCGGCACGGAGGTCAAGCAGGAGCTGCTGGCCGAGCCGGAGGCCAACGAGCGTCTGCGCCGGCTGGCCTCGCTGCTGGAGCACGAGCTGAAGGTTCTTGAGATTCAGCGCGATATTACCGACCGGGTTCGTGGTCGCATTCAGAAGAGCCAGAAGGATCTGTTTCTGCGCGAGCAACTGCGGGCCATCGAGGAAGAGCTTGGCCGCAACGATCCGTCGGCCAGTCAGTACAAGGAGCTTCTGGCGGCAATCGAAGCCTCCGGCATGCCGCAGGCAGCCATGATTGTGGCCCACAAGGAGCTTGAGAAGCTGCGCCGCACGGCCCCGATGACTCCGCAATTCGGCGTTATCGAGGAGTACCTGCGCTGGCTGACCAACTTGCCCTGGGACAAGCGGACGGAGGATAATCTGGACCTGGCCCATGCGCGGCAGGTGCTGGATGCTCATCACTTCGGGCTCGAGGAGCCGAAGGAGCGCATTCTTGAATACCTGGCGGTCAAGAGCCTGACGGGCGACACGCAGCGCGAGCCCATACTGTGCCTGGTTGGCCCGCCGGGCGTGGGCAAAACCAGCCTGGCCCGCAGCGTGGCCGAGTCTCTGGGTCGGCAGTTTGTGCGTAAGAGCCTGGGCGGCGTGCGCGACGAGGCGGAGATCCGCGGGCATCGGCGGACTTACGTTGGGGCCATGCCGGGCCGCATCATCCAGAGCATCAGTCGGGCCGGCAGTCGCAATCCGGTCTTCCTGCTGGACGAGATCGACAAGATGTCGGCCGACTTTCGCGGCGACCCGGCCTCAGCCCTGCTGGAGGTGCTGGACCCGGACGAAAACCACAGCTTCAGCGATCATTACCTGGAGGTGGAGTTCGACCTGTCGGACGTTCTGTTCATCACCACGGCGAACCTTGGGTCGGCCATTCCGGCCGTGCTGCGCGACCGCATGGAGGTTATTGAGCTTTCCAGTTACACGTTGGAGGAGAAGCAGGAGATAGCCCGGCGTCACCTTTTGCCGCGCCAGTTGCGTGCCCATGGCCTGACGCGCAAGACCTTCAACCTGACTCCCTCGGCCATGGTTCGAGTGGCGGAGCGTTACACGAACGAGGCCGGAGTCCGCAACCTGAACAAGCGTCTGGCCGATATTTGCCGCAAGGCGGCCACGCGTATTGCCGAGGCCGGCGGCAAGAGCGCGGCCGCCAAGGTTCGCGTGACGGCAGCGAACCTGGCCGATTTTCTGGGCCCCGAGATTTACAAGGACGAGGTGCACGACCGTCGCAACCTGATTGGTGCGGCCACGGGCCTGGCCTGGACCGAGGCCGGTGGGCGGATAATGACGGTTGAGGTATCGTGGATGCGCGGCAAGGGTCGCACCACGCTTACCGGCCAGTTGGGCGAGGTGATGCAGGAATCGGCCCAGGCGGCGGTAACCTTCGCCCGCTCCAGCGCCGAGATGCTGGGCCTGGACTCGCGGCTGTTCGAGACCATCGACCTGCACATTCACGTGCCGGAGGGAGCGACGCCGAAGGACGGCCCCAGCGCGGGCGTGGCTCTGACGGCGGCGGTTGTCTCGTGCCTGACAGGCAAGGCAGTGCGGGGCGACGTGGCGACCACCGGCGAAATTACCCTGCGCGGGCGGGTGCTGCCCATTGGCGGGTTGAAGGAGAAGGTGCTGGCCGCCCGGCGCAACGGCATCAGGGAACTGGTCGTGCCGGAGGGCAACCGTGGCGACCTGCGGAAGATTGCCCCGGAGATTGTGGAGGAGATGACCTTCCACTTTGTGGGCAACGTCCTTGACGCTCTGCGGATTCTGGTGCCGGCGGCCCTGGAAGGTCGGCCTAAGGGGGGCGGGCGGCAGTTGGCCGCTCATCTGCCGCCTGTTGGAGCCAGGCCTCCGGCGGCGGTCGATCTGCCCGATTCGCCTCCACAATAACCGTTGCGGGCTGATGCCGGCGCTGCGCCTGCAAGTCATCCGCGATGCACCATTTCGGCCGCGGGGGTTTCTCAACTAATGATATCCAGGCGCTTGCGGAATCGGGCACTAATCAGCCGCCTTTGCGCCTACAATTGAATAGGAAGAAAGAAAGGACCTTGGGCAATGTCGAAGCGTTTGCGTGCTATTCTCGTCGGTTGCGGCAATCGGGGGCGTATGTTCGGCTCGCTGAGTCGCAAGCATCCTGAGGCGGTTGAAATTGTAGCCTTGGCCGAGCCGCGCGAGGAGTGGCGGCGGCGCGAGGGCGAGGCCAATAAGCTGAGCGAGGAGCAGATGTTCGGCGACTTTAGCGAGGCCCTTGGCCCGGATGGTCCGGAGGCCGAGTTGGTGATGATTGCCTCGAACGACCGGTCGCACTACGAGGCGACGATGATGGCCCTGCGCAAGGGTTGCCACGTTCTGCTGGAAAAACCGGTGGCCCACGATCCGGTGCTGACGGCCAACCTGGCCCTGGAGGCACGCAGGCGCGGGCTGACGGTTGCCGTGCAGCACGAGCTGCGCTATGCCCCGTTTTTCCAGGAGCTGTACCGCCTGCTGCGCACCGGCCGGCTGGGTCAGATTTACTCCTATCAGCACACCGAGCACGTCGAGTTCTGGCACATGACGCATTCTTTCGTGCGCGGCAACTGGTGCAACAGCGAGGACGAGACGCCGATGATTCTGGCCAAGTGCTGCCACGATCTGGACCTCATGCCCTGGCTGCTGGATGACGTGGTGACCAAGGTGAGCAGCTTCGGGCGGCTTGACCATTATCGTCAGGATAACGCCCCGCAAGGCGCGCCCAAGCGCTGCACGGATGGCTGCCCGGACCAGTCGCAATGCATTCACGATGCCGAGACTTTTTACCTTGGCCCGGTGACAACCTGGCCGGTGGCCATGATTGGCGACGACATGACGCCCGAGGGGCGCCGCCGGCGGCTGGCCGAAAGCCGCTACAGCCGTTGCGTGTTCGGCGGGCATAACGACGTGGTGGACCACCAGGTGGTGATGCTGGAGACCAGCCGCGGAACAATCTGCACGCTGACCATGCAGGGCTTTGCGGCCCAGGAGGAGTCGGGGCGCAAGCTGCGTTTTGACGGCACTAAGGGCACCCTGCGCGGCGACATGCAGCGGCGGCAGATTACCATCCACGACCATTGGCGCGGACCGATGGGCACCAAGGCCACGCCGGAGGTTATCGAGCTGGACAGCAAGGCCGGTGGCGGCCATGGCGGCGGCGACGACATCCTGTTTGCCGACGTCATCCGCTGCCTGACCACGGGCCGCGGCCGGCCGCTGACGACCATCGAAGACAGTGTGGAGAGCCACATGTTGGCCTGGGCGGCCGAGCAGTCGCGGGCCACGGGCCAGGCGGTCGACATGACCGACTTCCGGGCTTGCGTTTACCAGCAGGCCGAGGAGATGATGAGGGGGGCAGGCGTGTAGCGTCGGCAAAAGCAAAGTTTTATTGAACAGCAGTGCCCCTGGTCCGTCTAAAACAGAGTATCGATGGCCGGATTCGGGGACGTCCCGGGGGGGTGTAAGATGAAGAGATCATACAAGATTGCCGGCGCGGTGGTGCTGGCGCTGGTTGTTGTCATTTTCGTGGGCGGTTGGCTTGCCCTGCAGTTGATGGTGCCGGGCATTATTCGCGACCAGCTGCAGGTGGCGGTTCGTGACGGCACTCAGATGGAAGTTGAAGTTGGCCGGGTGCGCCTGCAGGGGCTGTCGGGTTTTGTGCTCCATGATGTGTACCTTACGGAGCGCGAGCGGCCCGAGGTGGAGGTGGCCTACCTTGAGCGGGTAGAGCTGCATCTGGAAGGCATTCCGTGGCCCTGGGCCGATCTGCCGGCGGTAGAGGTAGTACGTCTTGTCCGCCCGCGGGCCCTGCTGGTGACCGAGCCCGATGGCCGCCTGAACCTGGCCCGTCTGCTGGTGCCCGACGTGCCGCCCGAAGAGGTTGAGCCAGCCCCGACTGTGCGGCGCGTTGTCATCGAGCAGGCCGACCTCCGCTACATCGATCAGTCGTCGCCGGTGCGGCCCGCTGATGCCGGGCCGACTACGCCCGAAGGGGCGACGGATCTGGCCGACCTGACCGAGGAAGAGCGGCGGCTGGTGGCCGATCATCTGGTTGAGCTTGCCGACGCGGGCGATTGGCCGGGCGCTCAGTTGGTTGATGTTGATGCCCTGGCTCGGCTGGTTGACGAACAGCAGCAGGCATACGATTTCAGTATCAGCATAGGCGATGGCACGCTCGGGGCCGGGGCCATCGAGGGCCGCCTGGTGCTCGAGCCCTTCGCCTTGGATTTGCGGACGACCGATCCGCTGAATCCGACGCCGCAAAGTCTCTCTGGCATTCCCTGGCTGACCGAAGATCTTCTGACACAACTCCACCCTTCAGCCCAGATCAGCATAGAGCGTTTCAATATTGATCAGGGGCGGGCCCTGCCGGTGGCCGACGTTCGCGTGAGCAACGCGGCCTTCACGGTTCCGGGGGCCAACACGCGGCTGCGTAACATCGGCCTGCTGGCCTCGCTGGATGCCGACGGCATGGGGCGGATTGTACTGGCCCAGGCCCAGCCGGTTCCGGAGGGAGGCCGGGCGGGCGAGGCGCCGATCGATGCGCCCGATGCCGACGGCGACCCCGAGGCGGCGGATGAGCCGGTAATCAAAGGCGAAATCCTGATTGAGCGGCTGGACCGCTGGAACGAGAATCAGCGGGTGGTGGGCACGATGGATCTGCAAAACTTTCAGATATCGCCGGAGGGCTTTCCCGGCCTGACGCTGAACGGGCGGATGAACATTGGCTATCATGACCCGACGCCGGGCGAGGAGGGCGGCAGGCGGCTGGCCATGATGCGCTTCCGCGGCGAGCTGCTTGGCGGGGCCGATCCTGAGCGGCCGCTGCGCGTGCCGGTGAGTATCGAGCTGACCGGCGACGCCGATGGCGAGGACGAGGGCTTCGTGGCCATCGACCGGCGTTTTGCCGTGGTCTACAACATTGGCGACGCCGAGCGGCCCCTGAGCCTGACAGGCAATGCCCTGGTCGATATGGATGCCGGCACGGTGACGCTGGAGCGGACCACGGGCCATGTTGATTTCAGCACGGCGTTGCTGGCCCAGGCGGCCGGGGTGACGCTGGCCCAGCTTCAGGAGTTGCAGCCGCGCGGGCGGATCGATCTGAATCTGGCCGGCACGGTGATCAACCTGGACGATCCGCTGGACAGCCTGCTGAACGTGGTGGCCCGCAGCGAGGAGCTGCGCTTTATTGTGCCGCAGACGGAGGAGGAGCGGCGGCTGACCTTTGAGAGTCGCGTGGTGTCGGTGCCTGATGATCCTGACATTCGTTACCGGGCGACGGCTCGGGTGAACGAAATCGGCACTCGCGGGGCGCTTCAGGCGACGGCCATAATGGACGGTGCCGGCGAGGTCGTTGCCGGCGAGGCGACCATTGTCGACCTGCCGCTGCCGGGCGAACTAATCCTTACCCTGCAGCCGGCGCTGGCCGCTCGCGTGCAGCAGTTGGCGGGCGTAATCAACGGCAACATTCGCGGCCGCTACACCTTAGCCACGGGCGAGTTCTCGGATTACACGGGCCAGATGCGGGTTGCCGGCGGACGTGCCCGAATTCTTGTCACGCCGGAGGCTCCGGTTGATGTTGGTCTGGTGGCCGAGGTCGATCTGGCTCCGGAGGCTATTGACGGTCGGGCTGATCTTGCAGCCATGGACGGCATTATGCGCCTGACTTACGCTCAGCGGCCACAGCAGACGACTGCCACGCTGGGCACGCTGCGCGACCAGGCCTTCGACCTGGCCCTCATGCCACAGGCCCTGAAGGAGAAGCTCGGACCGGTGCCGCTGACCGCGGGACGCGTGGTCATTCTTCCGCTGGAGTTGGAGGCCCCGACGCCGACGGAACTTCTGATGCAGGATCTTCCGATACAGTACGAGATTTTCCAGGCCCGGGCCGATCTGCCCCGGGCCGGCGAGCCTCTGACGCTGATCGGCGATATTCTGGGCCAGTCGCGGCTCAATGTTGCGGCCGGAACGGTTACGGAGTCCTCGTTGCGTCTGACGCAGTTGACCGATGCCGCTGGCGGGCGTTACATGCCGCAGGGGGCGTCGCTGTTGGTGGAGGTGGAGGATTTTACCTTTCATGCCATGCCGCAAATGGTGCGGGCGACGGTCAGCGACTGGCCCGGGACCAGTGCAATGGCCGTGGTCCGCCTGGATGACGGGCGGCTGATTGTCGACCGGCTGAATATTGATGCCCAGCTCAACCGCACCAACTGGGCCCAGATGGCCGGGCCGCTGCAGGCCTACGCTCCCTCGGGCCGCCTGACGGCCAACGCTACGGCCGCCCGCGAGACCGATGGCAGTTGGTCGGCGGTTAATGCCCGGGCGGCGCTTGATGATGTCTCCTGGCGCTACGGCGAGACGCGGGCCGATCCGCTGAGCGCGACCCTGACCATCAACCGGCGGCAGAGCGATGCTCCGCTGACGGCGCGGCTGCTGGCCGACGATGCCGAGTACGGCGGGCTGGACGTCACATTGACGCAGAACCAGGGGCAGGCGGCGGCCCTTGATGCCAGGCTGGACGAATTCATTCTGAGCCGGCAGTTGACGGCCATGGTGGCCGAACTGGCCGGCAGTGCCCAGCTGGCCGAGGCCCAGCCGTCGGGCGTCTTCAGCGGCCGCGTGCGCGGCAACATCGCCGGCGGGCCGCTCCGCCTGACCAACATGAGCGGCGTACTTAACGGCGAGAACATAGCGGGCATTCCGGGCGGGCTTCCGGTTGAGCGTGGCGTGCTGCGCTCGACGATCAAAAATGATGCTCTGCTGGTCGAATCGTTCGAGGCCGTGGCGGGTCGCGGCACACTGGTCGCCACGGGTCAGCTAGGTTTTGCCGAGGGTTTCCCCTTCACCTTTAACGCCCAGGCCCGCAACATCGACCTGCGTAGCATGCAGCGGGTGCGAGATCTGGGCACCGACCGCCTGAGCGGCCTGGTGAATGCCGACTTCGTGCGAATTCGGGGGCTGGCCAGCGATGTCGGCAACACGCTTCAGGGTCAGGGCGAGGCCATTTTCTTCGACGGTTACCTCTGGCCGTTGCCGCTCTTTGACGCCATCCAGGGCGGCGTGCTGCAAGAGCTTGGCGGCTTGCTGCGGGGCCGCATGGAGCCCACCGCCTTCAGGTCGGGCTATGCGGTCTACCGGGTGAATGGCGGGCGGTTGCAGATCAGCGAATCGTACTTCGACAGTCAACTGATGCGGCTGGTCATGGATGGCGACATCATGCTGGACGGGCGGCTCGACCTGCACGTCGCCTCGTCGCTGAATCTGGATATGCTGGGCGCAGGTAACGGCGATGGCAATGGTGGATTCCAGTTGCCGCAACTTGACGAGCGTGTCCAGCGCGGCCTGGACTTGCTGCGTAATGTCCCGGGTGGCGACGCTCTGCCGCTGGCGGCCACCACGCTGCACATTACCGGCACTTTTGGCGAGCCTCGCGCGGCAGCCGACCCGCGTCGGGCCATTGCCGGCGTGCGACAACCGATGCGTGATTTCCTGAATCGCCGGGTCGACATTACCGACCTGTCGATGGGCGTGGCTCCACCGCGGGCCGAGCCCGGTGCCGAGGAGCCTGCTGCCGATGGCCAGCCCGGCGAAGCGCCCCAGGCCCCACAGCCATCGCCGCCGCAGCCCGAGACTCCGCCCGCCGCCGATGACCAGCAGCCCGAGGAGCGGCCGCGGCGTCCCATCTTCCGCATTCCGCTGATTCGCTGACGGCCGCCCGCGCTGCTACTCGGCGGTAGTCAGCAGCAGCATGTTGACCAGCATGGCCGAGGCGGTCTGGGCATCGTAGCCGCGAAGATTGTAGGCCGGCAGGCTGGTTGCGCTGTAGAACAAGTCCAGCGGGCTGTAATAGCCAACCGTTTTGTCACCATGTTTGATGGCCAGCAGGCCGGGCGCCTCGATGGCCGGACCCTCGGCGTCTTGCTGCACCGCCCGCGTAAAGCGGACCTCGGCCACGGCCGCGCCCTCCATTCCGCTGGGCAGTTTGCCGGTGATGATCGCATCGTCCATGGTCAGCGGCTGCAGCTTCAATCCGGCTGCGGCCACTACTTTGCGGAAGTCGGCATCGAAGCCTGGGCGGCCCATGGCTGCTTCGGCGATCACGAATCCGCCGCTTGTCATGTACTGGCCCAGGGCCTTGGCCGCATCTGCATCCAGACCCATTGCCTCATCGCCCCGGACCAGCAGCAGTTCGGGCCAGTCCGGCTCCAGGGCGGCGGCCTTCATCGGGGCGTTGACCACCAGGGCCACACCGGCCTCCTTCTGGAACGAGGTGATCAGGTCGCGCAGCACGTCGTAGTGCAGGGCCAACCGGAAGTTACCCTCGTGATCCAGCAGGGCCACCTGCACCATGCGGCGGCCGCCGGGCTTGATGCGTCGCACGTCGACCGTCTGCTCGGTCTTTTGTTCCCACGGTTTTTCGGGTCGCTTGGCCCTGCGTTTTTCTTTGCGAGCCAGTAGTATTTCGGCCTGCCAGGCCTTTTCCCATTCGGCCATCTGCTGCTGCTGAAGCTGAATGCGGGCCTCGACGTCCATCAGGCTTGGCGGGGCAGGGGCCTTGTCGGTGGCATAGGCGTAGAGGTTCAGGGCCATGTCGAAGAGCGGCTTCTGCTTCTCCACCTGCCGCAACTGCCAGGAGCAGGAGAAGTCCTTATCAGTAAGCAGGACGAAGGTGCGGACGCCGTCGTCAACACCCTCCAGCAGCGAGATTTCGCGCACATCGACAGGAATCTGGCAATTGTAGAGCGGGTGATCCTTAGCCAGCGGGGCCAGAGGCCAGTCGGGCCATAGCTCGGCCACGAGGGCCCGGGCCTTCTCCATGAAGGCCTTGTTGCCACAATTGGCTTCAATTAATAGCGTGCCGCCCAGCCGACAGAATTGCTTCAATCGCTCTTTCTGCTCGTCAGTAAGCTCCAGGTCATCTTCGCCCGTCATGTAGAGCAGGCGGGAGTCGGCAATCCAGGTCTCGGGTTCGCTGACAATATCCACCACCTGCCAGCGCAGCGGCCGTTCCAGCGACCGCGACACGTGCTCGGTTATCATGGCCAGGTCGCGACGATGCCGATTCCACTGGCCGTCGTAGCGCAGCTTGTTCATCAGCACCGGGGCCCCGCCCTTGACCAGGAAAATGGTGGCCAGCGAAACATCCACCACTGACATCGGGTCCACCACCTTCAGCCGCTCCGTGCCGTCTTCCTCCAATACCGTTATGAAGTGCGGCTCCTGGCCTTTAAACTTAATGGGGTTGCCCTCGCGGTCGATGTCCACCATTTTGACCGCGTTGCGCATGCAGTCGCGGCGGACCATGCGGAACATGGTGTTGGAGCCTCGCTCGTACCAGTCGTGCTTGCCGATGGTCTTCAGTCCGCTGGCCTGCCCGGCCCGCAGCAGCCCGTAATAGAAGTAGGTTTGCCAGGTGTCCATGTCGCCGCCGGCGCCGATTTTGCCGTCAAAAAAATCCACCAGCCAGTTCAGGCCCTTGTCAACGTGCTGTTCGTCCAGGTTGCTGCCCTGCGATTGTCCGGCCCGGCAGGGGCAGCCGGAATTCTTCATCAGCTCGTCGTTTACAATCAGCAGACTGGCCACGCTGGGGGCCACAATGGTGACCTTTGATGTGCCAGTGGCGGCATCTTTTTCGTCGGGCTTGCGGTAGGCCCAGCCGCCGTCTTCCAATTGCGTGGTGGTGTAATGGGTGTAGAGCCTTCGCCAGGCGACCGCCGGTATCTCGATATTGGCCGAGGCCGCATCGCGCAGCCCCAGCACGGCAAACTGGGTGTTGGAGTTATCGGTTTTGCCGCCGGCATGGTCATCGCCGTAGTTCCACATGCCATCGGGCTTCTGGTTACGCACCAGCCAGGCAGCATCGGCCGACAGCCGGCTCCGCAACTGCGGATATTCGCGGGCCAGCAGGGCGTAGGCCATGGCCCTTATGCTGCGGCTATAGGTGCGGGTGGGGTTATAACGCTTAAGAGCCTCAATGCCGCGCTTGATGTGTGGGCTGTCCTTGGGCTCGCCGGCCAATACCAGAGCCTGGATGGCCAGGGCGGTGCTGGCCCCCTCGTATCCGGGGTAATCGACCCAGGAGCCGTCTTCGCGCTGCACCTGTTTCAGTGTCTGGCAGGCTTTGGCGATGGCTTCTTCGACTTCGGCGCTAGCCGGTGGCGGTTCAACGCCGGACTGGGCCGTGGCCGGTGCCGGGGGCAGGCCGGCCATAGTCAGCAAGGCAGCCAGAGCGATAATCATCCAACCGCGGTTAAGCGGAAACAGGGCGGGCGTTGCTGAAAATGCCATGAGTGTCTCCATTGAGCAGAATTGATGAGGTGTCTGAAACTAATCTACAAGCTTGACGCGCCGCTGACAAGCAGTAACCGGCCGCGTGCGGCTGGTTTTGAGTGGCACGTTGCGGGCGGGAGCTTTTTCGCGTGGCACGGCCATCCTGGCCGTGAGTGCCGGGTGGCATCTTGCCCCTCGGCCTGTTTCTGTTGCCTTTTCTTTTTCTGGTGCCGTGGTCCGAGTCAAATCCCGGTCGTGCGAACGTCGCTTTACTCATGACCACGCCATGTGAAGCCTCCACGGGCAGGATGCCCGTGGAACTCATGGGCAGGATGCCCATGCCACTGAAAAACGGCC
>JAWLHX010000021.1:0-63130 GCA_041690105.1 Phycisphaerae bacterium
TGCACGGGTCGTACCAGGTCGGATGCACAAAGGCGTCGGCGGCGGCATAGGCCTCATCAACCGGATTAACGCTGCCCACGAATTTGACCGCGTGGGCAAGGCCACCGCTCTCGGCCTGGCGTTTGTAACGTTCGGCCCTGCCCCGCCCTACAACCACCAGCCGCCCGCCATCGGGCCACTGGTGCTGGCGATTCAGCAGAGCGATGGCCGCAATCAGCTCGCCCAGCCCCTTCAGCTTGAAGTTGTGAGCGACAAATAGCAGGGCCAGATCGTCCGGAGCAAGACCGAACCGCGCACGGGCCTCGTCGCGCAAGCCGCCGAGCCGGGCGGGAGCGAAGCGCTGAAGGTCCACACCGTTGTAGACCAGGCGTACACGCTCGGGCGGAACGCGGTAGAAGGTTCGCATGTCGCGTTGCACCATGCGGCTGATGGCGATGTAGCGCGTGGCGGAATGGCCGTATTGAGCGGCCTCCAGGGCCAGCGCCGCCCGGTGCTTCGGGCTCAGGCGATTGAAGATCATCTTCATTGCCCGCTGATTATAGCTTGGCAGCAGGGCTATGTTCTGCCGCTGCGAACCACGCACGGTACCGCCGTGCGGCTGGTAGACGTCGGCCCCCAGGGCCTTGCCCGTGGCCATGGAAATATCGGGCCGCAACTGGCCCAGGGCCTGCAGGCACTTGAGGGCGAAGTCGCGATCGCGACGCGAGCGAGTCAGCCCGCGGGGGCGCAGCAGGTGCAGTTCGGCACCGGCCGGCGGATCGTGGGCATCCTGCGTGATTATCGTGACCTCGTGTCCTTCGGCCAGAAGATAGGCGGCAAAATGATGAATCCAGGTCTCGGCTCCGCCGCGCCGATGGTCCAGATGTTCAATTAAAAGGGCAATGCGCATGGTCGAACATTCATAATGTGGCACGCTTTCGGCCGGCCAGGGTGTCGCCGCAATCATGTGGCACTGTGAGCTCGCCCTGCCGTGGCGCGAGGGCGGCGGCAAAGTTTGATCTGCCGGCATGCCCGCCTGCCCCCATCTGCCGCAATTACTCGTTGGCCGGCTCGCCAAGCAGTGCTTTGAGCTTGCCGAATTTATCGTCCAGCGTGGCCTGGTCGCGGGCTTCAAGATTCAGCCGCAGCAAAGGCTCGGTGTTGGATTTGCGGCAATTGAACCACCAGTTGTCGAACTCGATGGTAACGCCGTCGAGAAAATCGACTTTGCCGTCCGAGAACTTGCGGGCCAGCTCCTTGATCATGCCGTCCTTGTCTTCGACGTGGAAATTAACCTCGCCGGTGGTGGCATAGCGACGCAGCGGTTCCAGCACTTCGCTGAAGGGCTTGTTGGTCCGGCTGAGCACCGAGAGAAGCTTGACGAAGGTGATGATGCCGGAGTCGCAGTAGAAGTTATCGCGGAAGTAGAAGTGCCCGCTCAACTCGCCGCCGAACGGAGCGTTGTACTTGCGAAGAGCGGCCTTCATGAAGGAATGGCCCACGCGCTCTCGGCGCGGCACGCCGCCATGCTGCTGGACGACTTCCCGCACGGCCCAACTGCTTCGCAGGTCGTAGATGATGCTGGCGCCGGGCTCCTTTTCGAGGAACTCGCCGGCCAGCAGGGCGGTCAGAGTATCGCCGCCGACGCGCTCGCCATTTTCATCCAGCACCACGCAGCGGTCGGCATCGCCGTCGAAGGCCACGCCCAGCCGGGCCTGAGTCTCCACAACCTTTTCGCGAAGATCGGCCACGTTCTCGTCGCGCAGCGGGTTGGGCTCGTGAACGAAGCGGCCGGTGCGCTCGAAGTAGAGCGGCACCACGTCGATGCCCAGGTCGCGCAGAATAGAGGGCGTCCACTTGCTGCTCATGCCGTTGCTGGCATCCATGACAAGGCGCATGGGCTTGATGTTCTCGGCAAAGCGTTTGACATGGTGGACGTAACCGCTGGTCAGGTCGAATTTGAGCAGTTTGCCTTTTGGCGCGCCGGTCGTCTGTGTGGCGCTCTGGGCAATCTGCTTGATTTCCTTCAGGCCGGTCTGCTCGCCGATGGGCTTGACGCCGGCGGCCGTAAGCTTGAAGCCGTTGTAATCGCCAGGGTTATGGCTGGCCGTGACCATAATTCCGCCGGCCGCGTTGAGGCTGCCGACGCCATAATAGATGGCCGGCGTCTCGATTTCGCCAACTTCCACGCAATTGGCTCCGGCCGCCAGAATACCCTCGACCAGGGCGCTGGTAATGGCCTTGCCGCTGGTGCGCATGTCGTGCCCGACGACTATTGAGCGGGCATGCTCGCCAGAGAGTTTGGCGGCCTCATCGGTCGAAAGCATGAACCTGGCCGCGGCAAAACCAACCCGCCAGGCCACCTCTTCGTTTATCTGCGAAGGCACCTTGCCGCGAATATCGTAGGCCTTGAAAATCTGATCCATCTCCGGAGCTCCTTTCTCAAGCTTCTGCGCCTGCGGCCGCGCCTCGTCTTCATTAAATACGCATCCCTTGCACTTGGGATAATGGCGGTGTCTGCGCCCGCGGCAAATGGCATCGCTGATGGTGTACTTCTCGCCCGGGCAATGACGGCTGTCTTCTGGCATCTGGTTATTCTACCTTGAATTTAGGGCTGTGAGAGTAGAACTTGCGCGGATTGTCCCACACCACCTTGACAATCTCCTCGACGGCCATGCCGCGGCGACGCATCTCCTGGGCCGTGCGCGGCACGCTGAGCGGGTCGCTCGTCTCCCAGTCGGCCGAACTGTTGACCATCATCCGGTCGGAGCCGTACTTCTGGATCATGTTCACGGCCCGCTCGGGGCTCAGTTTGGTGGGGTAGACGGTCATGCCGGCCCAGCAGCCGGAGGCCAGCGTAAGCTCGATGGTTTCCTCGGTATTATGATCGATGTCGACCAGCTTCGGGTCGATGGCAAGCTCCTCGACCATGGAAATGATGATTTTGACGCCCTCCAGCTTGGGCACGTGCGGGGTGTGCACGACGATAAGCTGATTCAGCCGTTTGGCCAGCTCCATCTGCCGGCGCAGGACGGCTATCTCGTTGGGAGTGTTCATGTTAAGGCCGATTTCACCGATGCCGATGACGTTCGGACGGTCGAGCATGGGTTCCATTCGCTCGATGACCTCGGAGCTGATGGCCGTATCTTCGGCCTCTTTGGAATTCATGCCCAGGACCACGTAATGCCTGATGTTGCGCTTGGCGGCCCGGGCCGGCTCGAAGGTTGTCAGATGGTTGAAATAGTCGATGTGGCTGTCGGCACTGGTCTTATCGCAGCCGCCCCAGAAGGCCGGCTCCACCACCACCTCGATGCCGGCCAGTCGCATGGCCTCGTAATCGTCGGTAGTGCGGCTGTACATGTGAATGTGCGGGTCGATAATGCGCATTGTGAGAGCCGTCCTTTCCAAAGCTGCTGCTCTGCCGCTGCAAAAGTCGACATGTTACGCCTCGCGGCCCGGCCGGTCAAGCTGCATCCGGTCAAAAGCGCGCCCCGTCGGGGCTTGACATGGCGGCAATCCGCTTGCGGGCCTGAAGCTCCGGGGCGACTGTAATGTGACATGGATCACATAAATTTGCAACAGTCGCAAATTGCAGCGACACCACGGGTGCCGGCAAGGAATAAATATTGAAGTACCCATCGTTGCCTGACGTGGGAACACGTCCGGCGCAACTGTTGATCAGGCCACAATACACGTCAAAGGAGAAGCCGATGAGATTCACCGCAATTGCCCTGCTGAGTCTGGCCGCATCGCTGACACTGGCCACACTGTCGTTCGCTCAGGACTCCGGCCCGCCGGCCCTGGAGCCGATTCGCACCGTCACCATCGGCGAGAATCGCGAGTTTCTGGTTAACGGTAAGCCTTTCCTGCCAATCATGTCCTGGGCCCAGTCGCCCAAAAGTTTCAAGCTCCTGCGCAGCGTGGGCATGAACAGTTTTGCCGGGCGCGATGGCAAAGAGGTTCTGGAGGCGGCCAAAGAGGTGGATGGTTACGTGATCATGCACTTCAACGATGAGACGAAATTCGCCATCGGCGACAGCCATCTGCTGGGCTGGATTCATCGTGACGAGCCCGACATGCCGCAAAAAAGCCAACAGATTGCCACGCCCGACCAGATTGAGGGGGCAGAGGAAAACAAGGGCGGTGCGGCCCGGAAGTTCGAGCCCAAAGAACCGCCGGCGGTAACAATTGAGCGCTACGAGAAGATTAAGCAGGCCGACAAGTCGCGGCCGGTATTTCTGACCTTCACCGGGCATTTCACACCGCGGATTACATCGCATTACGGGCTGGAGCAAAAGGCCGAATTATACCCACAGTACATCAAGGTGGCGGACGTTGTCGGCTTCGACATCTACCCGATCTACGGTCATGGCAGGCCCGGCTGGCTGAACCGTCCGGCCGACGGCGTCGCCGAGTTGCGCGAACTGGCCGGCCCCGGCAAGCCCGTGTATGCCTGGATTGAGACGCACAAGGGCAGCCGCTGGATGACCTACGAAAAGCAGCCCGACGTACTGCCCGTGCACACACGCTACCAGGTCTGGGGCTGCCTGATCCAGGGCGCAACGGGCATCGGCTACTTCACCCATGCCTGGCGGCCGGTCTTCAAGGAATTTGCCCCCACGGCACCCATGCAGGCGGAACTGGCGCGGCTGAACGGGCAGATTACGCAACTGGCTCCGGCCATTCTGGCGGCTCCGGCAAAGGTTGAAGTCAGCATGACCATGAGCGACGAGTTGGACTGCCACTTCAAGGCCACCGAGCACGACAAGTCACTCTACATTTTCGCCCAGAACCGCGACCTGGGGCCCAACGCCGAGAATCTCGGCCAGTTCCAGCCAATCAACCCGCGCGGCGGCAAGGCTACCTTCAAGGTTGCAGGGCTGAAGGCCGGCACGAAGGTGGAAGTGGTTGACGAAGAACGCGCCATTACGGCCGTCGACGGCGGATTCAACGATGATTTTGCCGCCCTGGCTGAGCATATCTACCGCATCGCTCAGTAGTAATTATTCCACAGGATTTTGAAGTCGCACACCATGGCGGGCATCCCCCCGCCGTGGTGCGCGCGCAGGTGTGCGCTTGCATCGCCGCCGCATGACGCTAGAATTCAGCCGTGCGACAGTATATAAGCCATTTCGAAGGTGAATCGCAGGAGGCGGGCTCATCATGAGCAGCGATAATAATCGATCGGGTGCGGGAGTGCTTCTGCGGCAATTGCCATCGGTCGAAAATCTGATGCAGGACGAGCGGCTGAGCCCGCTGCTGGAGTCGGGGCCGCGACCTCTTATCACCCAGGCCGTAAGGGCCAGCGTGCAGCAGGTGCGGCAGCAGATTCTCGATGGCCTGTTTACGGAGGCGGACGCCGCGAGCCTCTACCAGAACGTGCTGACCCTCGCCCTGGCCAACGCCCGGGCGGTCATGGGTCCGCACTATCGGCGGGTGATTAATGCCACGGGAATTATTCTGCACACGGCCCTTGGGCGGGCGGTGCTGCCGGAGCGGGCCATACGGCAGATTACCGACAGCCTGTCGGGCTATTCGCTGCTGCAGGCCGATCCGCAGACGGGGCAGAGGTGCTCGCGCGACGCCCGTATTCAATGGCTGCTCCAGCAGCTTACCGGCTGCGAAGCCGCGACGGTGGTCAACAATAATGCCGCGGCGACAATGATAGTGCTGGCGGCCATGGGAGCGGGTCGCGAGGTCATTGTCTCGCGTGGACAGCTCGTAGAAATCGGTGGCTCGTTCCGTCTGCCCGACGTGATGCAGGCCAGCGGCGTGAAGATGGTCGAGGTCGGCACGACGAACAAAACTCACTTGCGCGATTACGAGCAGGCCATCAACGAGAACACGGCCGCCATCATGCGGGTGCATCCGAGCAACTATCGCATTGTCGGCTTCAGCAGCGAGGTGCCATTGGAGCCGCTGGTTGGGCTGGCCCACTCGCGCAACCTGCCGCTCATCGACGACGTGGGCGCCGGCTCGCTGATCGACTTTTCGCAGTTCGGTTTCGAGGCCGAGCCCACCTTGCCGCAATCGGTGGCCGCCGGAGCCGACGTTATCACTTCCAGCACCGATAAGCTGATCGGCGCCGGCCAGGGCGGCATCATTATCGGTAAGAGCGACATTATCGCCCGCATCCGCAAGCACCCGCTGGCCCGCGTGCTGCGCGTGGATAAGCTTACGCTGTCGATTCTCGAGACCACGCTGATGCTCTTTTTTGATCAGCAACTGGCCCTGCGAGAGGTACCGACACTGGCCCTGCTGCAGAGGAGTTACGATGATCTTCACAAGCAGGCGGAGCGTATCGTCAACCGGCTGCAGGCGGTTATGGCCGACGGTACGGCCGAGATCAGCCACCTTGACGGCCAGAGCGAAATGGGCAGCGGGTCTCTGCCGGCGCAACAGCTTGGCACGCGCCTGGTGCGCGTGGTGCCGCGGAAGATGAGCGTGGACGCTTTGGCGGCGGCGCTGCGTCTGCACGATACGCCGGTCTTCGGCCGCATTCAGAATGAGGCCCTGCTGCTCGATCCGCGGACGCTGCTGGCGGGCGACGAGGAGGTGCTGGTGAGTGCCGTAGGAACTGTATTGAGCGCAGGCCGCCAGGAGCCAAAATCGCGATGACACAAGCAGCCGCTCCGCAGATAAACCTCACGCTCGGTACGGCCGGCCATATCGACCATGGCAAGAGCCTGCTGACCAAAATGCTCACCGGTTGCGAGACCGACACCCTGCGGCAGGAGAAGCAGCGGGGCATGAGTATTGAGCTGGGCTTTGCCCCCTGCCTTGTGGCCGGTCTGGAGGTTGGCATTGTTGACGTGCCGGGCCACGAGAATTTCATCAAGACAATGGTTGCCGGGGCCACCGGCATGGATGCCGTCATGCTGGTGGTGGCGGCCGATGACGGGGTGATGCCGCAGACGCGCGAGCATCTTGATATTCTCACCCTGCTGGGGCTGGGCCGCGGGCTGGTGGCCATTACCAAAATTGACCGCGTTGATGAGCAGCGCCTGGCCGAGGTGCTGGACCAGGTGCGCAACCTGACCCTTGGCACCTTTCTGCAGGGCTCGCCCATGCTGCCGATTTCGAGCATCACGGGCCAAGGTTACGACGGCCTGCTGGAGGCCCTTTCGGATATGGTCCGCAGCCTTAAGCCGCGAAGCACCGAGGGCGTCTTCCGCCTGCCGGTGGAGCGGGCTTTTTCGGTCCGCGGTTTTGGCACGGTCATCACCGGCATACCGGTGGCCGGCAGCATCGGCCTGGGCGACGAGGTTGTGCTGCATCCGCTGGAACTGTCGGGCCGCGTGGCGGGGTTGCAGGCTTATGGCCGCGACACACCGCAAGCCCAGGCCGGCCAGTGCGTGGCCGTGCAGATTCGCCATTGGGATGCCGACGACATCGACCGCACCTGCGTGCTTACGCTGCCCGGTTATTTTGCCCCGGCCGAATACCTGGTGGGCCATCTGCGGGTGCTGCACGATGCCGCCACTGTTCTGAAGCATGGCGCACAAGTCAAGCTGCATACCGGAACCAGCGAGACTCTGGCCACGGTGCAACTGCTGGAGGGCGACGAGGTGGGTCCGGGGGCCGAGGTGCTGGCCCAGTTCCGGCTGCAGACGCCGCTGGTGTTCGGGCCGGGCGATCCGTACATCATCCGCGGGCTGACTCCCGTGGCCACGGTTGGCGGAGGCCACGTGATTGACAGTTCGCCGCGCAGGCTCAAGCGCACAAAGCCGGGCCTGCTCGAAGGGCTGCGCCGCCAGAGCATCGCCGCCCGCTCGCCGGAGCAATGGCTGGCCCTGACTCTGGAAAGCTGGCCCACGGTCGCGGCCGACGCGGCGGAGCTTTCGCCGGCAGCCAGGCTGACCCCCAGGCAGGTGGAGCAGATGATCGGCCAGATGCAGTCCGAGGGTCTGGTTCTGCAATTACCGGGCGGACGCCTGGCCCATCGCAAGGCCATGGAGGCTTTTGACGGCCGGGCCCGCCAGGTGCTGAGCGACCATCATCAGGCGACTCCCGAAAGCCCAGGCATGACCCTCGATGAGATGTCGGCCGCTCTGGGCCTGACGAAGGATCGGCTGCGCCCCCTGCTGGAAGCGCTGACGGCCGGCCAAGGCATTGCCCGCCGGGCCGATCGTTACTGCCTGGCCGACCATCAGCCCAGCTTCGCCGGAAGCGATGCCGCCCACCTGGAGACAATCGAGCAGACATTCCGGCAACTGCTCTTCGCCCCGCCCTCGGCCGAGACCATGGCCGAGACGCTGAAAATTCCGCCGCAGGAGACTCGCCGCCTGTTGCGGATTCTGGTGGATCATAAGCGCCTGGTGGTGGTTGAGCACGACCTGCTCTTCCACGTGGCGGCCATTGACGAAGCGCGGCGACGGGTCGAGGCTCACATCCGCGAGCACGGCTGCCTGGAGAGCGTCAAGTTCAAGTACCTGATTGACACCACGCGCAAGTACGCCATACCGCTGCTGGACTTCCTGGACCGCATCGGCTTTACTCAGCGAGTTGGCTACACGCGATATTTGCGACGCTGACATGGCTGCCCGAGTGGCGCGGCACGCAGGCCACTTGGAAGAGGCGGGGCGTCATCCTGCCAAAAGCTTCTGCCAACTGATTTCAGGCGTCGGGTTCGACTTCCGCCGCGGCCTTGCCTTTGCGCTCACCGACTCCCATCAGGCCTACGCCCAGCGAGGAGCAGCGGGTGCACTTCAGGCAGCGGACGCAGGAGGAATGGTTGGGGCTGACGTCGGGCTTGACACCCACAGGGCACTGTTTACGACACGCTCCGCACGAGGTGCAGGTGTGTCCGTTGACCTTGAGGTAAGCGGCCGAAACCTTGTTGCAGGCCCCGAAGATGGCACCCAGCGGACACAGCAGCGTGCACCACGGGCGGAACTTGAAGAACATGGCCCCCACGACGAAGACCGTCACGCCCACTTTTATCATGTTAGGCCAGGTGACCACCTGTCCGCCAAAGGCCTGGCTTACCATCGATGGCACCGCCGCCTCCAGCATGCCGGCCGGGCAAATGCTGCAAATAAAGGCCCAGTGTTCGGTTCCCCAGAGATAAGGCACCAGAAACACAAGGCCCACCAGCACCACATACCGCCCATAGCCCAGCCAGGTCGGCAGGCGCAGCTTTGGTGTCGGCACGCGAGCGGCCAGGTCCTGAAAAAATCCGAATGGGCAGACCCAGCCGCAGATGAAACTGCCCAGCAGCGCTCCGGCCACCAGCACCACGCCTACGGCAATGAAGGGGAAAATATGGGCGGCGCTGAACTGGGCCATGATGCCGATGGGGCAGGCAAACAGGGCCAGTGGGCACGAATAGCAGTGGAAGACCGGGGCGCAGAAGGTATGTATCCGCAGCAGCGGGAATAGCCAGATGGCCGCAAACAGCGACTGCACGCCCGCCCGCCAGCGGACGGCTCTGGCAAGTAAAGTTTTCTTCGGTTCTGGTCTGGCCATGGCCACCATGGCCCGTCACTCTACTTTAGTCAGCTAGGGCAGAGGTCGGGCTCTTCTCCCTCGGCAAAGCGTTGCAGCAACTGCCCCCCTGGCCCCCTTGCAAATCCGCCGACGGTCGAGGCTCGAATCAGCCAGAACTCGTCGCGGTGAACCGTCTCAAGATCGGCTGTCTCGGATGACGACTCGGCCTGCCCGGCCTCAACTTGCGGCTCGTCCTCGGCCGGCACTTCGGCCGGAAGGTCGCCGAACATGGCCAGGCCAACTTCGCCCCAGGCATCCGTTACACCCTCGGTCACCGGGTCGAATTCTTCCGGCACATCATCCGCCACCGACTCCGCCGCCGAGGCCTCCCCGGCATGGTCCGCGGTGCTTACCGGCTGATCAACCGGCTGGCTATGGCCGCCGATACCGTAGGCCAGCAGGCCCACGCCGATCATTAATAAAAGGATCGCGGAACAGGTGCGCAGATACGAACGCAGGCAGGGCGCCGTTACTTCAGCCCCCCGACTGCCTACATGATGTCGATCGTGCATGTATGAAATACCCCAATCCAACGTTGATCAGGTACATTGTTTGGCGGAGGTGCATGGGAATCGAACCCACCCAGGACGCTTGCGCGCCCCGCGCTGGTTTTGAAGACCAGGAGCACCACCAGGCACCAGGCACCTCCGTCACTTGTCGCGGCGAAGCGTATGGTAGAGCATCATAGCAGGAGCGCCCCCGAAGGCAATACCAAGATTGGCAATCTCCTCGATCTCTTCATCAGAAAAACCCATCTGCCGCGACTTCGACATATGCACCTTTACGCACGGCTCGCAGCGCATGGCTATGGACAACGCCAGCGACACGGCCTCCTTGGTGGCGGCATCGAGCCCGGCCGGCTGAGAGGCCTGCTGCAGAAACTGCACAAAGCCGCTGCGCACGGCCGACGCGCTGCGCTCCGTGCCGTCTGCCCCGCCATCTGCACCGCCGCTCTGGCCGCTGCAGCAGCATGAAGAGCCGCCGGAGGGCGAGTCGCCGCAACACGATTCCTCGGCAGACGAATCGCTGCAACACGAACTGGCCGAGGCCGCCGATTCGCCCTCGCCCTGGCAACAGCACGATGACCGCGACGCTGCCGCCGTCGTTTCGTCGCAGCAACCACCGTTGGCAGGGGCCTGGCCCGTCTGCGACCGATCTTCTTCTGACATTTCCCGCACTCCTTTGCCTATGGCCGACGTGGCCGCCACCGGAAATTTTCGGCGGCCATCCGTCAGCAGATGAATTTTGCCCTGCCCCCTGCCCCTAACCCGGCCGATTATCGCCGCCTGAGCAACGCCCGCGGCCCGCAAATCGGCCAGCACGTCTTCGACCACGTCGGCGGCCACAGCCATCAGCAAACCGCCGGATGTCTGCGGATCGAGGCACACCTCCAGCATCCGCTCATCGGCTCCCGGCCCCAGCACAACCGAGGCCGCACTCGATTCCCGATTACGCTCCACTCCGCCCGGCACAATGCCCGCCGCCACCGCCTCCAGCAAACCCGGCAACAGCGGCAGGTCGTCCCACATAATCTCCACGTCCACGCCCGCCGCCTCTGCCATGGCCGCCAGGTGGCCCGCCAGACCGAAGCCGGTAACATCGGTCGCCGCATGGGCGCCATGGCGAACCATCACCTCGGCCGCCGCCCGGTTCAGCGTACGCATCGATTTGCTCATGGCCTCCGCCGCTTCGGCCGATGTGCGGTCAATCTGGCAGGCGAAAGACAGAATGCCGGTTCCGAGCGGCTTGGTCAGCAGCAGAACGTCGCCGGGACGAGCAGCGGCATTGGTCAAGAGCCGATCCGGATCGACCCGCCCCGTGACGGCAAAGCCGGCCTTCAACTCGCCGTCGCGAATGCTGTGCCCGCCGATGACCGGCACGCCGGCCTCGGCCATTGTCTCCAGGCCACCGCGGAGAATTTCGCGCATCACCTCGTCGGGCAGTTCGTGCAGAGGAAAGCCGATGATCGACAGGGCCGTCAGCGGAGTGCCGCCCATGGCGTAAATGTCGCTCAGACTGTTGGCCGCCGCCACCTGGCCGAACTCGTACGGATCATCCAGCGAGGGCGAAAAAACATCCACCGTCTGCACCAGCACATTACGATCGTCCAGACGAAAAACTCCGGCATCGTCGCCCGCGGCCACGCCCAGCAGCACCCGCGGGTCGTCAAGCTCGGGCAGACCCGACAGAATGCGCCGCAACGAACGCTGGTCAATTTTCGAGGCACAACCTGCCTTCTCCACCAGCTTCGTCAGCCGGACCGGGCCGGCCGCCTCTACCGGTTCGAGCTGTTCGCCGGCGCACAGGCAGACGTCGCGCTGCTTGAACAATTCGCATGGACAGGCTTTCTTCGGATCGCAGATGCAATGGCCCAGCCTTATCGATCGCTGCATCACGCGTTGCCGCTTGGCCAGGTCCCGACCCTGTGTCTGCTGCAATGTCATGCCAACTTCTCCTGCAATTCGTCATGGCAATTATGCGCCGTCGCCCGGACCGCCTCGGCCATGGCACGCAGATGGCGGACCGGCGTCGTCGGCACAACGCCGCAGGCCGGCGCAATCAGTCGCACGCCGCCATGCACAAGTCTGCCCACCGCACTTTCCACCCGCTCCACCGGCCCCGCTTCGAGCATCAGCGGCGACACGTTGCCCATGACCTGCCACCGGTAACCCCGCCGGCCAAGGGCCACAACATCAACCATGCTGTCCACGCTCAGGGCCTCGATGGGCAGTTCGGCCAGCACCTCAGCAAGGCGCGTCACGTCGCCGCAAATGTGGACCATAACAGGCACGCCCGCAGCGGTAATTGACCGGCAAAGTCGCGACAGGTGCGGGGCGACGCTTGCGGCAAACGTGCTGCCGCTCATGATGTCGCCGGTGGCCGTCGGCTCCGAAATACACATTACCCCCGCCCCTGCTTCAACCTGCCGGCGGGCATAGGCCGCCAGCCCATCGGTCACCACGCTCATATATCGCTCGACCAGGACCGGGTCTCGCCGTGTCCAGCGCAGCAACATCATCGGGTCGACCAGCTCGGCCAGAACGCTGAACGGACCGGCCACGTTGCCTACCACCGGCACCGCCCCTCGTCGCTCAACAAGCCTCTCGATGGCCGCGATAACAGTCCGCACACGCGGGCCGTCGAGCATCGGCGGCGGCAAATCCCCCTGGCCGTCGGGCGGCAGAATCGGCCCGCTGACCCGCGGCTGAGTAAGGGCCGTGCCGAGATCGACATCGGCCCCGAAGAGCGTCGCCTCAACCGTCATGCAGAAGGGCACGGCCAGAGTATCGAAACCAGTGGCGGCCTGCATGGCCAGGGCCAACTCGGCCATGGACTCGCTCTCCACGTGGGCCTCGGGCCAACCCACGCCGCAGGAGGCCATTACCTCCCTGACGGCCATGCTCATCATGCCGCCCGGGCAGATAACCGTCGGCCGGTCAACCGCTCTACCAGCAAGCGCCGCCCGCAACCGTTCATGTGAAGTCATCCGCTCGACCGACATACCATTCCTCTCGCCGTGTGCCACCCACAAACGTGTTGGTGGGTGCTGCTTGCCACGCCAACGTTTTCGCCCCGGCCACGCTGGGGCAGATGCTTCAATTGCCTCGGCTGCTATCGTCCGCCGAATGCCCGGGCAGCGGCCATCAGGGCCTCCACGTTCTGCGGCGGAGCCTCGATTGGCACCTCGCAGCCAGTGGCCAGAATAAAGCCGCCGGGGCTGTCGCCGCAGGCTTTAACGCAGGCCCGGGCCTCGGCCCGCACATCGCCTGCCGAGCCGCACAACAGGGTCTCGGAGGCCCGCACGTTGCCCATCAGGCAGACTCGACTGCCAACCAGTTGCCGGGCCCGCGACAGGTCGATGACGTCAACGCTCAGCACGGTGGCCCCGCTGTCGGCCATGGCCTCAATTATCGTCTCGCTCCGCCCGCAAATGTGCAGCACCGCCGGCATGCCCAGCGACTTTATGTGAGCCATAAGGCGGGACAAGGTCGGCAGGACGAATGTCTCGAAGGCTTTGCGACTGATGACCGAGCCGCTGGCCACCGGATCGACAATGACCGGTATTGCGCCGACCTCCACCACGGCGTCGGCAAAGTCGCAGGCCACCTTCAGGCTGCGCTCCAGCAACTGGTGAACCATGGCCGGGTTCTTGTACAGATCGCGGGCCAGTTGATCGGTGCCGCGCAGGCCGGCGGCGGTCGAAAACGGCGCCGGATAACAGCACGAAATCAGTACCTCATCGCCTATCTCGGCCACGCATTGCCGGGCCGCCTCCAGGTAAACGGGCAGACGGCCGGCGCTGCGCACATCAATCGTCGACGGCAGGCGGGCCATGTCGGCCGGGTCGCCCACCAGCGGCACATCCAGGCGCGGCACGTCATCATCAAAATATTTGAGCTTCGAGCCCAGCACTTCGGACAGGATGCAGGTGTCGGCGAAAATGCCGATCAGGTCGTGGCGGTAGCGCCGATAAGCCGCAATGTGAGCGGCGGCCATCACCGTGGGGTCTTCAACGTATTGCCGCACCGGGACGCCGGCAACACGGGCCGCATGATTCATGATCAGCGGCACGCAGGGCAGACGATCCAGCGGCTGGCCCGACAGCAGAGCGGTCATTCGCTGGCGCGGCGTCAAGGTGTCGATCATGCCCCTGCCCTTTCCCATTCGTCGGCCAGGCGCACGGCATCCATGGCGTTGCGGCCGTAGGCGTCGGCACCGATGGAGCTGGCGAAACCCGGCGAAATCGGCCCGCCGCCCACCATCACCTTCCACTGCTGGCGGATTCCCTGGCGCTTCAGCAGTTCAACCACCCGAGCCATGCCCGGCATGGTGGTGGACATAAGCGTGCTCATGGCGATGATGCCGCCGCCAAGCTCGCGGGCCTTATCGACAAAAGCCTCCACCGGCACATCGCGGCCAAGGTCGTGCACGTCGTAGCCCGCGGCATCGAGCATCAGCTTGACGATGTTTTTGCCGATGTCGTGAATGTCGCCCTGGATGACTCCGATGATTATGCTGGTCCGCTCGCCTTGGCCCTCGCCGCGTGGCTTCAGATGAGGACGCAGAACGTCGATGGCGGCATACATGGCGTCGGCACACAGCAGAATCTCGGGCACGAAGTATTCGCCCGTCTCGTACTTCTGGCTGACTATGGCCATGCCGCGCGAAAGCCCCTGCGTAATGGCTTCGTAGGCCTCGATGCCGGCCTCGATTGCCGCCCGGGCCTGGCGTACGGCGCCTTCCTCGTCCATGGCGTCTACGCTGGCCGCCAGGGCCGAAAGTATCTGCTCGCGATCCTGACCATCCGGCGTGTGCTCGTGATTCTGGCCACCCGATTCCAATTCCATGTTCCTGCTTCTCCTCTGGGCAAAAGTAAAGCGCCGTGAAAGCCGGAAAAGCCGGCATCCACGGCGCCTTTGGAATCGCGCCAGATTAAAATTAAACCTTCGCGAGTCTCAGGGCACGTTCACCGCCTCTTCCTCGTACTTGGACCTGAACGGCCCCATCTCCGCCTGAAGCCGGACCGTCAGTTGTCCCTTGATCTGGTCTGGTACTCGCCACGAGTACCGGCATGTACCGCCTCAGCCATAGCTGAAGGAGTCGGCCTTCAGCACCTTTCCAGAAGCGTCAACCAACGTGAACTTGGGCGCCGGCAGGCGCTCACCATCACGGAACACACCATTGCCATAGCTCGTGCCGAAATCGTCGCTGACCTCGTAGCTCATGTTCAAAGTACGATTGGCGGCAAGCGAGGCGTTCACGCGCAACGTCAGGACATCGCCCACAGGCAGGGCCGTCTCCTGGCCCGCGACAACATCCACCACAGCCGCGTCACCCGGCGATACCATACCCGTAGTTGTCCAGGCGCGGCCGGCGTCGTCCCGGGCGGCCAATGTAACCGTGAGCGGCTGATACTTGCCGGCAGGCAGCGACCAGCCCTGGCCCGCACCGGCAATCAGTTGGTGCATGCCGTTGGGCGAAACCACTGTCAGCGCGGCCCGCACATCGGCCGGCTTAAGCTGACCCATTTCTGGCTCAACCTTCTCGACCATAGCCTTGGAACCATCGGCAGCAAAGCTCAGTTTGTACCAGCCATCGCCCACCGAGAGCAGCTGGCAAAGCGGCTGCAGCTCCGGCGCCGCGCCAGGACGCAAGGCCCGAGCTGAGAACTTGCCATTTCCGTCGAAATCAACGCCCAGCAGGTCGCTGGTGACAATGCGGGAGGCCATCGGCAGCGAGATCACCTCGCCAAAGCGGCCATTCAGGCTGGCATCGGCCACTCCAATGGTTATGCGCCGGCCGTCCAGCTCGACCGTACCCTGAAGAAAGCCGGCCGGCATCATCCGCACGAGCCGATGTGCACCCCGGCCCGGCAGCACAAGGAATTCGACCTCGGCCTGGCCACCATCAGCGGCGGCAATAGCCAGAGGCCCGTAAACCGCCGGGTTCCGGCCGTCGCCCGCCTCCAGCAGGGCCACCTTGGCGAAACGCTCGGTAGCCTTGCTGCGGGCATAAAGGCCATCGCCTACCAGTGCCAGCTGTACCGGCTGATTTTCAATCCGGCTCACAAGCTGATCGCCACCGGGCAGGCCCGGGAACGAAGTGCGACTGGCACTGAGCGTCAGCGGTCGGGCCGCAGCCATCAGGGCCAGGCGCGTATCCATGTTGCTGACGCGCTTAAGCTCCACCTCCTGCTGCTGACCGGGAGCCGGTGAGACGAGGCTTGCCACCAGCAGCAGGCCCGCCGCTACAACAAGCGGAAATCTCATGTCTGGGTTTCCTCCAAAGATGGCGCGAACTGCACAGCCACGCGGCGGATATATATTGAATCGCCGGACACTACGCGACTTTGCCCGCAAACAAGAGCGGCACACCCAAGGGCCCGGCCATGGGCCGCCCCCTCCGGCCGCGAGCCGCCACAACAGTTTCTGGTCCTGCAGGATTATAAGCACCTGGCAGCGGACAATGTAACGCCTATTTAGCCTATTTTACCAGCAAAGGCAACTTTTTTTGCCCCTCCTGCCAACCCCGCGACCGGCATCAGCAGCAGCAAAACAGGGCGATCTTCGAATGTCCGCGCTATTGCCGCCGAACGGGAACGCTATTAGACTGATGTGTAGGAGATAGTATCGGCCGGCGGCCACTACCAGGGTCGCAAGGCGGGCAATGGGCAGCAGGATGGTTCCTGATTCGTCCTGCCCGTGACAAGAGCCGTGTGTCGGGCATTAGTATTTCAACATGGTTTTCGCTCCCGTGCCGGCATTGGCTCCAGGCTTGTGGCCGGCCATAGTTTTAACAGGGGGGGATCGATCATGTTGGAACTCTTTATTGTACTTATTGTTATCGCGGTAATCGCGGGGCTGCTGGGCTTTACCGGTATAAGTGCCGCGGCCGCCGGAATTGCCAAGATCATCTTTTTCATCTTCCTGGCACTGGTGGTGATTTTCCTGCTGTTAGGCCTGCTGGGCGTCGTGGCAATTTTCTGACGCCCCGACTCTTCACGCGGGGCCTTATCAGCAGAAAGCCGGGCCGTGGCAACTATTTTGATTGCCAGGCCCGGCTTCTTTTTTGATCTCTCACGACAGATTTTTCTGCGGCATTTGCAACTACGACTGGCTGCCAACAAGCTGCGCGCCCGCCAGGCCGGCCTGCCGCCACCATTCGTCCATCTGCACCACCTGGCCGGTTTCCATGGCCTGGTCGATGCCAAAACAGGTGATGGCGCTGGTCAGACCGTCAATCATCTGCGTACGCGGCTCGGCGTTGTTGAGAATGCAGTTGGCTATGTCGGCCGTCAACACACCATCGCCACCGCCGTGGCCACCCTTGCCGCCACTGTCAATCTGCTCGACCTCCTGACCATAGCCGATGCGACCAAGCTCGATCTGCCCGGTCATGACATCGGCCCGCAAGGTACCCTCGCTGCCGCAGAAGTACATGCGCCGCTCGGGTATGTTGCTCGAGCAGTTGGCGTGGAAGGTGGCCCGCACGTCGTTGTGGAACTCGATGATAGCCACCTGGTTGTCAACAATGTCCTTCTCGGCCGTAAAGGGGTCAGTTTCCTCCCAGCGGGGCCAGGCGCTGAAGGCCGGCCGGCCTTTTGGACTCTTGCCCAGCTTGCCGACGTAGCACTGGTTCTCGGGCCGGAAAAAGTTGAGCCCGCCGAAACTGGCCACCCGCCGCGGCAGGCTGCCAACCAGCCAGTGCACCAGGTCGATATCGTGACAGCACTTTTCCAGCAGATGCGTGCCGGCGTTGCGCGTAAACCGTCGCCAGTCACCATGGATGAAGCCACCGTGGTCGAAGTGCAGCACCTCGTTGAATTCCATGCTGACAATGCGGCCGATGGCTCCTTCGCGCAGCAACTGGTGTATGCGCCTGTAGTGAGGGCTGTAGCGCAAGGTGAAGCCTATGATGAACTTGCGGCCCGACTGCTGCTGGGCATCGCGCATGGCCAGGCAATCGTCGATGGTGGTGGCCAGTGGCTTTTCGCAGAAGACATCCTTGCCGGCGGCGAAGGCCATTTCCACATGCTGGCGGTGGCAGGCATTGTAACTGCCGACAAAAACCCACTGCACCCGCGAGTCGGAGCAAAGCTGCTCGGCCTGCTCGTATGTGCGCACCTCCTGCCCCAGGTGCTCCCGGCCATGGGCCAGGGCAGCCGGATTCAAGTCGCACAGGGCTTCAATGTGCAGACGGCCGCCGCCATGCTTAACCACTTCGCGGGCCAGGCCCGTTACGCGCCTGCCGCAACCGATTACGCCAATGCCGATTGAACCGGACATTTCTTTGCGCTCCTGAATTATTGTGACACAGTTAAATTTGCCGCCGCTACTCCGGCAGTTTAGTATAGTCCTGAGTTTCCTTAAGGTACTTGGCAATTGCCGCGCCGTAACCGCGTCCGAGCAAATCGGTGCTGTTCTGGATGGCGCTTTCTACCTTCGACACAAGGTTGGCCCGGGCCAGTACATTGCCGCTCGCACCATCAACAAAAGTTGTGCGGACTATCAGCAGTGGCGATTCGCCGAAGCCAACTGTCCGCGTGGCCGCCATTCCGCCACCGTCAACATGGATGATCTCGCCGCGAATCAGAAGCGTGCGGTCGGACGACTCGCCATTGACGCTACGGAACATCTTGGAATCGGCCAGTTGCTTGCTGGCCAGCGGAACCAGCTTTTCGAGCAACTCCTGCGGCGCACGGCCGTTGATGGGCTGATCATTAACCGCTTCAATGGTGACGGCGGAGAACTGCTGATTCCATTTGGTCGGCGGCTCCTCGTAGGCCAGAAAGCTGGTGTCGAACTGCTTGAATTCGCGATATCCGCTCTTCAGCAAAGTGCTTGCGCAGCCGCTGGACATAGAGAGCAGGCCGACGGCAAACGCCAGAACTATAATGCGCTTTGTCATGTTGAGTATCTCCTGTTGTTTGTGTGCGACCAAAGTGAACGATGAAGTCGTAATCCGCCGGCAGTGCCGGTGGCTTCATCGCCTGAAAAAAGAAAATCCAGTCGGTTGCTTCCTCAGCCGTTATCAGCCAGTCGCCGGGCGACAGCCTCGGCAATGCGCTCAACGTCATCCTGCGAAAGCCGCGTGGGGCCTTGCCTCTCACCATCGGCAGCGCCGCCCGCTGGGGCCAAAGCCGCCTCGTCATCAATTTGTGGCAAGGTAAACTTGCCCGGCAGATTCAACTGCGAGCGGACCTCGGCCAGCAAGGCTACCTCCGCAGCAGGCAGTTGCTGCACCTTGCCAAGCAGCCTGGCCCACAGCAGAGTCTGTGCGGCGTGCTCAACCTTCTCCATTTTCTTGTAAGCGTCCCAGATGTCAACCCCGCAGGTAACCGCCCCATGATGATCGAGCAGAATGGCGTCGTGGCTCTCGATCAACTCGCGGATCACCTCCGGGCCCTGGCCGCTGGCCGGAGTAGCATAGCGACTGGTGACGATGCTGCCCAGAGTGAAAACCACCTCCGGCAACACCGGTGCCGCCATGCTCACGCCGGCAATGGTGAAAGCCGTGGCAAAGGGCGGATGAGCATGAATGACCGCTCCGACGTCGGGCCGGGCATCGTAAATGGCCCGGTGCAGGCGCAACTCGCTGCTGGGCTTGCCACTGCCGTGGCGCAGGTTGCCCTCGCGGTCGGTAACTACCAGGTCGTCCTCAGTTAGCAAGCCCTTGCACAGGCCCGAGGGCGTGGTTAGCAACTCGTTCTCGCTGACCTTCAGGCTTATGTTGCCATCGGCGGCCACGGCCAGGTTCTTTTCGTACATCAGCCGACCGACACGCACCACGTCGGCCCGCAATTCGTCAAGCATTCGATGAGCCAAGTTAAAATCGTCCTTTCCGTATCTCCGCGCCTGGGGCGCCCGTTACTCTTCAATCGGCAGCAGCTCCAGCAGATACCAGATTGTACCGGCCTTCTGCGGCAGGTCGAAGGTCAATTTGCCGTCGCGGGGCGGCCCCAGCTTTATTTCCTGCACCGGATGACCGCTGCCATCGAGAACGGACAGGCGGCCATACACCCCGAGCAGGCGCGTCTGGAGCGTCAATGTGGCCTGCACGGGCTCGACTAAAGTTGGCGGCCGGCCCCAATCCTGCCCCACGCTGGTGCGAGCGGCGTTCCACTGCTGGCCGGTATTTTCCAGCCGTGCGCCGGCTGTAATAAGGATGCGGGCAGTTTGCGTGAGCGGTTGCGGGAGCATGGAACTGACGGTAATGGCCGCAAAATGGCCCTGCGGCAGGTTCACCGTAATCGGGCCGACATCGACAGCCTGGCCCCGCCCGAAGCCGACAAACGTCGCCGCCCGCTCGCCGCTGGCCAGAAACTGTCCGCTCTTTTCGACGCCCGTCGAGCTCCAGTTGAGCCGCCCATCGACCGAGCGAATTGTCACCGCCTTGGCGCCGGAGGCTATCGTTTGCGGCCCCTCAATCGGCACTTCGCTGATGATGGCCGTTGTTTGCCGCGGGTGCACCTGGTGGCCGACAATGCCGAACTTGCCGAACAGTCGCATCTCGATGGGGGCGCCCAGGTGGCCCGTCTCGCGGCCGAAAAGGCCATGGTTCCAGGCCAGATGCTGCCCGGCCAGATCAAACAATCGCTCCGGCGGCAGCCCGGTCAGCACCGTCAGCGGCAGCGGCTCGATGTCGCCGCGGCGGAAAATAAGGGCTCCGGCAGCCATCTGGGCCATCTTGATCGGATGGGCCTGAATGTCGAAGAAGCTGGTTACCGCCTGCCTGTCCCAATGCCGATTGCCGTGGCTGTAGGCGAACAGGAAGACGCCGTCCCAGTCCTGCAGGGCGGCCACGGCGGCAATCATCGGTATGCCCTCGGCGGCGGCCTCGTTGGGCATGGCGTTGTTAACTTCCATTACCGAGAAGGGCCGGTCCGGACCATCGGCCGAGGCCCGTATGAAACGGTCGTGAGTAAGCCGGGCGATGGTGCTTTCGGGGTTGCCGGGGCGGTCGACCATGGGCTGATTGCGTATGAGCCAGTCGCGCGGATCCCACGGGCGGCGCGGGAAGCTCGGGTGGTCCCAATAGGAGTGGGCCGCCACCAGGTCCATTTCGCGGGCGTGGATATAATCGCCGGTCAGGGTGAAGGTTTCGCCGCCGGTGATGGCCGCCTGCACGCCAAGCTCCTCGCGCAGATACCGCCGCATGCCGCCAAAGAATTCGGCGTCCAGGTGGGCCAGAAAGCGAGCAAAATCGGCCGCCCGGCTGGGGCTGGTGACATCGTGTCGCATAGTGCGGCGAATGTTGCCACGAGCCAGCGACTCGCCCTCGCGCAGGCCCTGCCGACCGCCCGGCGTCATGCTCAGGTCGGTCAGGTAGACCGCGGCGTCGCTCTTGCCCAGCACGAACGTCAGCCGGCCATTGTCCTCGTCGGCCGTGGCCCTGAAGCCAAGCTCGTAGAATCGCCACTTGTCATCCAGCGGCACCTCGCTCGCAAGGCCCAGGTTATGGTACGGGTCATCGTGCTGCTGCACGCCTATGCTGATGCTTCGCGACTCCTCGGCCCGAGCCCGGAAGCGCACGGTGTAGAAGCGGCCCTTCTCCAGCTTAAGGCCCGGCTGCATGAGCTGAAGATGCCACGAGACGTCGGTTATCTTCTGAATGTTGATCGCCAGAAGGTGGCACGGTTCGGCGCTTGCCGGCTCGTCCGCCGCAGGTCGCGGCGTCGACATCGGCAGTACCTCCATCGCCGCCCCCTCCAGCGGGCGCACCAGCCAGTGCTGCTCGAGGGTCTCGGCCCCGGGCTGCGCGCCACCGCGAAGCATCTCCGGGCCCTTGGGCACGCTGCCCTTGCTCCAGGCCGCTCGCAGGGCTGCGTCATCCTCGTAACGCTCGGCCAGCCACTGGTTCCAGAGGTCGGCCAGCACCTTTTCGAATTCTGCATCGAGCCCCAGGGCGGCATAGCCCGAAAGGGCCAGGTAGGCCGAGTTCTCGTTGCTTATCTCCACAATGGCGATAACCGGATCCTCGGCGTAGGTCAGTCCGGTGTAGGCGTTGCGGTGGGTCAGCAGGTCGCGGGCGTACTGTTTCTGCAACTCTATCAGCTGCGGGTGAAAGGTGCCGACAACCTTGCCGAATTGCGGCATCCGCTCGCTGCTGAAGTCGCTTCCCGTGCGGCTGAAGTCGCGGCTCACGTGCAGGTTCATGTTAACGTAAATGCCTTCGCGCTTGAAGGCCGCCAGCAGGTAGTCGAGCCGGTCCAAGGCCTCGGGCGAGAGTCCGCTGAAGTCCTTCTTCCAGATGCCGTCGGGAAAGCTGCGGTAATCCATATGATGCAGTCGCACGGCGTTTATGCCGAAACCGGCCAGGCGAGCGGCCAGTTTGTCGGCCACCTCGTGCTCCGGAAAACAGGCCCCGAAGCACAGATTGACGCCCCAGAACCTGACGCGACTGTCGCCGGCGAAAAAGTGCCCGTCGCGCACCGTCACGCGCGGCAGATTCTCGCCCCGCGGTTGGCCCAGAAACACTCGACGCATATCCAACTGCTCGCCCGGCGGCTGGAGCATGGGCATGACAAAGGGCACCAGATGAGTGCCGGTTTCCGCGGTTTCGCCCTCCGCAGCCTGCCCCCCCGCTTCGCTGCCGCTGTTGGCCGCTGGCGTGTCGGCCGCAATGGATGTAACCGCCAGCGTCGCACAAAGCAGCGCAGCCACCAGGGCGGTTCCGGTCGACGGGTTGCTGATCTTGTTGAGGAGGTTCATGATGATCTTCTCTTTCGCTTGGGCGATCGGTGTTCGGCGGCGGCAGGGTTTTCAGTCCGGGCGCTGCTCCGGTGGGCGACGCAACATGAGCAGGCTGATAAACGCCACGCTGGCCAGCACGGCGGCCATCCACATGGCCCCCCAGCGGCGGTCGCCATACTGCTCGTAATAGTCGGATAGTTCCTGATTCGGGGCAGCCCCGAGGGTATAGGAGACGGCCAGCGTAAGGCCCGCCAGGGCAAACCAGAGGGCCGGACTGTAAAAGCGCCGCTTGCGGCGGGCGACCGTCCAGACGGCCACAAAAGCTGTGACGCCGGCGGCAATCATTATCGGCACGTATACGCCCGGCTGGCGCGAATAGGCCCAGACCAGGGCGGCCATGCCCAGGGTCAGCAGAACAATGGCCGCAAGTCCGCCGGTTACAGCCCCGTCAGTCCTTCTTCCCGGGCCGTCCTGCTTACCTGTGCCGCGATTTTCGTCCATCGTAAAGCCCGCCCCAGATTTGAATTGCTGCCCCAAGTCCGAATTCCGGAAAAAATATTGCACGCCGTTTGACTATCGGCCGTGTCGCAGTAACATTCATATAGAGAGCGGCTTGCAAGGACTTTTTTACGATCGGGCCGTGATGCCGCCTATCCCCGAGAAGGGGGTTTAAGTTCGGCAGACGATTGTTAACCCGGTCAGGCGAGACTCGGCGGACAGATATTCCCCCGGGCCTCGCTTTTTTTATCTCGCCAGCAGAATGTCAATCGGCCTGCCTCGATTTCCGCCTCTGCTCTCGTCGCAACCCTTTTACCTCTCGGGCATACGGTCGCATGCTTAGCAGCAGGCTTATGATCAGGCAGATGATACCGGCGGTCACCGTCAGCACAGCCGTCGGCAGCGGCAGGCGCTGAGTAAAAAATCCGGCAATGACAAATCCGTCGGCTATCAGCACGAAGCCTATGGTAGAGAGGACAAAGCGCGGAGTGGAATAGTGCAGGTAGCTCTTACGATGCAGGTGACGAACGTAGTTTTCCACCGCCCGCACAAGGTAACAGAGCAGAAAAACGAGCCCGCTCACGACGGCCAGCGTGGCATACGGCCCGGCATCCTTCACAACGTCCATCAGCCCTGATTCGGCACCAACAAGACTCTGCATGACTTAACGGCTCCCGATTCCCACAACTATTCCGGCGACCGCAGACGTTGCTGCAACTCCTGAAGCCGGCCCTCGGCCGCTTCGGCCCGCTCCCGCAGTTCAGCAATCTGTTCGCCCTGGAGTTCGCACTGGCCGTGAAGCTCCTGGTAGTTCTGGGCCAGTTGCGGCATGGTCAGTTCGATGGTAACGCCGTAATGCTGGCCGAACAGGCTCTTGTCGGTGCTGACGACGTTGTAGCCGCGGATCATGCTCTCGATAAAGGGCAGCTTGTCCTCGCGGCTACCGGGCAACAAAATCTCGTGCACCAGCCGATGCATGGCTCGCTGGCGGGCCTCCTCTTCGGTCGGCCCGACGCCAACCACCACCACCGACTGGGCCGGGGCCGAATGCAGCGGCAGCGGCACAGGCAGCACCTTCGAGACGCGCGGCTGGCATCCGCCCAGCATGGCGGCGGCAAGCAGGGCAATGGTCATCAGGGGCAAGATCGCCCGCGGCTTTTTTCGGATCATGGCAGCAGTCTCCTCTTCTATTCCAGCGGCTCCGGATGATCGATCATACAGCGTAGCGCCCCCTGCGGTATGCGGAAACAGCGGTTGCAAGAAATGCAGCGAGCCGTGTACCCGGGGTCGCGAATTAACTGGTTAGGCAGGTCGCTCTCGCGCACCAGCGGGCGGCTCAGGCTGATCAAGTCCAGCCCTTGCCCCACGGCCTGCACCATGAGCGGAACGCTGCGATAGCCGCCAACGGTGGCCAGCGGAACATTTGTGCCACGACCAACCTCCTGGGCCACCTCGCGCAGGTAGCCTTCGGTCTCCGGACCTTCGACCCGGACGGCCGTGCGATTGCCCGACTCGAACATGCCGGCGCTGACCTCTATTAACTGTACGCCATGCTCGGCCAGCAGGGCGGCGGTCTCGGCCGCTTCGGCCGGCTCTATGCCCTTTGGCGGCAAGTAGTCGTGACCATTCAGCTTGACGGCCAGGGCCAGTTGGTCGCCTATGGCCTTGCGCACGGCATCAACCACTGCCAAAGCCAGCCAGCGGCGGTTCGAACTCTCGCTTCCGCCCCACTCGTCGCTGCGCGAGTTGGTATGAGCCGAAAGGGACTCGCTAAGCAGATAGCCATGGGCCAGGTGCAGTTGCACGCCATCAAAGCCAACCTTTACAGCCCGGCTGGCGGCGGCGGCGAAGCAGTCGACAATCTTCTGCAACTGGTCCACCCGGTAATCGTTGATGCTGGTGCCGACTGGCGGCAGTTCGGCCCCAGGCTCGTTAATGCCCGGCAGCGCCCCCTGCGTAAAACCCTGTCGGCCGGCATAGGCCAACTGGGCGAAGACCGGCACCTTGCTTTGGGACCGGACTGCTTCCAGCACTCCCCGCCAGCCTTCGGCCTGGGCATCGGTGGCAATGCCAATCTGCCGCGGGCTGGCCCGGCCGTTTTCGTGCACGAAAAGATGACCGGTGACAATCAGCCCGACGCCGCCGGCGGCAAGGTCGCGATAAATGCGCGTGGTGGGCCCCGGCAGCAGCGTGCCATCGGGCTCGGCCGACGATTCGTAGGTGGCCGAGCGCATCAGCCGATTGAGCGTGCTTACCGGTCCAATGGTCAGCGGGCGCAACAGGTTCTCGATGTTGACGTACATGAAGTGGCTCCTCGTCGAGATGGTGTCAGGATGCAATCTGGCCGGGTTTCAGCCGATCCGGCCGGAGCACGCCAATATAAGGCAGATTCCGGTAGCGGCCATTGTAATCGAGGCCATAGCCAACTACGAAACGATTTTCGACCATGAAACCGACATGATCGACAGAAATAGTGCCGGGAAGGGCCGCACCCTGCTTCTGAAGCAGGGCCACGGTGCAAACGTCGGCTGGCTCCATCTGCCGCAAACTACGCACGACCTCGGTCATGGTGACCCCGCTGTCGGCAATGTCGTCAACAACTATGATCGGACGCCCGGCGACAGTTTGCCGCAAATCGCGCCGGTGGCCAATGTCCAGGTCCTTACGCTCCATACCATCGTAACTTCGACAGTAGACGAATTCCAAATCGAGCATAATCGGCATGGAGCGCAGCAAATCGGCCAGAAACAGCACGCAACCGCTCATGATGGCCAGCACCAGCGGGTCGCGCCCGCGATACCGCTCCGTCAGCGTGCGCCCAAGTTCGGCCACCCGCCGCCTGATGGCAGCCTCGGTAATGAGAATTTCAGCTACGTCGTCCTGCATCCAGCTATTGGCCCCTGTCTTGCCGCTTTGTTGCCGCTTCATGGCCGTTGTTGTCCGCCGTTGCCGTTGTCGTTGTCGTTGAAGCCCCCGGCACTGCCGGGGGATGTCGTTGCCTTTGTCGTTGCCGTTGCCGTTGTCGTTGTCGTTGAAGTCGGCACCGCCGGGGGATGTCGTTGCCTTTTCTCCCCGAAGGCGAGGTGATTTTAACGCTTCTTCTTCCAAGAATGTTCCTGATCAAACACATACTTCAGGGCGGCGGCCACTGCTTCTTCCGTATAAAGAAGCCGCTTGCTGCCCCGACTGGTCCACCACTTTGTCCTCTCCTGCATGTCTGGCAGGCAACGCAATTGTGATGTGGCGTCGGCTTTTAACAACCCCATGACCTTGCCGGGCGGTACCTGTGGAGCGGCAAGCACAACGTGCACATGAGTGGTAAGAACCCGCACCACCCTCAATTCCCATTGCAGTTCCTCGCACGTCTCGCTAACTGATTGCTCGACTACTGAACGCATCCGCTGATCGAGTTTCAGGGGCGACGCCTTGAGCAACGCCCAAGCGTGAGAAAAGAGGCTTTCGCTTGGCTCTTCAAGAACCTCCACTTTCCTGTTGTGTCGATTTACCCAGCCTCGATCATCCCCGGGTAGCCAAGTGCCATAAGTGGTCCAAGTCAGAAAGTAGGCAAGCGGCTCGCCCAATTCTTACGCTCCATGTGCTTGGAAAACCACGGCTATCCCCCGGCAGTGCCGGGGGCTTCAAAAGCAGAAGCAAAAACAGAAACAACAGCAAAACAACAGCAGAAGCAGAAGTAACAGCAGAAGATCGTTGCCATTCGCAGTTTGTTGCCGCTGTCGTTGCCGTTGTCGTTGTCGTTGAAGCCCCCGGCACTGCCGGGGGATGTCGTTGCCGTTTCTCCCGCGGGGCGGGCGGAATGACCGGCTCGCCCCCGCCCTCTAATCCAGCGGCAGGCGCTCGCAGATTTCGCGAATCTGGCTGCGGACGCTCTCCAGCATGCTATCGTCGGAGGACGTCAATGCCTGGTCCATCAGCCGGGCCACGAAGCGCATGTCGTCTTCCTTGAAGCCGCGAGTGGTCAACGCCGGCGAGCCAACGCGGATGCCGCTGGTCTTCTGGGCCGGCAGCTTGTCGAACGGTATCAGGTTCTTGTTGACGATGATGCCCACGCTCTCCAGCCGCTTTTCGGCATCGGCGCCGGTAATATTCTTCGGCCCAAGGTCGACCAGCATCAGGTGATTATCCGTCCCGCCGGCCACCAGGCGGTAGCCCAGACGCGAAAGCTCGTCGGCCATGGCCTTGGCGTTGTTGATAATCTGCTGCTGATAGGCCACAAACTCCGGCAGCAGGGCCTCGCCGAAGGCGGCCGCCTTGCCGGCAATAACGTGCTCCAGCGGCCCGCCCTGCAGTCCGGGGAAAACCGCCGAATCGACCTTTTTGGCCCATTCCTGCTTGCACAGCACCGATCCCGCCCGCGGCCCGCGCAGAGTTTTGTGCGTGGTGGTGGTGACAAACTGGCAGACCGGCACCGGATCGGGATGCAGTTTGGCGGCCACCAGCCCGGCAATGTGAGCCATGTCGGTCATCAGCAGCGCTCCGGCCTCCTCTGCAATTTCGGCAAAGCGGTCGAAATGGATCGTCCGCGAATAGGCGCTGGCACCGGCCACTATCAGCCGCGGCTTGTGCTCCAGGGCCAAGCGGCGCAGCTCGTCGTAATCGATCTGCTCGGTCTTCTGGTCCACACCATAGTGCACCGTGTTGTAGAGCCGGCCGCTGAAGTTCAGGCGGAAGCCGTGCGTCAGGTGTCCGCCCATGGCCAGACTCATGGCCAGCATCGTGTCGCCGGGCTCCATGCAGGCGAAGTAGACGGCCATGTTGGCCTGGCTGCCGGAGTGCGGCTGAACGTTGGCATGCTCGGCCCCGAAGAGCTGTTTGGCCCGGTCGATGGCCAACTGCTCGACCAGGTCGACAATCTGGCATCCACCGTAATAGCGCTTGCCGGGATAACCTTCGGCGTACTTATTGGTGAGCAGGCTGCCGGTGGCCTCCATGACGGCTCGGCTGACGTGGTTCTCGCTGGCAATCAGCTCCAGCGTGGTCTGCTGTCGCGACCATTCCATATCGAGCATTTCGGCCAGTTTCGGATCCTGCTTGCGCAGAGTCTCATATCGCGAAGGTCCACGGACGTCAACCGGCTGAACGGAATCAGGCATGTCAGAAACTCCCTTGATCTATAACAATTACAGTTAATGGCTGAAAAATAAGGCGCTTATTCTACCAGACGATGAACGAATCGAGAATGGCATTTGTGCCGGAAATGATATTCGTGTCGTCAAACTGCGACGGCACAAGGGCTTGCAGCAGAACCTGGCGGTCGCCCACCACAAAACCGTAAAGCCTCAGCCGGCGCGGTCCGCCGCTGATTTGCTGCGACTCAAGCTGCGCCTCGATGTAAGCGGCCTGCAGGCCGTTAGGATGGCTGAGCACCTGGGCCCGGAACTCCTGGTATGACTGCTGGGCCGAGAATTGGCGGCGCAGGGTGGTCAGCAGTTCCTCCAGCGCAGAGCCGCCCGATTCCGTGGCCAAAGGCTGGCTGCTTATGGTGACGCTGACCGAGGCGCTGAACAGGCCGCCAACAACGGTGGGTTGATCACTGCTGTTTGCCGCCGGAGCCAGAAAAACAGTACCGGAATCGGTTTTGCTGACAAGCCAGCCTTTGGGCAGGTCCAGGGCGAACCTCTGCTGCGTGTCCTTGTAAGACCGATTGTCGGCGGCCTTGGGCATCCGCTGGCAGGCAGCCGGCAGGCAGGTCAGCAGCATGGCCGCGACAATGGCGGGCAGCAGAGCTGCAAATCGGAAGTTTTTCAGCCCGCGCCGCACAGTAAGCCATTCCTCCCGTTACAGTTGCTCCGGATATGTACGTTGCTCCGGTCTTACCAGACCTTGAAGCTGCGGCGGATGGCTTCGACATCGGCCGCCCAACGTTCCCGCTGGTCGGCGGGCACGCTTATCACCAGCACCCATACCTGCCCGCCCTGCTGGTGCAGAACATACAGGTCCTGCTCGATCAGCGATGGCCCCTGGCTTACTTGCCGCGACATCTTGACCGCCTGCCGTCCGGCCAGCTCAACCTTCTGCTGCTCGACATCCTGCGTGGTTTCGCCGGGCAATACGGCCAGCTGATCCTGAATGAGCAGCGAAACCGCCCTGACCAGCTCTTCCGGATCGCTGCCGCGCGTCTGGTGACGGCTGAAGACATGCACGGCCGGTGCGGCCGATGTCTCCCCGCTATCGGCGGCCGGAGCACGCAGCTCGGCGGCAACATCGCTCTCCATCAGCCGGGCGGTCCACTGCTCGGGCACCAGCAGCTCGAAGTTCAATCCGTTGTGGCGGAAGTATTGCTGACCATCTCGCTCAATGGTTTCGCTTGTCGCCTTGCAGCCCGTGATCCCGGAGGCAAGCCCCAGGGCCAGAATGATGACCGCAATCAACAGGGGCAGGCCGGCGCTTGCGTGCAGCGGGAGCCTGTTCTTCAGTTTGGCAATCATGCTATTGATTTTCTCCTCCTCCGGCGTCCGGCGCAGCACTGCCGGTAGCCAGTTGCGGGTCGTCCTGGGTCAGGCTGATTTGCGGTGCCAACTGGCGGGCCAGCGATTCGGCCAGCCGATTGGTCTTGGCAAAATCCTTGTTACGGGCATAAGCCTCGACCACCATTGTAGTTGGATAGCGGAAGAGAATGTAGCGGCGACCCTTCCATTCCTCGCCGACCTGCAGATCCAGACTGTAGTGGCCGGGACTGTAGTTTTCCGGTCGCTTCTGCAGTCGCTCGGCGTAGACGACAATACGCGGGTCGTCGTCGCGGACCTCGGCCCGGGGCGAAAGTATGATCTCCTGGCTGTAGCCGCGGCCCTCAACATCAATATGCCAGTTGCCGGGATAGCGCAGGGTAAAGTCGGGCTGCCTGCTCTGGTACTCGACTGGCTGGGCGCAGCCACTGCCGGCCAGCGTTGCCAGCACAGCAAGCCAGGCCAGGCAGGCCAGGCCCCTCAGCTTAATTGCCGCCGGATTTGGGCCCGCCAGTCCATTAGAGCTCATCGTTACCTTTTTCGCGCCGCTGCTGGGCCCGCTGTCGCAGGTATGCTTCGACAAATTCTTCCAGTTCGCCGTCCAGAACATCGTTGACCCTCCCGGTTTCGTGCTCGGTGCGATGGTCCTTGATCAGCGTGTAGGGCTGCAGAACGTAGCTGCGAATCTGGTTGCCCCAGGCTATTTCGCCCTTGGGGCCGTAGAGGTTAGCCATTTTCTCGTCGCGCTTCTGCTCTTCCAGCCGCAAAAGCTTGGCCTTCAGCATGTTCATGGCCACGCGACGATTCTGCTGCTGGCTGCGCTCGTTCTGGCACTGCACGACAATGTTCGTCGGCAGGTGCGTAATGCGAATGGCGCTGGAGGTTTTGTTGACGTGCTGACCGCCTGCGCCGCCGGCCCTGAAACAGTCGATGCGCAGCTCTTCATCGTCAATCTCGATGTCGATGTCATCCTCCGACAACTCGGGCACAGCGTCCAGGCTGGCAAAGCTGGTGTGGCGGCGGCCCTGGCTGTCAAACGGGCTGATCCGCACCAGGCGGTGCACGCCCACCTCGCAGGACAGGTAGCCGAAGGCATAAGGCCCGACCACATGGAAGGTTATGCTGGAATAACCGGCATCTTCGCCGGCCACGCTGTCAACCTCTTCAATCTTCCAGCCGGCCCGCTCGGCATAGCGCACGTACATGCGAGCCATCATTGCCGCCCAGTCGCGGCTCTCGGTGCCTCCGCTGCCGGCATGGATGGACAGGTAACAGTTGCCGAAATCGTAAGGTCCGCTCAGCAGGGCCTTCAGCTCGAAGCGCTCAAGCTCCTGCGACAGTGTCGCAAGCGTGTTGGCGGCTTCTTCGAAGGCGGACTCATCGCTCTCTTCGCGGCCGAGTTCGAGCATGGTTGCGGCATCTTCAAGGCGCTGGTCCATCTCGTCCACCGGATCGAGAATGGCGGTCAGGACTTTAAGCTGACCGATGGTGCCCTGGGCGGCTTCCTGGTTGTCCCAGAAGCCGGGGGCGCCCATCTTGTTCTGAATCTCTTCGCGTTGGCGCAATTTGTCGGGCAGGTCAAAGAGAGTCCTTGAGGAGTTGTATTTTCTCCCGCAAGGCCTCCAGCTGCGTTGAGACTTCACTTTGAGTAATCATCCGTATCTCCAGAAAAAGTAAGCAATGATTATAGTCATGGCGGATGAGGGCGTCAACGTCGACCCCACTTCCGCTTGGCGGGAACCAGCTAAATTACTGGCCTCCTCTGCCTGGCGGCGGTATTCTATGGCGCGGTTAGACTGATCACGCCCGTCGAGGAGCCGTGCCCCCATGACAAAAGGCCATGGCCCCTGCCGACCGGCAGACAATGTTCTGGCAGGATGATGCACAATCATGAACGAGCGATTGCGGCAAGTGCTGGAAGTTTTGGGACATCCGCGCATCTGCGTCCTGGGCGACGTGATGATAGACCGGTACGTGCACGGCGACGCCGAGCGCATCAGCCCCGAGGCGCCTATTCAGGTTCTGCGGGCCGCATTTGATGAAGACCGCCTGGGCGGCGCGGGAGCGGTGGCCAATAACCTGGTGGCCCTGGAGGCCAGGGTCGACCTGGTATCGATTGTCGGCGACGATGCAGAGGGCCGGCAACTGATCGAAACCCTGCGCGGCATCGGCGTCACAACCTCGGCCGTGCGACAGGTCAAGGGTCGGCCGACGACGGTCAAAACCCGTTACATCGGCCGGGCTCAGCACCGCATTCCTCAACAGGTGCTGCGCGTCGACCGGGAAGACGCCTCGCCAATTGATGCTGCTACCGAGCAGGCCCTGCTGAAGCAGCTGGAAAGGCTTCTGCCGAAGTGCGAGGTGCTGCTGGTAAGCGATTACGCCAAGGGAGTCATTACGCCGCGGCTCTGTCAGGCGGCCATCAAGATGGCCCGCCGGCTGAAGACGCCCGTGCTTGTCGACCCCATTCGCAGCAAAGATTATTCCCTGTATCGCGGGGCGACTCTGCTGACGCCCAACCGTACCGAGACCGAAATGGCCTCGGGCCTGGCCATCAGCGACGAAAGCAGCGTGCGTCGCATCGCCCGGTCGATGATCGAAGAGCTGAAGCTTGACGCCCTGGTGGTGACGCTGGACCGCGAAGGCGCCTACCTGGGCCTGAAGGGCCACAAGGGCCAGATGGTGCCGACCCGGCCGCGCAACGTCTTCGACAATGCCGGCGCGGGCGACATGGTCATTGCGGCCCTGTCGCTGGCAGTTGCCGCCGGAGTGCCGCTGGTGGATGCCGTGGCCCTGTCGAACGTGGCCGGCGGCCTGGAGGTCGAAAAGTTCGGCGTGCAGACGGTCAGCCGGGAGGAGATTGCGGTTGATTTAATGGCCACCAGTGCCAAAATCCGCACCCTGAAGCAGTTGCAGGCCGACCTTAAGCGCGATCGTGGCAACAAGTTGCGCATCGTTTTTACCAATGGCTGCTTCGACCTGCTGCACCATGGCCACGTGCAATACCTGGAATTCGCCCGCAGCCAGGGCGACCGCCTGGTAGTCGGCATCAACAGCGACGCCAGCATGCAACGTTTGAAGGGCCAGTCGCGCCCGCTGGTTGAGCAGGACGACCGTGCTCGCGTGCTGGCCGGCCTGATGGCGGTCGACTACGTGGTCGTCTTCGACGAAGACACGCCGGCCGATCTGATTGACGCCCTGCGGCCGGAAATTCTGGTCAAGGGCGAAGATTGGCGCGACAAGGGCGTGGTGGGGCAATCGACCGTGGAAAGCTACGGCGGACGGGTGGTGCTGGCGCCGCTATCGAAGGGGGCAAGCACCAGCAGCATTATCGCGAAAATACGAGCGGCCGAGGGCTTTGATCCGCCACTGACTGACAAATCGGGGGGCGAAATAGGAGGCAAAGCCAGCGCGGAGCAGCCCGCTTCTGCTGCGGCCGACATTCACGATACGGGCAAGGGCGCCGCAAAAAGTGCTGTGGCCAGAGGCCGCAAATCGGCCGGCCCGGAGCAGCGCATCACCCGCGGGGCGGCCACCAGGGGCGGCTCCGAACGAGGCACCAGGCGAGGCGACGCCGACAAGCGTTAGCGGATCGTGCTGCAGGGAAGATTCCGCAGAGTTTGAAACAAAAGCACCAGGAGCAGTTTCTATGGAAGAAGCCATTCGCAACCATCTGCTGCAATCTATCGACGTAAAGGTCAAGGCTGCCGAAACCTGTGCCGAGGTAACCGCCAAAGCGGTGCAACTGATGGTGCAGACTCTGAAGTCCGGCGGAACAATATACCTGTGCGGCAACGGCGGCAGCGCTGCCGATTGCCAGCACGTGGCCGGCGAACTGGTGGGCCGGTTCAAGCTCAGCCGCCCGGGCCTGAGGGCCATGGCCCTCACGACCGACACCAGCATCATTACGTCCATTGCCAACGATTTCGATTACGAGGAAGTTTTCGCCCGCCAGGCCTCGGCCTTCATCAGGAAGGGCGACTGCCTGATTGCCATCTCGACCAGCGGCAACGCCGTCAACGTGAACAAGGCGGCGGCCGTGGCCCGGCAACGCGGGGCGGCCATTATTGCCCTGACCGGCGAATCGGGCGGCCAGCTAAAACAGTTGGCCGATTGCCTGATAGCCGCACCATCGGCCGAGACGCCGCACGTGCAGGAATTGCACATTACGCTGCTGCACGTAATGTGCGACCTGGTTGAAAAGGAAATCGCAGGGGCCTGACGCGGGCCGGTAGCCGGCGGCGCATCCGCCTTAAGCTGATGCGCTGACTGGAATTGCAACGTTAGATTGAGTCCACAGAAATCCGGAAGAACTGCTTATGGCACAGCCGGCCGTATTCATCGACCGTGACGGAACGCTGATTGAGGATGCCGATTACCTCTCTTCGCCGGAAGAAATCCGCATTCTGCCGGGCGCTATCCCGGGGCTGCGGAAGCTGCACCAGGCCGGCTATCTGCTGGTAATCGTGACCAACCAGAGCGGCATTGCCCGCGGCCTGCTGAGCGAGGACGATCTGGCCCTGATCCACGAGCACCTGATTAACCAGGTGGAGACTCTCGGCGGAACCATCGACGCCATCTACTATTGCCCGCATCATCCGACAGAAGGCGACCCGCCTTACCGCCAGGAGTGCGATTGCCGCAAGCCGCAGCCCGGACTTTTGTACCGGGCCCGCGACGAGTTGGGGCTCGATCTTTCGGCCAGCTACCTGATTGGCGATGCCTGGCGCGATGTAGAAGCTTCGCTTGCCGCCGGTGTGCCTCCCATCCGCGTGCCGCGGCCCAGCGGTCGCGAGGAAGATGACCGGAGCGACCTGTTCGTGCTGGCAAATGTGGCCAACCTGAACGAGGCAGCCGATGTCATCCTCGCCAGCGATGCCTCGCTGGTGCAGGAGCGGATGAGACTTTTTGATCGCAAGGCGGCCCGCAAGGGCAGTCGCAAGGCGCGAAAGAGGAGTGCCTCGGCCGGCGACGATACGCCCCTGCAGCGCAACCCTCTGCTGGACGGCATTGCCGGTGGATCGGAAGTTGAAAAGCCGAAGCCCGAGGATGAGAGCCCGGAGCTTGCGGCCCAGGAAGCGCCGGACGAGGACGCCTTCGACGCCCTGCCGGCAAACCCTCAACCGGCCGGCACAGCCGATAAGCAGCCCCCTGCTAAAAAGCCGGCAAAGCAGCAGCCAGCTCAGGACGAAGACGACGAGCAGGGCCAAGGCAGCGACTGCCGCGAAGACGGCGAGCAGGGCGAGGACGGCGAGCAGGAGGCGGACGGTTCCATTACCGAACCATGCGCCCGTTGCGGCTTTGAGATTCCAGAAGACGACCTGCTTTCGGGCCGGGCCAGGCGCGTCCAGGGCACGCTTTTTTGTCAGGAATGCCTGCCGAGTGCGAGCCGGGGCGGGGCCGGCGGCCGGAGTTCGGCCTCAGGGGCAGCGGTCTCGGGCAGTAACCGGTCGGCCGCCCGGGGGTCGGCAGGCGGCGGCCCGGTTGGCGGAGCGGAGGAGACGCTGGCCGAAATCCTGACCGAACTGAAGCGCCTGCGCCGCCGCCAGGACACCAACGGCTTCAGCTTCACCCAGACGATAGGCTACATAATGCAGATAGTTGCCATCGGCCTGGGCATTCTGGCCCCATTTGCCAACGAAGCCACCCGCATGCTGATCATGATGCTGGCCGCCATCCTGGTGCAGCTGATAGCCCTGACCATGTTCGTGCTGTCGCGCGAGTAGCGGCGGTGGCATCCACCTTTTAAAACATTCTTCTGTGAACAGACGGCCGGCTTACTCTGATTTTTCGAGTGGTGCGGTAGGCGTCAATTCTTTATTTTGAATGGTCGAAATGCCACTGCCGCCGCCAGCAGCAGGATCGCACCAGCAATCATGCTGTCTTCCGAGCGACCTCCAGCGGTGATCAGAAGAATCAGGCCCAGGATCATACATAATGGACCCAGCAATTCGCCGAGGGCGCCACAGATCATGCCAAGAAGTCGCATCGCTGCCTCCGTTCATTGTCTGAAGTGCCTGCAGAATAACAATGGCGAACGATAGATGCAAGTCAAGTTGAAGTTATGCAGCCCTTCTTCGACCGCAAGGCGTGAAGACCACCGACAGCGGCAAGGCACATTTCGCAGGGAATCTGACTTTGCGGATTCACACCAGCAGGCCATGATTGTGTGTCTGCGGCAGCCCAAGGTGAATTTCAGGCCACTATCATGGCCTGACTTCGTCAGACCATGGCACCGTTGTAACGGAAGCCGTTGCCGTTAAAACCCCTCCCCCTTGACGGGGGAGGATGTCTCCGGCGCATGCCGGAGACAGGTGGGGGTGTCGGCCGCGCGGAAGCGGGCAAATACGGCCAAACAAATGAGCCGTTTACCGTTTATAACCCCCTGCACTGCAGGGGGATAGGCCGTTGGCGTTACGATCCCCCGGCAGTGCCGGGGGCTTCAAAAGAAACAGCAACAACCTCACCCTCATCCGGCCCTGCGGGCCACCTTCCCCCGCCAAGCCCTTCGACGGAACTCAGGGCGGGTGAGAAGGGTAACGAAAGAAACAAATCGGCAACTCCTGCAGTGCCAGGGTGCAGCAGTATTTCACTGAAAACTTCGGCCACCCTCGCGTGACATCCCCCCTGAAAAACCTGATCTCCGGCGAAGTTTGCATCCGCGGCTGATGGCGGGTAAAATGGTCGGCCTTGTCGGCGGCAGCGGCCGTCGCATGCTAAGGGCCTTGGCGGAATCTCTTTATGCGCATTGTGGCGGTTTGCCCAAACTGGATTGGCGATGCGGTCATGGCGACTCCTGCCCTGGCTGCCGCACGAAATGCGCCGGGCGTCGAACATCTGACGGTGATGTGCCGCCCGTATGTGGCGCCGGTTTTCGAGGCTGCCCCGTACATCAATGCGATTTTGACCTGGGATGGCCCCGGCGGACTGACACTCGGCCAGGCGGCCCGGCGTCTGCGACAGGAGAGGTTCGACACTGCATTGCTACTGACCAACAGTTTCCGCTCGGCGCTGCTTGTATGGCTGGGCGGGGTGGGCGAGCGGGTGGGCTACAGTCGCGACTGGCGCGGCCCGCTGCTCTCGCGGCGACTGCACGCCCGGCGCAGCCACGGCAAGTTTGTGCCCATGCCCATGCTGGAATACTATTACCAGCTTGTGCGGCACCTGGGCGTGGAGGAAATGCCCCGGCAGATGAAGCTGTACACTACGCCAGCTGATGAGACGGCCGCCGATGATCTGCTGCGACGGCTGGGTCTGGCGTCGCAAGGCTTTATGGTTTTGGCTCCGGGTGCTGCCTTTGGTGCCTCCAAGTGCTGGTCGGCATCGCGCTTTGCCGAGGTTGCCCGCGAGGCCCAGGCCAGGCACAATCTGCCCAGCCTGCTGCTCTGCTCGCCGAAGGAGCGGCCGGTGGCAGCCCAGATTGCAGCGGAATCCGCCGGGGCTGCCATTCTGCCCGACGAGGCCCTGCCGCTGACCACGGTCAAGGCAGTGGTGGGCCGGGCCCGAGCCATGGTGACGAACGATTCCGGCCTGCGTCATTTTGCTGCCGCCTGCAATGTGCCCGTGGTGACCATTTTCGGCCCCACGCACATTGCCTGGACCGAAATCTGGTTTGATCGCGAGAAGCAGCTTCAGGCCCCGGTCGATTGCGGGCCGTGTCAGCAGAAGGTCTGCCCGCAGGGGCACCTTAAATGCATGGAGGCCATAACCGCCGGGCAGGTGCTGGGGGCGCTCGAGGAGTTGATATAGCCCTGCCCCGCCCCATTACGGCTCCAGTAACACTTTACAATTTTTAGGCCAAACGCCAGCATGAATCAGCCACTGTCAACCGAACTTGTGCACCGCATTGCCCAGGGCCAGGAGACTCCGCCGCACATGGTCTCGCTCATTCTGCCGCACTTTGAGACACCGGAACTTGCCCGGCTTTGCCTGCGTGCAATCCGCCAGCGAACGACGGTGCCGTTCGAGGCCATTGTGGTTGATAACGGTTCGCGCGACGGGGCCTCGCTCGACTACCTTCGCAGCGTCAGTTGGATCCGCCTCGTGGAGCGTCCGCCGGAGGAGGTGCCACCCGCCGCCGCCCAGGCCCATGCCACCGCGTTGAACATGGGGCTGGAGGCTGCCCGGGGCGAGTTTGTGGTGGTCATGCACACCGATACCATCCCCCTTGAGTCGGGCTGGCTGGCGGCTTTGCGACAAATGATGCTGGATGACCAGCGCCTGGCGGCCCTTGGTAGTGATAAGATGGATGCTCCGGGGCCGCTGTGGACAGCCCTGAAGACCATCGTCGAAGGCAAAAGCTGGCGGCGATTGTTCTATCGGTTGACGCATCGGCCATTACCGCCGAAGCTGCAATTGCGTCCGCCGCACGCCCGCAGTTTCTGCGCCATGTATCGGCGCGAGGCTGTGCTGGAATGCGGGCTGGATTTTGTGCCGCGACAGATGCAGACGGCTGGCGAAGAGGTCTACCATGGTCTGTCGGCTGCCGGCTGGAAGGTGCGGCTGTTGCCCGCCCGCCAGATGCGGCGCCTGGTGGCCCATGTGGTTCATGCCACAGCCCTGCTGAGCCCGAAGCGACAGATTAACACCGGTCGCGTCCGCCGGCGGACCGAGCGGCGCATCAGGAAACTTTTTTCCGCCCCATGGGTGCGCGGATTGCTGGAGGACGAGCGGCTGGACCGGGCCTGATGGAGAAGACTTCCGCCGGGCACGGTTTTTCAACGGCCGATGGACCATGACGACAACTTTTCACATAGCGCCGCAATATCGCGACTTGCTCCAGCAAAACGGGCTCGATTCGTTCGAAGCCCTGTTCGCCTACGAGCACGGCACGCACGTTGACGGCCACCGCGACCGCAGTGTCACGCGGCTTGAACTGACCGACCCAAGCGGCCGGAAAGCCGTCTTCTACCTGAAGCGGGAATGGAACCCGAAGGCGGCCATGCTGGTCAGGCGGATGCTGGAAGAGGGCATGCGTTTTCCGCCATCGCGGAGCATGAAGGAGTGGCGCAGCCTGCACGCCCTGCGCCGGCGGGAAGTGGGCACGGCCGAACCGGTGGCCGTCGGCGAGTACCGCCGGGGCGGCTTCTTCCGCCGGGCCTGCCTGCTGGTGCGCGAGGTGCCAAACGGCATCAGCCTGGCCCAGATACTTTCGCTCTCAGGCGAGGCGGCCATCGGCAATGCCGCGCGCCGCACGCTGGCCGTGCAGACGGCGGCCATGATACGACGCATGCACGATCGCGGCATGGCCTTTACCGACCTTTACACCAAGCACGTTTACGTCGACCCATCGCAGCCGGGCGGCAGCTTCAGGCCGGCCCTGATTGACGCCCAGCGGGCAAGGCGATTCTGGCACATGATGCCCACCGCACGCTGGCACGACCTGGCCGCTCTGTGCGTAACCAGCATGTCGCCGGGATGTCGGCGGACCGACCGCCTGAAGTTCCTGCTGGCCTATAGCCGCCAGAGCCAGTTGTCGCCGGCCGTCAAGCTGATGGCCCGTCGCATAATGGCCCGGGCCGAGAAGCTTGGCGGTCGCGGCCTGGACCCGCGGCAATCGGCCAGCCGCTGGCAGGCCCCGCCGGGCATGGTGCCGATTAACGAGCTCAACATTAAGTATATTGACAATCACCAACTGCTTGTGGCCGAACGTTACCTGCCGGAATTGCGGCGACTGGGGCTGGATAAGGTCGAAAAAGTAATGCGCTTCGAGGGCGGCAAATCGTTCCGCGAGAAGGCCGGTCGCTCGACCGTGCGAATTGAGATTGAGGGGGCCGATGGTCAGCCCTCGGCCCTTTACATCAAGCGCCACCGCGAAGTTGACGGCCGGGCATGGCTTGACGGCCTGCTGCACTGGCGCAAGCCTCGCACGCGAGCCGACGTCGAGTACCGCAACATAATCCGCCTGTGCGAGCATGGCATTGCGTCGGCCACACCGGTGGCTTTGGGTCAGCTTCAGAGTTGGGGCCGGCGGCAGGATAGTTTTCTGGCCACCGAAGAAATTCCCGATGCCGAGCCGGCCGACGATTATCTTCGTGCACACTTTGCCATACTTACCGGCGACAGTGCGGGCAGCGGCGATGGTACCGCCATCGGCGACCGGGCCGACCAAGGCGCTGCCGAGCAGACAACCGCACCCGGCACCCATGGCCAGGCGGTGGCCGATGCGACAGGCGACAACCGCCACGATAGCCGCATGCGCCACCAGCGCCGCCGCCAGCACCTGCGAGCCAAGCGTCGACTGCTGGCCGAAATTGCCCGCACGGCCCGCAAGTTCCACCAGGCCGGCTTCTACCATCGCGACTTCTACCTGTGCCATTTCTTCGTCCGCGAAATCGTCCCCGAACCCGACGTCATCGGCAGCCCGCAGGGCGCGGACGAGAAAGCGGCTCCGGACACACCGCAGCGCCTCGCCCGAGGCACATTGCCGCAATGGAACATCCACCTGATCGACTTGCAGCGAGTGGGTTATCCGGGACCGGGGCGAGTGCGACGGCGATGGATTATCAAGGACCTGGCGGCCCTCAATTATTCGGCCCCCGCGGGCATAATTACTCGGACTGACAAGATGCGATTCATGCACATTTACACCGGTCGGCGGCGGCTCGACGACCAGGGCCGGGCCCTTGTCCGCGACGTGCTGGCGAAGACGGCCCGCATTGCCCGCCACGATGCAAACATGCGTGCTCGCGGCGAAACCTGATAATCGGCCTGCAAGAGCACAGAGGAAGCCATGCTTGATTTGCTGTCACAATTCGAGTGGACCGCCTACAACGTCATTGCCGTTGTTCTGCTGGTTTCGGCGGGGATTGGGGCTATGGGCTTCAAGCTGCGTCAGCCGCTCATCATCTCCTTTCTGCTGGCCGGCGTGCTGGTGGGCCCGGCCGGGCTGCGCATAGTCAGCGCTCATCACGAGATTGAACTGCTGGCCGAAATCGGTATCTCGCTGCTGCTTTTCGTCGTCGGCCTGCGACTGGACCTGCGGATGATTCGCACCGTCGGCCCCGTAGCCCTGGCCACCGGTCTGGGGCAGGTGCTTTTCACCTCGCTTATCGGTTTCGGCCTGTGCATGGCCTTCAACATGGAGCTGGTGACCGCCCTCTACGTGGCGGTGGCCCTCACCTTCTCCAGCACCATCATCATCGTCAAATTGCTGTCGGATAAAAAGGAGATCGACGCCCTCCACGGACGCATTGCCGTCGGTTTCCTGATTGTGCAGGACATTGTGGCCATTCTGGCCCTGATTGGGCTGACCGCTTTTGGCGGCGGGCTGGAAGAAGACAGTTCGCTGCTGTGGGAGGCAGCCATAATTGCCGCCAAGGGCTTGGCCATGCTGGCCGTAATCGCAGCCCTGGCCAAGTGGATCTTCCCGCGCATGCTGGCTTACCTGGCCCGCAGCCAGGAACTGCTGGTGGTCTCGGCCATAACCTGGGCCGTGGTGGTGGCGGCGGCGGCCGAGATGCTGGGCTTCACCAAGGAGGTCGGGGCCTTTCTGGGCGGCATATCGCTGGCCTCAACCGTACAGCGCGATGCCATCGGAGCACGCCTGGTCGTCCTGCGCGACTTCCTGCTGCTCTTTTTCTTCATCGACCTTGGAGCCCGCCTGCAACTTGGCGACCTGCAGGCCGAAATGGGCAAGGCCTCGATCTTCTCGGCCTTTGTCCTGATTGGCAACCCGCTCATCGTCATGACTATCATGGGCATTATGGGCTACCGGCGGCGCACGGGGTTCATGTGCGGACTGACGGTGGCCCAGATCAGCGAATTCTCGCTCATTCTGGCCGCCCTTGGCCTCAGCCTCGGCCACATCGACCAGCGGGCCGTCAGCCTGATTACCCTGGTGGGCCTGGTGACGATTCTGGCCTCCACCTACCTCATCCTGTACTCCGGCTGGATTTACGACCGCATCAGCCATCTGCTGAAAATCTTCGAGCGACGCCAGCCCATGCGCGAGGCCGACATTGAAGGCTCGCTGCTGACGGCCCCGGCTCAGCCGCCGGCCGGCGGACGCCTGGGCACAGTCATTCAGTTCGGCTTCGGCAACTATGGCCGCGAAATTGCCGGCCATCTGCGCAACCGCGGGCGCGAGGTGCTGGTGGTCGACTTCGATCCGCAGGCCCTGACGGCCGCCCGCGAGCATGGCTACCAGGCAGTTTATGGCGATGTCGGCGACCCGGAAGTACTGGCCCAGTTGCCGCTGGATCGGGCCCGTTGGGTAGTCAGCACGGTCCGCGATCGCGACCTTAACCTGGCCCTGCTGAACCTGCTTGGCGATGTCGGCTTCAGGGGCGATGTGGCTGTCTCGGCGGGCAGTCCGGAAGAGGCCGATGAGCTTCGCCGGGCCGGGGCCGCCGAGGTGCTGCAGCCCTTCAGCGATGCCGCCGAGCAGGCCGCCGATCTGCTCACGGCGGCCGTCCACGTGCTGCCCGGACTGGCCGACTGGCCGGCCACCATCCGCGAGGTCATCCTCCGCCCGGGGTCGGTCTTCGCCGGCAAGCGACTGCGCGACGTTCCGCTGCGGCAGGAGACCGGAGCCTCGGTGCTGGCCGTCAGTCGGGCGGGCTATACGCACTTCAACCCGGGGCCCGATTTTCAGCTCTTTCCCGGCGATCGGCTGGCTTTGCTGGGCGATCCGCAGAGCGTGCTGCGGGCGGTGGAATACATGGACCTGCGCGAAATCGGGCAGACCGGGCTGGACGAGGGCGTCTTCGCCATCGGCGAGATTACCGTCGCCCACGAATCGCCGCGCGTCGGCCGCACCCTGGCCGATCTGGACTTCCGCCGCAAGCACGATGTTACAGTCATCGGCCTGCGTCGCGGCGACCAGCAGATAGCCTCGCCCTCGGCCGCCGAGCAGATCGCCTCGGGCGACAAACTGATTGTCGTCGGCTCGCGCGAAGCCGTCAATCGCCTGACCGAATCATCACCACTGTAACGGCCGTGGCCGTTGTTTTGAAGCCCCCGGCACCGCCGGGGGATGCTGCTAACCCTTCCCCCTTGACGGGGGAAGGTGGCCCGCAGGGCCGGATGAGGGTGAGGCCGTAGCTTGTGCGCAAGAGCGAGGAGTTTTCCGCGCTACGACACCCCCACCTGTCTCCGGCACGCGCCGGAGACATCCTCCCCCGTCAAGGGGGAGGGGTTTTTGTTTCTTCACCCTTCCCCCTTGACGGGGGAAGGTGGCCCGCAGGGCCGGATGAGGGTGCTGGCCGCACAGAGGGGGGACAATTATCCGCGCGAGCTGACGCCGCTTCGCCTACGCCGCAGGCAGATATTGCAGATGTATGCGATTTTTATCGTTCTCACCAGGGCCATGAGTTTATTATAATCCACTTTGATGATGATTGGCGTTGCCGCTGACGGTGTGCCTTGTTCAATCTTTACGGGCACACTTTTGCGGCTTGGAAGCTCCCGCACATCCGCAACCACATCCAGAAAGGAAGCAGCTATGAGATCAGCGGTTTTCAAAGCAGCGGCTTGGTTGCTGCTGGCGGCCTGCCTGGCACCGCCGGCAATGGCCCAGCAATTCGAGCTTAAGCGCGTCAGCACGCCGCAGACGCGCAACGCCCTGCTGCCCATTGCCAACAGTTTCATGATTCCCACGGCCAGCGGGGCGGCCACAGGCTTGCCGCGCGTGTCGCCGGCCTTTGTCGGCCCCGAGAGCCAGTTGCCGCTGCGCACGGCCGTGGTGGCCAATTGGCTGTTCAGCTGGTCGGCGGAGGAGCAGAAATTCGAAAAGGCGCCGCGAATTCAGCCGGCACGCGGACAAGTGCCGGGAGTCTTCGGACCCTGTAAAATAAAGACTGCCGACGGTAACCTGACCGAGGTGGAATGCGTTGTCTTTCCTCCGCAGAACAATTATTGCCGCGTGCTGACCATGCCCGCCGGTGTAATGGCCACCAGTGCCACCATCGGCGGACGGCGCACCTTCATTGGCGTCTGCGATACCGATTACAACGGCAAATTCAACGACCAGGCCCGCAGGCCCAACTCCATGCACCTGGGCGCCACAATCAACAGCGACATGCTGCTGATCGACCTTAATGGCGACGGCAATTTTAATACCGACCTTGAGAAACCCGGCACGCCGGTCGAGATGATGCCGCTGGCCCCCATGGTCTGCATCCGCGACAGCTATTATAAGGTTACTGTTGCCGAGGACGGCTCGAGCCTGACCCTGGAGCAGGTCGAGTTGCCGATGGGCACCCTGATGCCGGGCGATCCGTCGGCTGCCCTGGCCATCGCTTCCGATGCCGGCGTGCAGACTCTTGTCCCCGCCGGCACCGACGGCTGGAAGCTGCCGGCTGGCGATTATCAGCCGCTGCATGTAATACTTGGCAAACGCGACCGCCAGGGCACCTGGACCCTGACGGGCAACATCTCGGGCAGGCGGGAGAAGATGATCACCGTTACCGCCGACGAGCAGACCAAGCTCGCCATCGGCGAAACACTGGTCGTCAAGGCCAACGCCAACGTTTCGAGCGACCGCACACTGATGATGCAATACACCATCACCGACGAGTTCGGAGCCTACTACGGCGGAGGCATAAATCTCAACGGCAGGCAACAGCCGGCTCCGCGATTCGTCATCCTGAACGAGGCCGGCAAGCAAGTCCGCGTCGGCTCGTTCAGCTATGGCTGAGGTGGTTCATGCACGTACTCGTGGCGAGTACCAAACGAAATCAGAGGCAAGTTGACAATCAAAATGGCTGCGAATCTCGGCCCCTTCAAGTACAATTACGAGGACGAGGTTGTTGAACTGCCGTAACTGAATAACCTGAACCAGTAACACCCGTGGCACGGCCCGACATTGACACTCGCGCCGTGCCACGGGATTATTAACAGCCACCACTGTCGAGTTTGCAGCAACACAAAATGCTGGTAGACTTCGAAAGCACAAGGGGACGTTTGCAATGAACACGCCGAAGGCTGGTCGTTGGTTGGGCGGGCGCGGATTCTATTTTTTCGACACGGCGGCCGTTCTGCTGCTGACTACTTTCATGGCCGCCCATTCGGGACCCGGTCCGAAGCTGCAGTTGGGACCCGACACAACCGTTATCGAGGCCCCGCTGCGCAGCGACGGCACGCCCGACTACGTGGCCGCCCTGGATGCGATGATGTCGGAAGGTGTGACCAATGATAACAATGCCGCCCCCCTGTTGCTGCGCGTATGGCGCGACCGTCAGGAAGAGCCGATCAGCGATAAGGTCCTGCAGCGGCTTGGCATGAAGCGTGAAGATCTGCGTGATGAATTGCGCTTTCAACCATGGTATGAATGGTTGCCCGAAAACGTGGAGCGGCCAAAAGGTTTCAAGGGCAGAGCAGGTTCGAATTTTTTCGACATGCCGGGCGAGACCATCAGCGATGCCGACTGGTATACCATGGATCTGGATATTGTCCATCGAGTGCTGCTGGAGCGCGGACTGGTGAATCCGCACCTCGAAGGCTATGTAGCCGCTCATGCCAAAAGCTTCGAACTTCTGGAACAGGCCAGCAAGCGGCCGCGTATGTACATCCCGCTGATCGCCTCGGGTGATGACAAACAGCTGCTGACGGCGATTCTGCCGCGGATGCTGGTAGACTTTGATAATGTCAGTCTGCTCCGCAGCAGGGCTTACCTCAGCTTAAGTAAGTCTGACCCCGCGGCAGCTTGGAAGGACGTCCTGATAATTCACCGCCTGGCTCGACTCCAGACGCAGTCGCCGTCGCTGATACACATGGTTATCGCCTACGCCATGGCCCGCCTTGGCGACCAGACAGGCATGGAAATAACCTCCCGTCAACAGATGCCGCCACGCCTTGGCCGCGAGGTCCTTAAAGAATTGCAGCAACTTCCACCGGTCGGCCATTGGACACAGGCTCTGGATAAAGAGGAAAGGTTCTTGGGGCTCGAAGCGGCTTTGGACAACTATCGCAAAATGGACAGGGTTCCCCCGCATTTCGACATCAATCTGATCTTAAGGAATCTGAACCAGACGTATGACAAGCTTGTTGCCATTGCGGCAGTTGATCGTGTCAAAGATCCGGCCGCCTATGAAGCGCGCGTCGCGAAACATGAAGAAGGCATGCGACAATTGGCAGCCCGCATGCCCGATGTTTATGCTCATGTATATGCCATTGGTGGAGTTTTCGGCCGTACGCACGCCAGTGAAGCCCTCAGCAATTCGATGCGCATTACCCTGATGCCTACAGTAGTTTTTTTTGACAACATCGCCAACAACAGTAACGCAAACCACAAGATTCTGCTCACCGGTCTGGCCCTGTCCATCTACAAGGCCGAGCGCGGCAACTATCCTGATAGCCTCGATAAGCTTGTGCCCGATCTGCTGGGCGAGGTGCCGGTGGATGATTTCTCGGGCAAGCCGCTCATTTACAAGCTGGCCGACGATAAAGCCGGCTACCTGCTCTACAGCGTCGGCCCGAATGGCCAGGACGATGGCGGCAAGAGGACTTTCGATACGGATGAGGATGACATCGTCCTGCAGGTTCCGCCGCCACCGCCGGAAGACGCCGCCGAATAGGACCCTCGCCCTGACAGGCAGGCGGCAGCGGTTGCGGCAACACAAAATGCGCGTAGACTTCGAAAGCACAAGGGGACGTTGCAATGAACGAGTCAAAGGCAGGTCGTTGGTTGGGCGGGCGCGGATTTTATTTTTTCGACACGGCGGCCGTTCTGCTGCTGACCACTTTCATGGCCGCCCATTCGGTACCCGGTCCGAAGCTGCAGTTGGGGCCCGACACAACCGTTATCGAGGCCCCGCTGCGCAGCGACGGCACGCCCGATTATGTGGCCGCCCTGGATGCGATGATGTCGGAAGGTGTCAGTGACGAAAACAATGCCGCCCCTCTGTTGCTGCGCGTGTGGGGCGACAACGAGGACGAGCAGATCAGCAATAAGCTCCTGCAGCGGCTGGGTATGACGCGCGAGGATCTGCAAAGCGATGCACGCATGGTGCCCTGGGATCAATGGCTGAAGGATAATGTCGAACCGCCGAAGGGTTTCGAAGGCGAGGCTGGTTCAAGTTATGAAATGCCGGGCGAGACCATCAGTGCTGCCGACTGGTATGCCATGAATCTGCAAATTGTCCAACAAGTGCTGCTGGAGCGCGGACTGGTGAATCCGTACCTGGAAGGATATGTGGCCGCCCATGGCAAGAGCTTCGAACTTCTGGAGCAGGCCAGCAGGCGGCCGCGAATGTACATTCCGCTGATGGCTTCCTTCGGTGATCATCAGGTGCTGACCGCAATGCTGGGGAGCAGCAACATGGGCAGTACCTTTGATAGCGCCAACCTGCTCAGGGGCCGGGCTCTCCTCGGCTTGAGCAAATCCGACACGGCTGCCGCTTGGAAGGACATTTTGATAATGCTCCGGCTGGCCCGGCACCAGTCCCAGTCGCCGTCGCTGATAGCTCTGCTTATTGCCTATGCAAATTCCGGCATGGGCAACCAGATGGGCATGGACATTCTGGCCCGTAAGCAGTTGCCGCCACGGCTTGGCCGCGAGGTTCTGAAAGAATTGCAGCAACTTCCGCCCGTCGGTGATTTGAAACAGACCTTGGACAAGGGCGAAAGGTTTTTCGGCCTCGATGCGGCCTTGGGCACCTATCGCGGAATGAGCAGGATTCCACCACAATACGACATCAATATTATTTTGAGGAATCTGAACCAGTCATATGATGAGCTTGTTGCCATTGCGGGCATTGATCGCGTTAAAGAACCGGCCGCCTATCAATCTGCCGTCGCACAACATGAAAAACGCATGCTCCAGTCAAGAGCCCGCATGCCGCATGTCTATGGTCCTGTCTATGCCGTGGGTGGCGTTTTCGGCCGTAAGCATGCCAGTGAAGCCATTGGCGCAATCTTTAGTAACCTTCTTATACCTGCAATATACGGTACCGAAGAGAGCGTCAATCGCGAGCAGGTCACTTACAAGCTGATGCTCACCGGCCTGGCCCTGTCCATCTACAAGGCTGAGCGCGGCAACTATCCCGAGAGCCTCGATAAACTTGTGCCCGATCTGCTGAGCGAGGTGCCGGTGGATGATTTTTCCGGCAAGCCGCTCATTTACAAGCTGGCCGACGATAAAACCGGCTACCTGCTCTACAGCGTCGGCCCGAATGGCCAGGACGATGGCGGCAAGAGGACTTTCGATACGGATGAGGATGACATCGTCCTGCAGGTTCCGCCGCCACCGCCGGAAGACGCCGCCGAATAGGACCCTCGCGATAACAGGCAGGCGGCAGCCACGCCGGGCAACCTCCCGCACATCCATTGCGATTTTTTCGTCGGATGTTTCGACACCACAGGCCGGACGGGGTGTTTACACACCTGACACCGCAGCAATAGTCGCGCGCCCCTTGGCGGGTGCGCGGGGAGCGATTGTTTCCAGCGGCAGATGCGTAAAATTACCTTCAGGGAGAACGCAGGATGACACCGATGAGATTCTCAGCACTGTGTGCGGCAATTGTGCTTGCCGCCACGCTTGCCGTGCCCGTCGCAACGGGTGCGGAGGTCACAGTATTCAATTACGAGGTTCTGGGCGACGCCTATCGCGAGGTCGAACCGGCCCCGCTCAAGACCATCACCATTGTTGGCGCCCGCAACGGTACTTTCTCCGGTGCGGTTGCACTTAAGTCGGCAGAGAAAATCGTCGGCGTCAAAGCCTCGACTGCCGAACTGGTCGGCGATGGGGCGAAAATTCCGCTCGACCAGACTGTTTTGCAGTACGCCATATCCTGGAATAGCGTCGGCGGTGGACCGGGCGGCCTGGATATTCTGCTGAAAGAGCCACCGGCAGAGGTCGAACCTTTGAAAAACCAGCCGGCACTGGTCGGCGTCTGGATTACCGTAAAGGTGCCCGAAGACGCCAAGCCAGGCCTCTATCGGGGCCAGCTTACGGTGGAGGCCGAAGGCCTGCCCGCCAAGACCATTCCGGTCGAGCTTACGGTTGCCGACTGGCGACTGCCCGACCCGAAACAGCAGCGCACCTGGATCGAAATGATTCAGTCGCCCGACACCCTGGCACTGGAATACGACGTGCCGCTCTGGTCCGACAGGCACTGGGAACTCATCGGCCAGAGCTTCCAGCTCATCCGCCCCACCGGCAGCCGCATCGTTTACATACCGCTGCTGCGCAACACCAACCAGGGCAACAGCGAGTCGATGGTCCGCTGGATCAAGCAGAAAGACGGCAGCTACAAGGCCGATTACACCATCATGGAGAAGTACCTGGATGTGGCCCAGGAGCACCTGGACAAGGATCTGGACCTGGTGGTCTTCTACGCCTGGGACGCCTACATGGTGCTGAAGCATCGTAAAACGTCTTTCGAAGAGCGACCCAAGGAGCCCGGACAGGCCCAGCAGCGGTGGGACATGCGGCAACAGGGTCTTACCGTAACCATGCTGAACGAAGAGACGGGCGAGACCGAGCCGGGCGGCCTGCCGCTCTACACCGACCCCAAGAGCAAGGAAATCTGGGCCCCCGTCTACAAGGAGCTGCGCGAACGCATGAAGCGCCGCGGTCTGGAAGACGCCATGGTGCTGGGCATGGTCAACGACCTTGAGCCGTCGCGCGAAGAGATTGAATTCCTGAACGAGGTGAGCGGGCTGTCGTGGGTTTGCCATGCCCATTACCAGCGCACGCACGGCAAGCCCTCGCCGAACAACATCCTCAGCGGCGTCGGCGACATCCGTTACGAGGCCCATGCCTACAGCCTGATTTACCAGGTTAATATTCAACCGGACCGGCTGCAGGGCTGGCAGGTGCCGGAAGATCGGGTTTATCTCGACCGCTTCGGGCTGATGAACGGCAAGGCCCTGCGAATCAGGCTTATGCCGCAAATGAACATTACCGGCAACCAGCGCGGCGTTGGTCGTATCGGGGCCGACTTCTGGAGCGTCATCCGCGATCCGCGTGGCCGCCGCGTGGGCCAGGCCTTCGTCCGCTACCCGGAAAACCACTGGCGCGGCCTGAACATCAGCAACTACCTGCTGGCTCCCGGACCCAATGGCCCGGTAGGCACCGCCCGCCTGGCTAACCTGCGCGAGGGCGTGCAGGAATCCGAAGCACGCATCTTCATCCAGGATGCACTGCTGGACGAGGAGAAGAAGGCGAAGCTGGGCGACGATCTGGCCAAGCGGGCCCAGACCATTCTGGACGAGCACCAGCGGGCCATGTGGCTCAGCTACTGGACCGATAACGATCAGCTGGAAAAGCTGGGCGTAATCTCGGGCCGCAGCATGTACGAAGCCCTCTGGGGCGGACTCAGCAAGACCGGCGTCGATATGCCGGGCTTCTGGGATGGCTCGGCCCGCCGCATGCGCAGCGATGCCGACAACAAGGGCCACGACTGGTTCGTCGACTCAGGCTGGCAGGAACGCACCAAGCGGCTCTTTGTAATCGCTTCGGAAGTCGAAGCCAAGCTGAAGTAGCAGCCATTTGTCGCAAACAAAGCAACAATGCCCGCGCCCCGCGATTGTGTGGCGCGGGCATCTTTTTTTGCCGCTGTCGCCCCTAGGCCGAGGGCCAGCACAAACATTAAGCACGGCCGGAATTCTCCTCCGACCGTGCTTTTCGATTGCTTCCACTGGTGCCGAACGACACCGCCAGCCTGCTACTTCATGAACAGTTCAATCACCGGCACGGTCACGTCAGGCTTGTGCACCGGCAGCGTCAGGGTGAGGGTTTCGGGCGATGCCTTGCCGCCGTGCTGAGCCGCCACCCACGGGTCGAGCTGCATCTGCACTTCCGAGGCGTCGTTCAGCAGTTGGGCATACTCCACCTTGCCGGCCATACCATCCATGTGAATATGCTTGAAGGGCCAGGCGAAAACGTGAAGGTACAGTCGCCGCGTGTCCGGGTTCCAGGTCAGTCGGCAATCCTGCGGGCACTTGTACTCGGCCGGGGCTGCCGTGCAGCCATAGATACTGCGCCCATGGTATTTCATCCACTTGCCCATGGCCTCGAGCCGCTGCAGTGCACGCTCGTCGAACTCGCCCCGCCCGGTCGGCCCCACGTTCAGCAGAAGGTTACCGCCCTTGGAGACCGTGTCCACCAGCATCTGCACCAGCTGATCAACGCTCTTCCACGAGGCCTCGTCGCGATGGTAACCCCACGCACCGCTGAACGTCTGGCAGGCCTCCCAGACGACCGGCTGCCCATCCACCGTTATCCATTGCCGCGGCTGAAACTGCTCCGGAGTCTTAAAGTCCCAGCCCTCGGGCAGGTCCAGCCGATCATCCAGCAATATGTGCGGCTGAAGCTCGCGGACCATGCTGTAAAGCTTCTCGCTCTGCCAGGCCTGGTGGCCCTTGCCTTCCGGGTCGTCAACGCCAAAGCTGAAGTCGAACCACATTACGTCGATCTTGCCGAACCTGGTCAGCAGTTCGCGCACCTGGCCATGCAGAAACTTGGCGTACTTGGCCTGATCGCGCCCCTCGTTCAGCCGGGCCCGCTCCGGATGCTGGCGTTGCGGGTGGTTGTACGGATCGACCAGGTACTGATCGTGGTGCCAGTCGATGAGCGAATGGTAGAAGCCGACGCGCATGTTCTCCTCGCGGAAGGCCCTGACCATGGGCGACAGAAGATCGCGCCCAACAGGAGCGTTCGTGGCCTTGTAATCGGTCAGATCGCTATCCCACAGGGCAAATCCCTCATGGTGCTTGGTGGTGATGACGAAATACTTCATGCCCGCGCCCGCCGCCGCCCGAGCCCAGGCCCGCGGGTCGTACAGGTCGGGGTCGAAGTGCTCAAAATATCGCCGATACCGCTCGTCATCCATCTGCTCGCGACTCTTCAGCCATTCGTGCCGGGCCCCCAGGGCATACAGCCCCCAGTGGATGAACAGGCCGAAACGTTCGCGGATAAACCAGTTGCTTTCGCCGGGAGTCGGACGCACGAGGGTGCGCGGATCGGGAGAGGTCACGCAATAATCCTTTCGTCATAGATGGGACGTGTTGGCCATGCAGCCACTAATACCGCTTCACAGCGTGCAACTGATTGATGCCAGCTCAGCCTGTCGCCGCGCCGGCACCCGGCACCGACAACCGGCACCAGCACCGGGGCGGGCAACCTCATTTGCTCGAGGCCTTATCCGCACTCTGCGGCCGGGCCTTGGGTAGCTTGGCGCCACCTGCGGCAGCGGTGCCGACATCGGACGCGGAGGCTTCGTCCGCCGTAATGCGCGAAGCCTTCAGCCGCGGCAAAATCAGGAAGTACAGGATAATCGGCACCAGCGCCACCAGGCTGACTGTCTGCGAAATTGTCAGATTCAAGCCCCCGGCATACTCCTTCGGCTCGTCCAGACGCAGCCACTCCAGCAGAAAGCGGCTGATGGCGTAAAGCCCGAAGAAAGCGCCCATGAGAACACCGTGCCGCGGGCGATGGCGGTAAGCCAGGTGCAGCAGCAGAAACAGCAGCAGGGCGTTAATCACACCGTAGATTTGGGCCGGATGCAGCGGAACCGCCCCCAAGGCGTTGTGCGGCAACGAACCGGTCGGCCAGATGAAGGCCCACGGCAAGTCGCTCGGACCGCCCCAGCAGCAACCATTGAAGAAGCATCCCATGCGGCCAAAGGCCAGACCGAGGGCCAAGCTCGGAGCAATTATGTCCGCCAGTTTCAGCGGATTGATGCCATGTCGCCGATTCAGCACAACCAGGTACGGAACTATCAGCAGCGTGGCCAGAATCAGTCCGCCGTAGACGGTCAGCCCGCCGGTGGTGATTTCAAGTGCCTCGATGAACCCCTGGTAAGGCAGTCGCCCGACCTCGGCCCCCGCCTGCTGCGCCGCCTCGGCTGCTCCGCGGGCCTCCAGTATGTGCTGCGCTCGGCCACCGACCAGCCCCAGCACCACAGCCCAGGCGGCCACCATTATCCACCGCCGCCGATTGCTGCCGCCCTGCGTCCACGGCAGTACGCGGAACAGGGCCAGCACGCCGCCGGCAATAAGCCCGATGAGCAGCCACTTGACGCCCACGCCGCCATCGAAAATGTTGAAGCCGGCTGTCCAGTCGACGTAAAGATTGCGCGGAGGCTTGCCGGCATACTCCAGAACGTCGAAGAACCGCGCCCCCACTACGCCACCGACAATGGCCATAATGCCCAGATTATAGATGTGCTCCGGGCTCTCGCCCTCGCGGCGGCAGCGCCACATTGCCACCAGAATGGCCGATATGAAACCCAGGGCGAGCATCAGGCCGTAGCCGCGAATCTCAATCTGCGGCGGCAGCCAGCTAACGTCAGGCAGCGGAATTTTGAACAGAGTTGGAAACATTTAACTTACCACTCCCCATTAGCGGCCCCACCTGCGTCAGCCAAAGGCAGCCGCCCCTGATACTGCCACGCACCACGATTTCTTGAGCCGCCCGAGCCTGCGTTGCCCCGCACCCGCAGCAACTGCCCGAAACCCATCCGGCTCGCACTGCGGCACCGGCATATCTATTTTCTGGTCAGATACTTCGTGAACTGATTGCGCTCGTCAACCAGCACAATTTTTGGCTCGATGGCCTCGGCCTCCTCGCCCGTGCAATAGGCGAAGCCCATGATTATCACCAGGTCGCCAACTTCGCCCAGGCGGGCCGCCGCACCGTTGAGCACAATCTGGCCCTGCCCCGGCTCGCCGCGCTGGGTGTAAGTCTCGTGTCGAGTGCCATTGTTGATATTGCAGACCTGCACCGCCTCGCCAACCTTCAGCCCGCTCTTCTCCAGCAGCAGCGGATCGACCGTTATGCTGCCATTGTAGCCAACGTGCTTATCGGTAACCGTTGCCCGGTGAATCTTGCCGCGTAGCATCTTTATGAACATTGACTTCTCCCCAGCTCTTATCCTGCACTTGCGTCGGCATCGCTCTCCGGCGGACACTCGACCTCAACATTATCAATCAGCCGCGTCTTATCGGCGAAGGCGGCAACTGCTATCAGCACCCGCCCGCTCAGCGGAAAGGCCGGCTCCAGCGTTTCGGCATCAACCAGTTCGATGTAATCGATCCGCAATCCACCCTCGCGCAGCAACTCCGAGCGCACAACATCAACCACAACGCGGGTGCTGCGCTCGCCATCCTGAATCAGCATGCGCCCCTGCTTAAGGGCCCGGCTGATGCCCAGAGCGTGCTGCCGCTGCTCCGGCGTCAGATACTCATTGCGGCTCGAAAGGGCCAACCCGTCCGACTCGCGAACCGTCTCGACGCCGCGAATCTCGAGCGGAAAATCAAGGTCCCGAACCATCCGTTCGATGACTCGGAATTGCTGGTAATCCTTCTTGCCGAAGTAGGCCACCGCCGGCTCGACAATGTTGAACAGCTTGGCGCATACCGTCAGCACGCCACGGAAATGACCCGGACGCCGGGCGCCGCACAAGCCCTCGGCCAGCCGCTCTTCCTCAACCCAGGCCGTCTGCCCCTCGGCATACATCTCCTCAGCCGCGGGAACGAAAATAATATCGCCACCGGCCTCGTCTATCAGCCCTTCATCGGCCTCGAGTTGCCGCGGATAACGGTCGAAGTCCTCGTCCGCTCCAAACTGCGTCGGGTTGACGAATATGCTCACCACCGTCAGGTCGCTGTCGGCCACGCAAGCCTCAATCAGCTGCCGATGCCCCGCATGAAGGGCGCCCATGGTCGGCACCAGGCCTATCCGCTTGCCCGCCCGGCGAGCCTCGCCAAGCCTTTGCCGCAACTCCTGTTTCGTTCGTATTACCTCTGCCATTTATCCTCTCCCCCTTTGCAGCGGGGCGCCGCACATGTCCTGAAGCTCTGCCGGACTACAGACAACTCGCTGTCACCTATCGGCCCGCTACAGTCAACTGCCAGCCGCGCCCCGTATCGCTTCGAAATTATAGTCAGTAACCGTCTCGGTATCCACCTCGATCGACCAACTTCCATCGCGCCGGGGCGTTAATTGGCCGCTGGAGGTATGTACCACGTAGCCCTCCGGAGCCCACAGAAAAAGCCGGCCACGCCGAGGATAACGATTCGACAGGCTGACGTCGCAGGCCAGCCCTCGCTCCTGCACCTGGCAGAAGAAGGCGTCCATAGTCACGTGCAGCGTGCTGCCCAGAAAACAGAGCCGCTCTTCCGCCGGCCGCAGGGCCACTACCCGCACCCCATGAGCCGGAACGCCCCTTATGACAACATTGCGCGAGGTGCGTCCGTGGTACCGCTCGCGCCACAACTCGAATACATGATACGCCCGCCCCGAAAGCCCAAGGTCAGCAAGCGATATCTCCATGTCGCTGCGGTAATCCGACAGATTCACCAGGGCCACGACGTCCCATTGGCTGTCGCCCTGCACAAAACGCCAATGCAAGGTGGTGCTGTGCGTCGAGTGCATCAGATCAACAGGGCGGGCAGCATGCGGCCACACCGGCAGAACCTTATCCAGAATGAGACGCCGGTCCTCGCTCACCGAGTCCAGCACGTCGCTCCACATCATCAGTCCGCCGCTCATGGCCACAACCGTCGCCAGCGTACGCACCTCTTCCAGATTCAACTGCGTCTCCACCTGACGCACCATCAGGGCGTCGGCATCGTTCATGTAGAGCCTGTTGTGCTGCCAGTAGCGGGCTATGGTGTTGCGCACCGCGTTGCCGGTGGCGGGGCTGGAAGCATGATCGTCGTGCCAATGCTCGGCAACGTCGGGGCCGATGCGCATGGCATCGACCACGCCAACGGCCGGCCCAAGCGGACAGCCGCAGCCAAGCAGAAAACGTTCGCCCATCTCGCGACGCAGAATCTCGAGGCCGCGACGCATTACCTCGCAGCGCGACAGCGACATGTCGTGCCGCAGGCCGTGCACCGCAATGACGAACAGAAAATCGGCCTTGATCAGGCTGAAGCCCCACTGCCGAACCATCGTGCGTACCACCTCGGCCACGTATTCGGCAGCCTGCGGATGAGTCACATCAAGCACATACTGCCGGCCCCGCCAGTGCGACTCCTCAGGCATGTTGAACACCGACAGAAGCTCGCCACCTTCGTCGCGCATCAGCCAGTCAGGGTGTTCGCGGGCCAGCATGCTGGCCTGGCTCACCATGAACGGAGCCACCCACAGCCCCGGCTCAAGGCCGCAGCGCCGAATCTCGTCGGCCATCTGCTTCATGCCCTGCGGAAAACGCTGATGATTGACCGTCAGCCAGTCGCCGGCCACGCTCTGCCAGCCATCGTCTATTACCCAGCTTCGCAGACGCCAACGCTCGGCCTGAGACTGATACTGCTGCAAATTGCGGCTCAGGCGCTCGGCGCTGATGTCGCTGCCAAGCCCGCTGTACCACGACAGCCAGCCACTGACCGTCTTCGCCTCGGCCGGACTTCCGTCAACCTCCGGCCGATAAGGCAAAGCCTGCATCCGCCGACCAAACTGCTCGCCATACCACTCCAGCAGCGGCGGACCGTGCGAGCCAAGCAGCAGCACCAGTGGCGACGTTTCGAGCACCTCGCCCGGAGCGACCTCCGCCCAATCCGTCAGGGCCAGGGCACGCAACTGGGCATGACCGACAACCACCGAGCCGAAGTATTTCTGATTGTCCAGCCACCCTGCCAGCAGACACGGTGAATCGTCAGCCGAACCCTGCACCAACGTCACGCGGTCGCTGGTCACCGAGCCAAGACCTATCAGCCCCTGCAACTCCGGGCCCAGTTCCCACGGGTGTTCGTCCGATTCCAGGGCCTCGGCCAGCCGGACCGGACCCGAGGCCGACCAGCTATGCCAGCCCTCGCGCAAAACCGTCCAGTCATTACGCGGGCCGCCAAGCTCCAGGCCCCCGCCCTCGCCCTCGACAACCAGCGGCTGTAAGGTCAGAACCCGCATTGGCTGCTGCGAACGATTCGTCAGACGCATGCGCAGCAGAACGCAGTGCCGGTCGTCCGGCGTAAAGGCTTCAAGCTCCAACCCAATACCAGGCCCGCCATCAAAGACAATACGCTCGACCCGACCCGCCCCCATCTGCGGCCACTGGCCAGCTTCGTCCGAGACCGACTCAACCAACATCTGGGCGCTGTCAAGGTCGCGGTCCTCCAGCAGAACCTGCACGCTGGCCCCACTTAAACCCCACGCCCCGGCCGTGACCGAGTATGTCCCACGCTCGCGGTCGAAACTGAACTTGTGCTCAAATGCGCTCATCTCAGCCGATCCAGTAGTTGCTGCACCGTCAGACCCGAGACAGGGTCGACCGCCTCCGCGGCAATGGACGCAAGAGGCTCGAGCACAAATCGCCGCTCCCGAAACCGAAGGTGCGGAACGTTCAGTCGCGGATGGGCAACCACCCGCTCGTCGTACAATAACAGGTCCAGGTCGATAACCCGGCTCTGCCAGTGACCCGTCCGGCGACGGCCAAGTTCGTGCTCAACATCAAGCAGAACGTCCAGCAGTTCCAGCGGCTCAAGCTCGGTCTGAAGCTCGGCCGCCGCATTGACAAAACTGCCCTGCCCCGGCGGACCACCCACAGGCTCGGTCTCAAAAAGTGGACTCACCACCGAAACCGAAACCAACTCGCGAGCCTCAAGCGCCTCAAGCGCCGCCCGCACCTGGCCACGCCGATCGCCAACATTACTGCCAATGCCAATAAATGCCCGCCCCATCCGCCTCCCAAAACCCAATGGCACTAACTGTGGCCGTTGCTGTGGCTGTGGCCGCTGAAGCCCCCGGCACTGCCGGGGGATGCCTCTTCTGCCGTTGCCGCTGCCGTTGCTGCTAACCCCTCTCCCTTGACGGGAGAGGATGTCTCCGGCGCAAGCCGGAGACAGGTGAGGGTGTCGCGCGTTGCCGCTGCCGTGGCCGCTGCCGTTGAAGCCCCCGGCGCTGCCGGGGGATGCCTCTGTTCGGTGCCATGGTCTGACGAAGTCAGGCCATGATCAAGCCCCGTAACACTATGCCTCCTCGGCTGACTTATAGGTGCATGCCGCTGCCGTTGCCGCTAACCCCTCTCCCTTGACGGGAGAGGATGTCTCCGGCGCAAGCCGGAGACAGGTGAGGGTGTCGCCGTTGCCGTTGCCGTTGCCGTTGAAGCCCCCGGCACTGCCGGGGGATGCCTCTTCTGCCGTTGCCGCTGCCGTCCTGGCGAAACTAACCCCCCACGCACCTCAACGCAAGTTCAGCTTGCCAATCCGCTGCACCGCCTCTTCAATCTTCGGCACGTCAACCGTCAGGGCAAATCGCACATACCCATCCCCGCTCGGACCAAAGCCAACACCCGGCGTGGCCACAATGTCGCACTTCTCCAGCAACGCCGCCGCCATCTCCAGGCTGGTCGTATCCTCCGGGCAACGCACCCACACATAAAACGTCGCCAGCGGCACGTTCGGCTCCAGGCCCACGCTCCTCAACCCCTTGACCAGAGCATCGCGCCGGTCGCGATACATCTTACGCAGACCCTGCAACTCCGGACGCCCGTAACCTTCCAGGGCCACCGTGCCCGCCCGCTGAATAGCCGTGAAAATCCCGCTATCGAGGTTGCTCTTGATCTTCTGCAAGGCCGCCACCAGCGACTGATTGCCGCACACCCAGCCCAGACGCCAGCCCGTCATGTTGAAAGTCTTCGAGAAGCTGTGGAACTCCAGCGCCACTTCATCGGCGCCCGGCACCTGCAGGATGCTCATCGGCTTGTCCCGATCCTCAAAATACAGCTCGGTATAAGCTGCATCCTGGGCAATGATTATGTTGTGCTTGCGGGCGAAATCCACCACGTCGCGGAAGAAGGCCTCGGTAGCCACGGCCGAGGTCGGGTTATTCGGGTAGTTGATGAACATCAGCCGGGCCCGCTTCAGCTTATCAGCCGGTATGGCCGACAGGTCGGGCAGAAAATCGTTCTCCGCCAGCAACGGCATGGCCACCGGCTCGGCCCCGGCGAAAATCGCACTCGACCGATACACCGGATACCCCGGTTCGCTATACAACACCACGTCGCCCGGGTTGACCACCGCCAGCGGGAAGTGGGCAATGGCCTCCTTCGAGCCGATGGTCGGCAGAATCTGCGTCCGGCTGTCCAACTCGACCCCGAACCGCCCCTTGAACCACGTGGCAATCGTCTGCCGCAACTTCGGGTCGCCCTCATCAAGGGCATACTGATGGGTGGCCGGATCCTGCACCGCCTCCGTCAGGGCATTAATGATGAACTGCATGGTCGGCTTGTCCGGATCGCCGATGCCCAGGTTCAGAATGGGCCGCCCGGCAGCAATGGCCGCCTTCTTCTTGCGGTCAATCTCGGCAAACAGATACGGCGGCAACGCGTTCAAACGGTCTGCTTTCTCGAACTCCATGCTCATCTACTCCTCTTGCATTATGCTGTTGCGAACCCCACTGCCACCCTGCTTTACGCGCAAGGCCGCCGGTCTTCGCCAATAATCAAACGCCCAAAGCCCGACCGGGCCAGGCAAACCGTCAATTATAAAATCCACCCGCCCATGTAGCCATTAAAAACACGATCGCCGCCACGCCCAACGCCCCACTGCCATTGCCGTTGTTTCCGGATTGTGCTGCCCGGCAGAGAATTGTAATATAAACGCATGCCGTTGCCAGCGGGATGCCCTGGCGACTTCAGTGGGTTATCACGGCCCGACTTCGTCAGACCATGGCACCAGGCATCGCACTAAAGGGAAACGGAACGTCACCATGATTATCGCACGCTATGTTTTTTTTGTAGGAATTTCAATTGTGCTATGTAGCGGCTGTGTGCGGTCTTTTGATGTCCAAGGCGGAAGTGGCCGTTTGTTTTATGAGGATGGGCCGCAATCGCTGGTGAGTCTCTGCTATGTGCGGTCCTGTGGTTGGCGTCTGCTGAGTGAGTCGCCCTGTGCTTCCGCGGGATCTTTTCAGGTTCAGGAGCTTCTGTTGACGAGAGCGCCCCACGCTGAATATTGTTATCCTTTGAGGAAGCAGAGGGGTATTCTGCCTTTCTTCGTGCGCAATGAGCGTGGCGGCACTCTACTCTTTGCCAAAGGCTACGAATTTGTTGTTCTTGGCGGGGATGATCATTCTTGGTGGGTTCAGACGCGTAGGGAGGCTCAAGAATTTGCTGATGCGTACCCTTATTACAATGCTAACTTAGAGCTTACCTTCGGTGAGCAAGTACAGGACGGCTGGAAGGTGACGTGGCACAAGTTACCATCGGAGCCAGCCGATCCAGCAAGAGGTGTTCAGATGAATCACGAGAGGTTGGACTATTTGCTGAGACACCAGACCCTGTGGCGCCAATTGGAGCAAGCGGCTGATTCAGAGGAAACTCGTGGGGCCGTGATGGTGATTTTTGAGTCTGTCGCAGCAATGATACAGGCTCATGAAGTGCTATGGCCGGAATTTGAATGGAATGACGAACAGAAGCGAATACGGGCATTGTGCCTCAAATACGCCTCCCGACAACCTCAATAGGAGCGTCGTGGCTGTTCGCGACCCACGCGGACGCGTCAACGAACTCACCGGCTTCACCGCCGGAGCATGGAAAGACGCCCGGTGCCATGGTCTGACGAAGTCAGGCCATGAACAAGTCCGCAGCACAATGTCTATCTTGGGTGCCACCCACAAACTCGTTTGTGGGTGCTGGCGGCATAAGCCGGGTGCCCGCTGCCATGGCGACTTCAGGGGTTATCATAACCTGACTTCGTCAGACCATGGCACCAGGCCGCGGAACGACTACCTGTCGAGTCGGTGTTACGCACGCTTTAATGCACGAGGCAATTAAATGAGTGGCTTGCACTTTGAACCAATCGGAAGTGGGTACACAAATACGTCGCAAGTTCCCAAGGATAATGATCTGCTGTATCGCTGCACTCTGTGCGGAGCAACGATCCGGTCAGTGCCACGAGAGACCGGTGGATGCAAGTGTGGGAACATATTTATCGACAAAGAGTGCTGGCGGCTTATTGTGGAGGACTTTAAGCATTTGAGGTGGTGCGAGTTGAGCAGCAGGCATAAGCCGGGTGCCACACTTTGGAGCGACGGCACCGCCGGCGCCAAAGTGTGCCGACGCCGGGGGCGTCATGCCGGGATTACCATGCCCGATCCGCCCCTTACCGCCTGCCAAATTCACAGGCCGGGTGCCCGCCGCCCTGGCGACTTCAGTGGGTTATCACGGCCCGACTTCGTCAGACCATGGCACCAGGCCAAGCCGATTACCCGGAGACTGTGAAGGAGAGGTAACATATGTATTGGCTCAACATGACCAGCTTAGTCCTGCTTGTTTGTGCCATCTGCGGGTGCCAAAATCCTTCGGCCCAGGACACGGCCACACGACCTGACGAAATTGAGCAAACAGCAGAAAGGTCGCCTCAGATGGTCACTTTTGACCTCTTTCACCAGGAGACAACGGCTAGCGGCACAAACATTGTGTTCTTCAAGATCAGGAATAGTTCGGGCAAGGAATTGATGTGGCCCCATTACCAGGGGGAGCTCTATCCATACGCCGTTAGGCTTGAGGCAAGCGAAGGAGATCAGTGGCGCCACGTGATGCGGCTGCATACTGGGGCCTTTCCTCTACTGCCTGTCAAACCGGATGAAGTCGTCACACTGAGGCTTGAGCTTCCCTTTCGGGAGGGAGAGGAGCCCAATCTTTTTAGAATTTGCATAGGAGAATTCTGTTCCCCTGCATATTCACTGGTGCAGCCTATGCCAGAACACTGACCTCCATGCCTCTCCCCGGTGCCGGGTGCCACATTTTGCCAAAGTGTGCCGAATGCCAGCCCGGTGCCATGGTCTGACGAAGTCAGGCCATGCACAAGTCCGCAGCACAATGTCTATCTTGGGTGCCACATAAGCCGGGTGCCCGCTGCCATGCCGACTTCAGGGGGTTATCATAACCTGACTTCGTCAGACCATGGCACCAGGCTCGCATACAGCCGCGAGCCCACCCGGCTGATATCATCCCGACATTATGCACAGGCTCCCAGGGTGCCACACTTTGGAGCGACGGCGCAGCCGGCGCCAAAGTGTGCGTGATGGCTGCCCCCTCTACCCCGGCCACGGCGGGAGACCGTCCACCGTGGCACGGGTGCATTGCGGTGCGGCGGTTAAGGCTGCTGAGCCGGCGGCGTTGTCGGCTGGGCGGCCGGGGTGCTGGTCGGCACGGGAGCGGCGGGCTCATCGCTTTCGGCAGGTTTGGCGATGCCGTGGCGCAGCAGGTAGGCTTCGACGCCTACGGCTGCAACCAGGGCCAGGACAGCCATGCCGTCGCGGATGAGCAGGTTCAGGCCGACAACCAGAATGATGACGGCTCGCATGAGGCGATGGAGCGGACTGCCGAGGATGATCTCAAACAGCGTGACGAGCAGGCCGGCCAGCAGGAGGATGCCGCCGACGAAGAGCATGTACCACTGCATGGCACTGCCGGGGCCACCAGAATGCTTTGACTCAATGCTAAGGGTCCCAATGAGCACGATAATGAAAGCCAGCAGCAGCGCTGCCAGCCAGATGATACCGCTGACGATGACGGACCTGGTGACTTTGAGACCTGCGATGTTGCTCATGATGTCGACTCCTGAAAAAAGGGATTGCCGGGTGCCACACTTTGGAGCGACGGCGAAGCCGGCGCCAAAGTGTGCCGTGTTGAGGCTCTCCTGCCGGGCCAGCCACGCCCTGTCCACTCACTTCCGCCCACCAAATTCATAAGCCGCCGCGAGCATCGCCTCGACGTTCTCCGGCGGCACGTTCGGCTGGATGTTGTGCACCTGCGTGAAGACGAAGCCGCCCGGGCCGGCGCCGAAGGTCTCGATATTCTGCCGCACATGCTCGCGGATTTCCGTCGGCGAGGCCAGTGGCAGCACCTGCTGAGTCTCGCAGCCGCCGCCCCAGAAGACGACCTTGCCGCCAAACTCGCGCATCAGCCGCTGGGGCTCCATCTGGAAGGCCGAAATCTGCACCGGGTTGAGGATGTCGACCCCGGCGTCGATCCAGCCGTCGATATAGTCGTAGACGCTGCCGCAGGAGTGGACGAACGTCTTCCAACTGGTGTTGGCGTGCACCCAGTCGCAGAACCGGCGATAGTGCGGCAGAATCATTTCTTCGAACAGTTCCGGCCTCAGCAGTCCCGTGCGCTGCGTGCCGGCGTCGTCGCTGGCAATTCCCCAGACCATCACGCGGTCGCCGGCCGCCTGGTGGTACAGCCTGGCCCTGGCGATGGCGGCGTCGGTCGAGCGGCCCATCATCTCCGTGGCCGTCTCCTTCTCGGTCATCAGCATGCAGAGCCATTCATCGAGCGAGCCCTGGGTAATGTTGTCGGACAACAGGGCGCTGAGTCCAACCATGGAGATGCTGGCCCCCCAGCCGAAGATGGCCTTGTCCGTGTTATCGTGGAGGTACTGGGCCCGCCGGGCGAAGTCCTCCAACTCGGCATCGCTGACCGTATCGGAGGGTCGGAACTTCTTCGGGTCGATCTGCGTATGGGCCATCGTCGGCCGCTCAAAGTCAAAGTAGAAGCCGTCCTTCGGCAGGCGGGCGAAGACTTCGCCGGCGGCATCCAGCAGCACCCACGAGCCGTCCGGCTCAATGCGGCGGCGGGCCTTCGGCTCGATGTAGGCGTCGATGCCGCTGAA